>JBEVMR010000078.1:0-46316 GCA_040508545.1 Solirubrobacterales bacterium
ACTCCCCCCCACCAGCCCAGCTAGCTGCTCCGCAACCACCTCGAGCACAGGCGCGGTCAGATTCGCGACCACAGTCGGTGGAAGCGGCGGCAGGCTGTCGCGCAGGTTCCTGTGCTCGAAGCTGGCCGCAACGCCGTTCGCGGCTGCGTTTTCGCCCGAAGCTTCAATTGCAGCTTGCTCGTGGTCATAGCCCGTCACCGGGTCCCATCCGAGCTTGGCGGCTGCAATCGCCAACACCCCAGAGCCGGTGCCCAGGTCGGTCAGAGCTCCCTCGGCCTCCCCCGCCTCGGATAGCTCGAGCAGGAGCTCCAAGCAAAGGCGGGTGGTTGGATGGGCGCCGGTGCCGAAGGCTCGGCCGGGGTCGACGACTAGGTCGATGGTCTTCTCGCGCGGCGGCTCCCAGGAGGGGCGGAGCCAGAGGCGCTCGCCGACCAGGAGCGGCTTGTGGAAGTCCTGCCAGCGGTCGGCCCAGTCGTCGGGCACCTGGGTCGCGACCAGCTCGACCAGGCCGCCGCCGGCCGCCGCCTCGATCTCCCCCAGCTCGGGCAGCTCGCCCTCGCCGCCGTAGATCGCGTACTCGACGTAGCCGCGGCCGCGCTCCTCCTCGACCCCGTTCGGCGCCAGCACGGTCAGCTCGGCCAGCACCTGCTCGGCCAGCTCCGGAACGCAGCGGACCGCGAGGCGGATCAACCGAAGGCTCGGCGCATCCGGCTGAAGAAGCTGTCGCCGCCGTCCTGCCGCGAACGCAGGTTGCGCGGCTCCAGCGTCTCACCGAGCTTCTCGGCCAGCTCGCGCTGCTCCTCGGAGAGCTCCTCCGGCACGATCACCTGGATGGCGACGACGAGATCGCCGGGCGGACCGCCGTTCGCCCCCGGCATCCCGTGCCCCCGCAGCGCGAACTGGCTGCCGGGCTGGATCCCGGCGGGCAGCTCCAGCTCGCGCTCGCCCTCGTGGCTCGGGATCCTGATCTTGGCGCCGAGCATCGCGTCGACCGCCGAGATCTCCACCGTGTGGATCAGGTCCTGGCCCCGCATCGGCCCACGCCGCGTCTCGAAGCCGAAGCTGCCGCTGAAGAAGGCCTGGAATATGTCCTCGACCGAGCCAAAGCCGCCCTGGGCAGCGCCGGCGCCGCGCAGGCCATCGTGACCGTAGGCATCGTAGGCTCGGCGGCGCTCGGTGTCGGAGAGCACCTCGTAGGCTTCGGCCGCGGCCTTGAACTTCTCCTCGGCCTCGGGGTCGTGGTTGTTTACATCGGGATGCAGCTCGCGCGCGAGGCGGCGGAAGGCGGTCTTCACCTCGGCCTTGTTGGCATCGCGGGCGACGCCGAGGATCTCGTAGTAGTCGCCGGGCATCAGCCGTAGACCGACTCGCAGTAGCGCGACAGCTCACGCGCCGCCCCGCGCACCGAGGCGATCGCGGTGGCGTAGTCCATGCGCAGCGGACCGACCACGCCAACCGAGCCGAGATTACGGTGCGCCAGGCCGTAATTGGCGCCGACGACGCTGACCGAGCGCAGCTCCGGCTGCGGATTCTCGCCGCCGATCCAGAGGAAGACCGAGCGCTCCTCCAGCGCCGAGCGCAACATGCCGAGGACGCCGGCACGCTGCTCCAGCGCAGTCATCAAGCGGTCGGCGGCGGGCAAGTCGCCCCGATGGTCATCGGAGAGCAGCCGCGAAGCCCCCTCCATGTAGAGGCTCTCGCCGGTCTCCTGCTCGAGCTCGGTGAATGCCGGTCCGAGGGTGGCGAGGAAGCGAGACTCGACCGGGCCAAGCTCGGGATCGGAGAGGCGGTTGGCGATCATCCGCGCGCCGACGCTCATCCCGGAAAGCGACTCGTTGAGATAGCTCGACGCCCACTCGACCAGTCCCGGATCGACCGGCCCATGGAAGTCGAAGACGCGCTTGGCGATCGCTCCGGTCGAGGCGATCGCGATCGCCATCACCTTGTCTGGTTGCAGGCGCAGGACCTCGACCCGGTGGATCGTCGCCGTTGCCGGCGCCGGCGCCGTGACGAGTGCCATCAGGTCGGTGACTTGAGCCAGGGCGGCGGTGGTCTCCCGCATTGCCTCGTCGATCTCGCGCCGCAGCCGCGACAGCTCCAGTTCGACCCCAGCCGGCGGTGCGCCGGACTCGATCAGCCGATCGACGTAATAGCGGTAGCCGACCTCGGTGGGAACCCGTCCCGCCGAGGTATGCGGATGAGTGAGGAAACCGGCCGCCTCGAGCCCCGCCAGCTCAGCCCGAACGGTCGACGGGCCCCACACTATCTCGGAGCTTTCCGCGATCGACTTGGAAGCAACCGGCTTCCCCGACGCCAAGTGCGCGTCGACAACCAGCTTCAGAATCAACTCTTGCCGCTCGGAAAGCACAGCTTGAAGTCTAAGAGGGCGCCGGGTGACCCTTCCCGAAACACTCAAGCGAGGCTCCCGCCGAGCGTTTCGGGAAGGGTCACCCGGCGCCTCCACAGCCCTAAAGCGCTACTTCCGCCTCGGCATTCCGAATCGTCTGATTCTCGCCCTGCGCAGCGACGACCTCGATAGTCGCCTTGCCATCGTCGACCGACGCGACGGTGCCTGTAACCGTGATCTCGGTCTCCGGCGCCCCCATGCCGCGGAACTGAACCGAGAGACGCCTCAGCGATTTCGGATCGCCCCCCGCCGCCTCGGTGGCGGCGCGAGCGGTGAGGCCCATCATGTAAAGGCCGTGCAGGATCGTGTTGGGCAGGCCGACGGCCTTGGCGAACTCGGGATCGATGTGGATCGGGTTGAAATCGCCCGAGGCGCCCGCGTAGCGGTGCGGCAGGTACTTGTCGGGCGTCACCTTCAGCTCGGCGATCTGCTCGCCGGCGCTCAGCTCTGCCATCTCAGACTCCCCTCACGATGTTGGTCCAGGTGCCGCGCACGACCTGCTCGCCGCTCCCGTTGACCGAGTTGGTCTCGAAGACGTAGAAGCCCTTGCCGTCCTTCTCGTAGATCTCCAGGCACTTGGCGGTGGTGGTGATCTCGTCGCCGGAACAGGCGGGCTCGCCCCAGACGAACTCCTGACCGCCGTGGACCATCGCGGCGAAGTTCATCGCCACCTCGGGGTCGAACATCGCCGGCCCCAGCGCCGGCGCGCTGTAGACGACGCAGAACATCGGCGGCGCGACCACGTCGCGGTAGCCGGCTGCCTTGGCGGCCTCGCGATCGAAGTGAACCGGGTTCTCGAGCCCGATCACCCGCGCGTACTCGCCGATCTTCTCCTTGCCCACCTCATAAGTCGTGGCGGGCCACTCCTTGCCTATTGCATCCGTCTTCATAGTCATGGCGCGCCAGTCTATTCGCGCTTACGAAGACGAGTCGCGAGATCGAGCGCCCGACAGCTCTACGCAGGGGGGCGGGGATGTCCCTCCGGCGCAGCAGCGTCCTCTTTTTCGCCCCATCGGCGATGTCGGATGGCGTTCGGCGCCCCTGGGCGAAAAACCCAGCAAGCCGGAGGGACACCCCCGCCCCTCCCTACAACCGCTACTCGTCGATCTGCAAGACCGCCAGGAACGCCTCCTGGGGGACCTCGACCCGGCCCACCTGCTTCATCCGCTTCTTGCCCGCTTTCTGCTTCTTCAGCAGCTTGTTCTTGCGGGTGACATCGCCGCCGTAGAGCTTCGCGGTGACGTCCTTGCGCAGCGCCTTGACCGT
Organism: Solirubrobacterales bacterium; assembly: GCA_040508545.1. GTDB lineage: Bacteria > Actinomycetota > Thermoleophilia > Solirubrobacterales > 70-9 > VRUE01. The sequence continues at coordinate 3,674 of JBEVMR010000078.1, forward strand.
CTCGCGAGCGAGGATGTTGGAGCCGATCGCGGCCTGCACCGGCACGTCGAAGAGCTGGCGCGGGATCGTCTTGCGCAGCCGCTCGACCAAGCGCTTGCCCTGCTCGTAGGAGAAATCGCGGTGGACGATGATCGAGAGCGCGTCGACCTTGTCGCCGGCGAGCAGGATGTCGACTTTGACCAGGTCGGAGGGCCGGTTGCCAATCGGCTCGTAGTCCAGGGACGCATAGCCGCGCGTCGAGGACTTGAGCAGGTCGAAGAAGTCGAGGACGATCTCGCCCAGCGGCATGTCGTAGCGGATCTGGACCCGCTGCGGGCTCAGGTAGTGCATGTCGACGTGGGTGCCGCGGCGAGCCTGGCAGAGCTCCATCACGGCGCCCACCTGCTCGGACGGAGCGATGATCGTGGCGCGAATGTAGGGCTCTTCGATCGCCTCGATCGTGCCCGGGTCGGGCAGCTCGGTCGGGCTGCGGACCTCCACCGACTCGCCACTGGTTTTGTGGACCTCATAGCGCACGTTCGGCGTCGTCGAGAGCAGGTCGAGGCCGTACTCGCGCTCCAGCCGCTCGCGCACGATCTCCATGTGGAGCAGGCCGAGGAAGCCGCAGCGGAAGCCGAACCCGAGCGCCTCGGAGGTCTCCGGCTCCCAGGACAGCGCGGCGTCGTTGAGCGCCAGCTTCTCGAGCGCGTCGCGCAGGTCTTCGAAGCGGTCGGTATCGATCGGGAAGAGGCCGCAGAAGACCATCGGCCTGACCTCGCGGTAGCCCTCCAGCGGCTCGGTGGCTGCCCGGTCGAGCGCCGTCAACGTATCGCCGACGCGCAGCTTGGCGACGTCCTTGATGCCAGTGATCAGGTAGCCGACGTCGCCCGCGTCCATCCGCTGCACGCCGGTCATCGCCGGCCGGAAGAAGCCGATGTCGTCGATGTCGGCCTCGGTGCCGTTCTGCATCGCCAGGATCTGCTCGTGCTTGCGAAAGGCGCCGTCGACCATCCGCACGTAAGCGATCACGCCGCGGTACTGGTCGAACTCGGAATCGAAGATCAGCGCCCTGGTGGGAGCATCGGGCTCGCCCTTGGGCGCTGGCACCCGGGCGACGATCGCCTCGAGCACCTCGACCACCCCCTCGCCGGTCTTGGCCGAGATCCGCAGCGCTTCCTCGGGGTCCCCGCCGATCAGGTCAGCGATCTCCCCCGCCACCCGGTCGGGCTCGGCGCCGGGCAGATCGACCTTGTTGATCACCGGGATCAGCTCCAGCCCGTTCTCGATCGCCAGGTAGGTGTTGGCGACGGTCTGCGCCTCGACCCCCTGGGCGGCGTCGACAACCAGCAGGGCGCCCTCGCAGGCGGCGAGGCTGCGCGAGACCTCGTAGGAGAAGTCGACATGGCCCGGAGTGTCGATCAGGTGCAGGTGGTAGGTCTCCCCGTCGGCGGCCTTGTACTCCACCCGCACGGCCTGGGCCTTGATCGTGATCCCGCGCTCGCGCTCGAGGTCCATCGAGTCGAGCATCTGGGCCTGCATTTTCTTCGGGTCGACGGCCCCGGTGACCTCGAGGATGCGGTCGGCCAGGGTCGACTTGCCGTGGTCGATGTGGGCGATGATCGAGAAGTTACGAATGTGGTCCATCGGCGGATCGCCAGTATGGCGACTGGCGCTATTGCCTACACGCCGCCGGGTCCAGTGGGCCTTTCAGCCTGAACACCACCGCGGGAGGCTGGCGAAGGACCTCTTCAACTCCCAAGCCTTCGGTCCAGCGGGTCGAGGCTGGGTAGGGCGGCTTCCCCTCTTCAATGCGGTCGCGGCTCGTTACGACGTACTCGTAGTGCCCGGCGTTGAGCGTGTGACGCCATTGCTTGCAGCTGGTGGGAGCGGTGAAGCCGCCGTGGAACTGCTCTTCGCCGATGTACTGGACGTGGTTGGAGAGGTCGGTGCCGTAGAGGGGGTACTGACGCGTGCTGGTCGTGGCGATACGGGCACCGGATAGCGGGTCCGCCCACTTGAAGGCCGCATTGAGGCCGGGGGCGGCAAAGCTGGGGTTGGCGTAGCGGTTCTCCAGGTAGTGGCGTTGGACCGGATAGCCGATGGCCACCACAACCAGCATGGCCAGGACCACGGCGGCAAGTGGCCCGCGGGTCCTGTCGCGGCGGCCTTCCCCCATGTGCTCGGACTCGCTGCGCGAGCCCTCCGCTATGGGGGACCCCCGCCACCGCGCCACCCACGGGAGGATCGCTGCCGGGAGGACGGCCAGACCGAGAGCGAGAGCGGGAGCGAGATAGCGCAGGCCGGACTCGAAGCCACGGGGCAAGCCCTCCGGACCGGAAGCTGAGGTTGGGGCAACAAGCCAGGCGACGATGACTGCGATCCCGACGAGGCCCACGAGCGGCAACACCCGGTCGTGGTTGAGGTTTGGTTCGCTATCCGGCTCAAACCTCAACCACGCACCCCGCCCGACGAGACAGAGAAGGAGTCCGGCCAGCGCTCCAGCTGCGAACAAGGGCCAGATCAGGGTCAAACCATCGTGGAAGCCCGGCAGGAACCAGTCAGACCAGACCGTTCCGTCGGTGAGGTAGCTGAGCACGCTGTGGCCTTCACGGCCGCCGAGCGCCTGATCGGGCGCCGGCAACGAGATCGGCCCGATCGAGTCGAACCAGGGCAATGGGTTGCCGCTGTGAGCCAGGTTGCGCAGGTACCAGTAGCCACCGCCCGCAAAGGCCGCGAGGCCTGCCGCGGCAAGGGCCCGCCAGCGCTTACCCGTCGGCACGATCAGCGCCAAGCCAAGGACGAGAACTGCGGCGGGTAGGAGGAAGTTGAGCTTGGTGCCGGCAGCGAGGCCCGCGGCCAGGCCAACGACGACAAGTGGGCCAAGTTCTGCACCGAGATCGCCAGACCCTCCCGATCCCTCTCCCCCTGCCTGCCCGTTTTTCCGTGCCCCCCAACCATTCAGGGCAACCGCAACCGCAGCGAGGAGGAAGAAAATCCCGACGATGTCGTTCCGCGCCTCCCCGGCTTGATCTGAAAGCAAGGGCAAGCCCAACGCCACAGCTCCCAGCGCCAGCGACCACGGCGCGACCCCGTACGGCTTGCCCATGCACCAGCAAGCAACCAGGCAGCCAGCAAACCAGCCGAGGTTCAGCAGCGGCGAGAGCAAGTCGCGATCGAACGCCAGCATCCCAACGCCGTGGAAGATTTCGGCGTTTGCCGGGTAGAACCAGGCCAGGAACTGCGGCGCGATGAAGTGCAGGCTCCACGTGTCCCCGCTCTGGGCGAATCCGGCGGCGAACGGCCCGTGGTACCAGGTGGAATCGAACCCGGTCATCCCGCTCGACAGCTTCGGCCTGACGTCCAGGCCGAACTTGACGACTGCCACCGCAGCCACCACCAGCGCAATCACGGTCGCGACACTCGGCCCCTGTGAGGGAGGGCGGGGGTATCCCTCCGGCGCAGCGGCGTCCTGTTTTTCGCCCTGACCGCTCAGCGAGCAAGACTTGCCGCCCGGCGAAAAACCCAGCAAGCCGGAGGGATACCCCCGCCCTCCCTCAACACCCAGCCGCAGTCCCAAGCCGACCACCCCAACGCCGATGAGATACGCCACCGGCCCGAACAACCCGAAGCTGCCGAGGATCTCGGCTGCCCAGATCAGGAGCGCAAGCGCGATCACCCCGGTGGCGAGATGCGCTGGAGCGCCCGTGAAATCGGGGAGCAAGCGCGAGCGCACAGCAGACGCACCCAGCGTCGCGAAGCCCGCGAGCAGGGCTATCTCGAATACGCCCAGCAGATAGCGCGGCAGGTCGAGCATCTAGCGCCGGCGAACCAGCCGCATGACCTGTTCCAGCTCGGCCACCCGCAAGAGCCTCGCGACGCCCACGTAGACCAGCCCACCGATTGCAAGGGCCGAGCCGAGCGAGACGATCTGGCCCAGCAGCCCCCTGCCGAGGGCGTCGTCGAGCACGTCCCAGATGCCGAAGCTGACGGCGGCAAGAGCCAGGGCGGCGATCGAGATGCGAATCCCGGCGTTGAGCAAGCGGCCCAGCTCGAGGCCGCCGAGCAGGCGGCGCAGGATGACGGCCTGGGCGACGACGCTGGCAACGGTTGCGATCGCCGTCGCGGCGACGATCCCGCCCACCCCCAGGCTGTAGAGGGCCAATGCTCCGAGCGCGGTGACGGCGAGGTTGCCGGCGGCGATCGCGGTCGGTAGCCACGGCCGCTGCAGGCTGAAGAAGGTACGCGTGAGGAGCAGGAAGAGGCCGTTGGCGGGAAGCGAGAAGGCAAACCAGAAGAGCGCCGTCGCAACCACGGTCGTCTGCTCGGGGGTGAACTCGCCACGCTGGTAGACGAGCCGGATCATCGGTTCGGAGAGAACGAGGATCGCGGCAGTGGCGGGCAATAGGACGAAGAGGATCTGGCGCATCCCGTTGGCCATCGTCGACCGCAGGTTGTCGTGCTCGCCGCGCGAGGCGAAGCGGGCCAGGGTCGGAAAGAGGACGGTCGCGATCGCCACCGAGAAGATCCCCTGCGGCAGCTGGTAAATCCGGAAGGCCTTGTCGATCGCCGCTGGGGCCTGATCGCTGACGAGGCTGCCGAAGAGGCTGTTGATCAAGAGGTTGAAGTTGATCAGGCCGAGGCTGATCGTCACCGGCAGCATCAGCAGGAAGACGCGGTGCACGTCGCGGTTGCGCCAATCGAAGCTCCAGGCGAACTTGAATGGCGTGTTGCGCAGGTCGAAGACGACGATCCCGAGCTGGACGACGGTGCCGGCGAGGACGCCGATCGCGTAGGCATAGATCCGGTCCTGGCCCTCGAGCGAGGGCACGATCGCGACCAGGCAGGCGATGATCGTCAGGTTCCAGAAGAGCGGCGCGATCGCGAAGGCGCCAAAGCGGTCGTAGCTGTTGAGGATCCCGACCACGACGCCGCTCATCCCGAGCAGGATCAGGATCGGGAACATGACCTGGGAGAGGGTGACCGTCAGATCGAGCAGCTCTCCCTCGAAGCCCGGGGCGAAGAGCGGCATGATCAGCGGCGCGGCGAGCATGAAGAGCGCAGTGATCGCCGCCAGCACGAGCGTGACCAGGAGCAGCATGGTCGAGGCCAGCCTGAACGCCTCGCGGTAGTTCTTCTTCTCCAGCTGCTCGGTGAAGATCGGGACGAAGGCCGGCTGCAATGCGGCGTCGGCGAACAGGGCGCGGATCAGGTTCGGCAGCTGGAAGGCGATCGTGAAAGCGGACATCGGACCGCTGACGCCGTAGTAGCCGGCGGCGACGATCTCGCGACCCAGGCCGGCGACCCTGGAGGCTGCCGTCGCGGCCGAGAAAAACGCGGTCGAACGAGCGATCCGCCCGGGGCGGCGCTCGGATGGACTTTGAGGCTCGGTATAGTCCGGCGCCGCGCTCATGGCGAACATAGCCTCACAGAAGAAGCGGATCCTACGCAGCGAACGCGAGAGGACCGAGAACCGGCTCCTGACGAGCACGGTCAAGACCTATTTCAGGAGGCTCGAAAGCGCCGTCGAGGGCAGCGACTCCGCTGCGATCGAGGCCGAGCACCGCGCCCTCGTCTCACGCATCGACAAGGCCGTGCAGAAGGGCGCCCTTCACAAGAACACCGCCGCGCGCAAGAAGGCAAGAGCCGCGCGCGTCGCAGCCGGCGCCGCTAAGTAGTCAGGCCGGCACTCCCGCCGCGGCTCGCAGAGCCAGCGTCAGGGCAAGCTCGTCGCCGTAGTCCGCGCCACCGCGACACCAGACCTCGAGGTCGGCGAGGGCAATCGTCGCTCCCTGCAGCTCAGCCGCATCGATGTTCCCCAGCTTGGCGACCAGCTGCTTCGCCGCATAGGGATGCATGCCGAGGCTGGACTCGACCTGCTTCGGCGGCGAGCCCTCCTCCAGCATCGCGGCCGCCGCGCAGGCTTTGCGCAAGCGCGAGGCAAGGCCGTAGATCAAGCCGGTGACGTTCTCTCCCTGCGAGATCAATCGCTCGCCGATGCCGAGCGCCCGCGCCGGATTGCGCTCGAGCAGGGCGTCCGAGAGCGCCCACACCGCCGCTTCGGAAGTGTCGGCGATCATCGCGTCCAGGTCAGCCGCGCTCACCTCGCCGCCCTCGCCAGCCCAGAGCAGGAGACGCTCCAGCTCGTTGTGGAGGCGCTGTGGGTTCGCCCCCATCCGATCCACAAGCATGCGGGCGGCGGCGGGGTCGAGACGAAAGCCGAGCTGCTTCGCGTCGCCGACCAGGACCCGGGGCATCTCCCTCGCCTTCGGCGCTGCGAACTCATGGATCTCCCCTGCCGCTGCCTTGACCGCCGCGGTCAGCTTCGGCGGTGCCTTGTCGCGGGCGATCAGGACGACGCTCAGGTCAGGGGGCAGCTCGGCAAGCGCCGCGGCGACGGCGTCCAGCTGCCGGTCGCGCCAGCGCTCGACCCCGTCGGCGAGCAGGTAGCGGCGCGACTCGGTCAGCGACATCGCCGGGATCGCGGCAAGCAGGCCTTCGTGATCGGGCGCCCCGCGGCCCTCCCCCGGCTCGAAGATCAGCAACGAAGCGGCCCCCCCGTCGCGCTCCGCCCGCGCCCGCAGGCGCGCCCGGGTCGCGTCGATCTTCGCCCCGTCGGTGCCGGCAATCAGGTAAAGGGGGCGCATCTCCTCGGCCATGCGCCGAGTCTAGATCCTGCGTCGGGCCGCGAACCGCTCAGTCGTCGTGGTGACCGCGGGACCAGTGGTGACCACGGCCACCGTGATCGTCCCAGTCGTCGTCGTGATCGTCCCAGTCGTCGTCATCCCAGTCATCGTCGTCGTCCCAATTGTCGTCATCGGACGAATCGACCGGCGCTTCCGACGAGGTAGCCGGCGGCGTTTCGGTCATGGGGGGCGATTGCGGAGCGGGTTCGGGCTGGGTGGGCTCGGAGACGGGAACCGTGATCGCGGGCGCCTCTGGAGTCGTGCCGCCAGGAGGCGGAGAGGGGGTCGGCTCAGCCGTGCCGCGGGGAGTGTTTCCCTGCGGCTCGGCGGGAGCCGACGGGGCAACGACCAGCTCGGCCGAGGCTGAGGGCGCAGAGCCGCCTTCGGGCTCCCGGGCGCCTCCGCCCTCGCCTCCGCCGGCAGTGCGGCGGGAGCCGGGTCGCGCCGCGTTCTCAGCGCGAACGAGGCTGGAGCCAGGCGCGTTCGCGATCGCCTGCGCCGCGATCGTCGCCTTGCCGACCTTCTCGTGCCTGAGGGGAGCCGCCGGAATGGGGCTGTCGGCGACGAGGGGCCAGCTCTGGTTGAGCGCGAGGGCGACCATCGAAAGCCCGACTGCGGTGGTCACCCCCAGCAGCGCCAGGGTTGTGCTGCGCGCGCGCTCGAGCAGGCCGCCGCCGAGCACGCTCGGCTTCTTCGGCGATCGCGGCCGTCGATATGGGGGCTTGAAATGCACCGGTACGTCCATCGGCCACCCTTCCCCCATCGACAAGGCCCGGGGCGAGAGAACCCCAATATCGATTCGTAGATTCGTCTAGGCCCTGCCTGGCCGCGATTCGGGCCGGCGTCAGCCTTCGCCGTCGACCTCGATCGAAGCGCCGGCCACTTCGAGCACGACCGTCCCATCGCGGTCGGTGCGCAGCGTCCGCACCCCGTGGCCGGCAAGCGCCGACAACACGGCGGCGGTCGGGTGCCCGAAGGGGTTGCCGGCCCCGACCGAGATCACGGCCAGGCGTGGCCGCAGGCGATCGAGCAGATCGCCGAGGCCCGCATCTTCGCTGCCGTGGTGAGCGACCTTGAGGACGTCGATCGGCCCGGGATCGAGCGGGACCGACTCGGCCTCCGCATCGGCTGTCAGCAGCATCGAGAAACGGCCCCAGCGCGCAAGCATCACGACCGCGAGCCGGTTCGGGTCTTCGTCGCGGGTTGACCTGGTCAGCAGCTCGGCGGGCGGCCAGAGGACGTCGAGCCGCAGATCGCCCGAGCGCAGCTCGCTGCCGCGAACCACGCGACGCCGGGGGACCTCGGCGGCCGCGGCAGCGGCAAGCGTCACCGGGTCAGGCGCGCCGAATAAGACCTGTCCCACCGGCATCGTGCCGAGCAGCTCGCGGATTCCCGACGCGTGGTCGGACTCCGCATGGGTGACGATCGCGGCGCCAAGACGGTCGACCCCGGCCGCCCGCAGCTCGCCCTCGAGACCCTCCCCGGGCGGCCCGCCGTCGACGAGCAACGCCGGCGCTCCCCGAGGCTGCAGCAGGATCGAGTCGCCCTGGCCGACGTCGAGGATCGAGACCCGCAAGCCGGCGGGCGGGCCCAGCGCCTGCTCGGCGCCACCGCCGGCAGGCCAAGCCAGGGCAAGCAGCACGACGACGAGGGCCAGAGCAGCGGGACCGTGCAATCGCCCCCGCGGGACCACCGGCAGGCGCAGGCGGCGAAAGCGGGTGATGAGGACCGCTGCTGCCCCGATCGCGGCATACGCGGCGATCAACCCGCCGATTCCGAGCCGCAGGTGCGGATAAGCCCAGCTAGGCCGGCTGCACCAGGCGGCCACCTGGGCGATGTAGGCCAAGAGCAGCGCGTTGACCGCGTTGAGCGCCTCGACCGGGAAGCCGGGAACCTGACCCGCCGCCGCAGCCAGCATCCCCAACCACATCGCCGGCGCCACCGCCGGCAGCGCCAGCAGGTTGGCCACGAGGGTCAGGATCGAGACCGCTTCGAAATGGAAGGCGATCAGGGGCGCGGTCGCGATCGTGGCGGCGATCGTCATCGCAGCGCCGTCGACCAGCGGACGGCGCCAGCCGCGTGTGCCGAGCCGGCCTCCGAGCGCTGTCCGCAACGGCGCGGCGAAGATAACGATTCCCAGCACCGCGGTGAAGCTGAGCTGCCAGCCGACGTCGGTGACGATCCTCGGCTCGACGGCAAGCAGGGCCACGGCAGCGATCACCAGCGCGTACAGGCGAGAGGAGCGGCGACCGGCGAGCGTTGCGAGCACGCTCAGCGCGCCCATGATTGCCGCCCGCTGAATCGACGGGCCCGCTCCGGCCAGCGGCACATAGACGACGATCAGGCCGAGCATCCAGACGAGGCGAGTCCGCAGCGGCATCCCAAGCGCCGCCAGCACCGGCAGCGCCAGCAAGGCCAAGAGCGCCACGTTCTGGCCCGACACCGCGAGCAGATGACTCAACCCGGAGCGGCGGAAATCGTCGGTCGTGCGCTCGTCGACCTGCTCGTCCTCGCCGAGGACGAAGCCGCGCGCCAGCGCAGCCTCGCGGGTGGGCATTCCCTTGCCGAGCGCCCGCTCGGCGCGGTCGCGGATCTCACCGGCGTGTGTGAGCGCCAGGGCGACCGCTGCCGCGGTCAGGAGAAACGGCAGAAGCAGCTGCCTCGGTGGCACGTCAGGGCTGCAGCCGCGCCCGCAGCGACTCCATCGTCGCCGGGCCAATTCCGCTCACCTGGTCGAGCTGATCGACCGAGGCGAGGCCGCCGTGCTGGTCGCGGTATTCGACGATCTTGCCGGCGGTCACCGGGCCGATGCCGTCGATCGTTTCGAGCTGCTCGACGGTCGCGCCGCCGAGGCTGATCGGTCCGTCCGGCGCCCCGCCGCCCGCCGTTGTGATCGTCCCACCGGGCCCGCGCTCGGGCACCATCACCTGTTGGCCATCGGTCAGGCGGGCTGCCCGGTTGATCCCTTGGAGCATCGCGCTGCCCGCCGGCCCGCCGGCCCGATCGATCGCGTCGACGACCCGTGCGCCGGCCGGCAGCCGGTAGACGCCCGGCCGCCGCACCGCGCCAGCGACGTCGATCACGATGTCGGCACCGCCGCTGCTCTTCAGGCTGATCTCACCACTCGCAGCCGGCGAGGAGGCGAAGTGTGCAGTGTCGCCGCCGCCCTCAGTCCGAATCGCGCGAGCACCAACCAACAGCAGGGCAACGGCTACCGCGCCGTAGGCAACCAGCTGGGAACGCGACAGCTCGGGCATCGCTACGAGCCTGGCCACTCAGGGCGCGCGCGTGGCGCGCGCAAGCGAACGATTCAGCTACAAGTTTTCGTCGTCGCCGTAACCGGAGACCTCAGCGAGTTGATCGCTGTAGAGCTCAGCCGCGGCAACCGGAGGTGACTGGACGGAGACGCAGGTCAGCGCCGCCTCGCCGTTGTTTGCGATCGAGTGATCGGTGGCGGGCGGGACGAGGATCAGGTCCCCCTCCCCCACGTCCTGGGTGTCACCGACGACGGACATCGTTCCGGCGCCGCGCACGACCACGTAGACCTGCTCAGCCTCCTCGTCGGAGCGCAGCGTCTGCTCGGCGCCGGTGGGAATCTCCAGCCAGGTCACGGACATGTTGCGGGCGCCGAGCTGGCCGGCGTCCATCAGCGCGTGGTACCGAACCCGGTGCCACTCCTCGGCGGGCGCATCGGAAAGTCGTCTGACGAGCATCGGCGGCTTTGTACCAGAAAAAGGGGGCTAAGCCGTGAAAACCAAGCGGTCGTCCGGCTAGCGGGCGACCAAGTTGACGAGCTTGCCGGGCACCACTATCTCCTTGACGACCTCCTTGCCGTCGAGGTGGCGGCGCACCTTCTCGCTCTCGCGGGCGAGGGCGAGTAGCTCCGCTTCCGGCGCCTCGCTGGACGCCTCGATCCGGTCGCGCAACTTGCCGTTGACCTGAACCACGAGGGTGACGGTGTCGCTTGCGAGCAGCGCCGGGTCGGCCACCGGCCACGGCGTCTCCCAAATGCGCCTGCCCTCGAGCCTCTCCCAGACCTCGGCGCCGAGATGGGGGGCAAAGGGGAAGATCAGCGAGGCGGCAGTAGCAGTGGCAAAGCGAACCGCGCCTAAGCCGGCGGGATCCCCGTAGATGCCGTCCTTGACCCGGTAGGCCTCGTTGACCAGCTCCATCACCGCGGCGACCGCAGTGTTGAACTGGAAGCCGCGCTCGAAGTCGCGGCTCACCTTGTCGATCGCCCAGTGGGCCTTGGCGAGCAGCTCGCGGGCCTCGCCCTCCGCGGCGCCCGCGTCCACTGCCGCATCCCCCTTTGCCTCGACCTCCTCGCAGAGCCGCCAGAGACGCGAGAGGAAACGCTGCACTCCCTCCACACCCTCGTCAGACCAGTCGCCGCCGCGCTCGGGCGGGCCCATGAAGCAAACGTAGGTGCGGGCAGTGTCGGCGCCGTAGCGCTCGACGTACTCCCCCGGGCTGACCGTATTGCCCTTCGACTTCGACATCTTGGCCCCGTCGCGGGTGATCATCCCCTGGGTGAAGAGGTTGGCGAACGGCTCCTGCACCGATAGCTGATCGAGGTCGGCGAGCGCCTTGGTGAAGAAGCGCGCGTACATCAGGTGCAGGATCGCGTGCTCGACGCCGCCGATGTACTGGTCGACCGGCAGCCAGTGGTCGGCCGCGGCACGATCCCACACCGCTTCCTGGTTGACCGGGTCGAGGTAACGGATGAAGTACCAAGAGGAGTCGACGAAGGTGTCCATCGTGTCGGTCTCGCGCCGGGCGGCAGCGCCGCAGCGTGGGCACTCGGTGGCAACCCACTCCTCGGCGGCCGCCAACGGGCTGCGGCCCTGCGGCGCGTAATCGTCGACCTCGGGCAGCTCGACCGGGAGCTGATCGTCGGGGACGGGGACGATGCCGCATTGCTCGCAATAGATGACGGGGATCGGTGCCCCCCAATAGCGCTGGCGCGAGACGAGCCAGTCGCGGAGGCGGTAGTTGACGGCGGATTCGCCCCGGCCTTCGCCCTTCAGCCAGGCGACTATCTCCTCGTAGGCCTCGCGGTTGTGCTTGCCGTCGAAGCGTCCCGAGCCGGTCATCGGGCCGTCGCCGGGGTAGGGCAATCCCTCCTCGTCGCCGGCGACCTCCTCGTCGGCGCCCTCGATCACCCGCTTGACCGGCAAGCCGAAGGCGCGGGCGAACTCGTAGTCGCGCGTGTCGTGCCCGGGCACCGCCATGATCGCGCCGGTGCCGTACTCCATCAGCACGTAGTCGGCGACGAACATCGGGATCTCCTCGCCGTTGACCGGGTTGACGACGGTGCGGCCCAGCGGCACGCCGGTCTTGGGGCGGTCCTCGTCACCCCTGTCCTCCACCGACTCGCGGGCAACCCGGTTGACGTACTCGCGCACCTCCTCCTCCACCGGCGTGCCGGCGATCAGGCGCTCGAGCTCGGGGTGCTCGGGGGCGAGGACGAAGAAGGTCGCGCCGAAGAGCGTGTCGGGGCGGGTGGTGAAGACCGGGAAGTCGAGGTCGAGCTCCTCGCAGCGGAAGGTCACCTCGGCGCCCTCGGAGCGGCCGATCCAGTTGCGCTGCATCGTGACCACGTGCTCGGGCCAGGACTCGAGCAGGTCGAAGTCGGCGAGCAGCCGCTCGGCGTAGTCGGTGATCTTGAAGAACCACTGCTCGAGCCGGCGCTGTTCGACCTGGGTTCCGCAGCGCTCGCAGCGGCCGTCGACGACCTGCTCGTTGGCGAGGACCGTGGCGTCCTTCGGGCACCATTGGACTGGTGCCTCGTCGCGATAGGCGAGGCCGCGCTCGAAGAGGCGCAGAAAGATCCACTGGGTCCAGCGGTAGTACTCGGGCGTGTGGGTGGCGAGCTCGCGCGACCAGTCGATCGAGATCCCCCACTCGCGGAACTGGCGGCGGAAGGACTCGATCGAGCGCTCGGTTGCAGCGCGCGGCGGCTCGCCGGTCTTGATTGCGTTGTTCTCGGCCGGCAGGCCGAAGGAGTCGTAGCCCATCGGGTGGATCACCTCGAAGCCGTGGCGGCGGCGGAAGTGGGCGATCGCGTCACCCACGGCGTAGCACTTGAGATGACCGACGTGGGGCTCGCCCGAGGGGTAGGGCAGCATCTCCAGCACGTAGGCCTTCGGCTTCTCGGCCGCGTGCCCGGGCTGGCCGGGGTTGGCGACCTCCCAGGTCTTCTCCTCGGCCCAGAGCTGCTGCCACTTCGCCTCGATCGCCTTTGGTTCGTATCCGGCCATGGGACGGCGATCTTACGAGCGGCGCAGGGTGAGGCGCAGGCCGGACCAGGTCTCGTCGATCGCGCAGACCTTGGTGTCAACCATGCCGGCGGCCAGGGCGACGTCGCGGATCACGTCCTCGGTCAGGTCCGATTCCACCCCCGAGGAGCGCTTCGGCCAGGCCATCCAGAGGGTACCCTCGGCGACCGCCTTGGCGACGGCGTCGAAGCGCCGTTCGAGCTCACGCCGGGAGGTGACGAACCAGATCGTCAGCTCGCGCCGGCCGCGGTTGGCGTGACGAAGCCTCACCCCCGGCGGCAGCGGCTCGAGCAGGCGCTCGGCACGATCCGGCGCGGCGATCAGGACCAGCGTGGAATCCGGCTTGACGCCGAGCTTCTCGACCAGCGGCTTGCCCGAGTACCCGGCGGCCATCGACTCAGGCGCGCCGCAGGGATGCTTGCAGGCCCCAGAGGGAGACGATCGCCCAGACCGTCTCGAGCAGCAGGAAGCCCCACTGGCGCTCGTGCCAGGCGAGCACCGCGAGGATCAGCGAGCCGACGAAGTTGAGCACGAGGTACAGGCGCGAGTGCGGGTCCATCGCCCCGAACTGCGCCGCGGCGAAGGCGACGAGGATCAGCAGGGCGCCGACGATCTGCACGAGCTGGTCCACGCCCGCGAGCGTACTGCCGAGGCTCGATCAGAAGACGGGCGATACCGCCTCGAGGATCTGCGGCCAGACGTACACCTCAACCGTCGCCGCGACGACCAGCACGGGGATCGCGAGTGCGACGGTGATGAAGGTCGCTGCCAGCAGCTGGTTCCACTCGCCGCGCCGGCTCGCGATCAGCCAGGCGGCAAGGGGCAGGAAGAGGGCGGTCAACTCGGGGATTGCGTGCGGCAGCACGCTGACGATGAGGACCGCGTGGGAGATGTCGAGCTGGGAGGAAATCGTCGCCCCCTGGAAGCCGAGGTAGAGGGCCTGGGTCAGCAGCGAGAAGATCGTCACCGCAGCGACGAAGAGGATCGCGAACTGGCCCGCCTTGACGTGAACCCAGCGCGAGAACCCAGTGCGCTGGGCGGCGGCAATCGGCATCGAGGCGCCGGCGATGAAGCCGGCGACGCAGGCGGTTCCGTGCAGCGCCAGCACCAGCGAGTTGCGCCAGAGGATCGGCAGCATGTCGGCCGCGCTCGTCGACTCGGTCAGGCCCGGCATGTGGATCGGGGTGACGTCGGGGGTGAGCAGGCCGGCGACGACCCAGACAGCTCCCAGCAGGGCGAGCGCGATCGCCAGGCTGAGGACCAGCCAGGCGCCCAGGACGGGCACCGGGCGATCGTTCCAGGCTGCGATCGCCTCGCGCGTGTCCTGCATGCCGTGCGAGAACACGTGCTCGTTCGCGGTGCTCATCGAAAGGTCATCGGCAGCTCGTCGGGACTCCCTGAGTACGCTGCCGGCGTGCTCCCCCTGATCCTCGCGATTGCCGTCCTGCTCAGCTGGCACTTCTCCGACCGGGTGCTGGTGCCGGACCACTCGAGCTGGCCGAAGGAGGTGAAGGTCGAGGCAATGCCACCGGGCCGAATCGTCCTCACCCGCAGCGAAGAAACGGAGCGGCCGGGCATGTACGGGCTCGACTGGGAGGGCGGACACGCGATCGTCGGCGCGATCGTCGGCGAGGACGACGAGACCGTGACTCGCCGACTGCGCAGCGTGCGCGGTTATCTGGTTCCGGAAATGAAGGTCGGGGTCGAAGCCAACGTGTTCTCGGGCGATCCGGAGCAGGCGCTCGGCATCCCCTTCGCCGACGTCGGCGTCGAGAGCGAGCTAGGTCCGATGCCGGCCTGGTCGATTCCTGGGAAGGGCGATACCTGGGCGATCGTCGTGCATGGGATCAACAGCACCCCCCAGACGGGCTTGCGGATGGTGCCGGGACTGCACCGGGCCGAGCTGCCGACGCTGCTGATCACCTACCGCGAGGATCTCGGCGCCCCGCCCAGCCCCGACGGCTTTCACCACATGGGCCTGACCGAGTGGCGCGACCTCCAGGCCGCCGCGCGCTACGCGCTCGACCACGGCGCCCGCCGCCTCGTCCTCGCCGGCTACTCGATGGGCGGCGCGATCGTCGCCCAGTTCATGCAGCACTCGCCACTCGCGCCTCGGGTCAGTGGCCTCGTGCTCGACGCGCCGGCGCTCGACTGGCAGCAAGTGCTCGAATTCAACGCCACCGAGATGGGGCTGCCCGGTTTCATGGCGCTTCCGGTCGAGTGGGCGATCGGCGCCCGCATCGACGTCGACTGGGACGATCTCGACGCCCTCGAGCACCCCGAGGACTTCCAGCTGCCGATCCTGCTCTTCCATGGCGACGACGACAAGGTCGTGCCGATCGCGATCAGCGAGGACTTCGCCGCCCAGCTGCCCCGCTGGGTGACCTACCACCGCGCCCCCAAGGCCGGACACGTCGAGGCTTGGAACGTCGACCCGCGGCTCTACGAACGGCGGCTCGGCGGTTTCCTCGCTCGCGTCGCGAGCTGAGCCAGGAACGCGGGGGTGCGCCGACGCTACATTCGGGCGGCGTACTGCCCGCTGAGCTCGAGTATCGGCTGGTAACCCGCCATCAACCCAGCAGCCACGCCCAGCCTCCTGGAGGGACGCCTGATCATCGCGGCGAGGCGCCGCCCGGCGGGCGAGTAGTGAAGCTGAAGCGCCACTCGGGCAGCGCTCGCAGCCAACCCTCGGCGCCCGATCACGACGGTGGTGATCGTGCGCCGGTCGGGCCAGAACTCGTTCAGCGTTTGAGCATTGGGATCGCCGCAGGAGTCCATGTAGTCCTCGCGCTCGCGCTCGTGCCAGGCGGAGAAGTCGTCGAGCTGCAGCAGCAGGCCGGGCGCGTACTTGCGGAACGACTCGTCATAGGCGGTCTTGAAGCTGAACATCGCGTTGCCGGCGACGAGGTTGCAGTTCATCACGATCGCCTTTTCGTTTCCCTGCATGACGCGCATCTGCAGGCGCCCACGCTGATCGAACCACTTGCACATCTCGGCAAAGAATGCGGTTGACCCAGAGTCGCAGGCCATCGCCGTCCCCAGCTCCCCCTTCCAACCCGACGCCTCCAGTTCCAGGAAGGTCTCGACCGCTCCGTCGGCGCAGCGCACGTAACGACAGTCGAGCTCGCCATCGACTGCTTCCGCGAGCTTGCGCTGGCGCCGGTTCAAGCGCCGGCGGCGCGACGACTTGAGCGTCGACACGTAGTCAGCTTCGGTCCGGCGCTCGACAGCAGCGCGCTCGAAGCTGCGCTCGAATGCGACCTCGACCTTCCGCGAGGCACCGATCGCATCGCGCAGGGCGTCCAGAACAGGCCCCTCGTCGATGTCGCGAAGGACGAGGAAGTGGCCCATCCCGCGCCGTTCGACCGCCGCGACGAGCCCCGCCGCATACCGATCGAGGCGATCGCGGTCGACCAAAGGCGTGCCGAGGAAGGAGTAATCGTGGTTCCAGGTCCCGAGTGCAAGACGGCGAGCGCGTCGGGTCATGGGCTTTACCGGTACGCACCCGATCCAGTCGCCGTTCTCCCCCTCGGCGACGAGCAGACGGGCCTCGGCGGTGCCAAGCGTCTTCGCAGCGACCGCCGCAAAGCCAGGTTCGAAAAAAGGGTTCGGCTGCGCCGCTCGTCCCGCCAGACGCTCCCACGCGCGCAAATCCTCCGCCGTTAACTCTGGGAACGGGATGAGGCGCATGCAGTCAGAACATACTTCCCCCGAGCGAATGCTCCTGCAAGCAAGCCGGCATTTTAGGCGGTCTTTAGTGGAGCTGACGGGACTCGAACCCGTGACCTACGCGCTGCCAGCG
Source organism: Solirubrobacterales bacterium (assembly GCA_040508545.1). Lineage (GTDB taxonomy): Bacteria > Actinomycetota > Thermoleophilia > Solirubrobacterales > 70-9 > VRUE01. The sequence goes on from JBEVMR010000078.1 coordinate 20,416, forward strand.
CGTCGCTCTTCCAGCTGAGCTACAGCCCCGCGAAGGGTCGAGTTTAGACGTTCGGGCGACGAAGCCGGAGGCTAGGCAGCGCGCTGCTCGGGGTCCTGGTCCTCGTCGACGTCGAGGACCAGGTTGTCGCCTGAGGTGCGGCGGATGTTGAACTCGAAAGGAGCGTTCTCTTCCAGCTCGCGGAGCAGGTCGACCGGCTCGTCGAGCCGCATCGAGAGCGTCGCGCGGCCCTCGGAGAAGCGCTCGACCGAGATCTCGGACGCGCCGAGACGGCCGACCGCGTTTTCGAAGCCGACCAGCTGGGAGAAGTCGCCAAGCGGGCCGATCTCGAGCTTGATCAAACCCTCGAAGAGCTCTCCCAACGCGGCCTCGGCGCTTGCGGGGGCCGACGGCGCAACAGCGCCGTTCGAGCTTTCCTCGTGAACGTCGCTGAGCTCCTGCGTGCGCTGGCTCACCTCGACCGCCTCGCGCAGGGCCTTCATCCGGATCCGCGTCGCCTGCCCACGGGCCTGCGCCTCGATCTCGTCCAGTCGCTCGGAGACCGAGTGAAGGGAGACGATGCTGCGCTGGTGGCGCTCGTCGGCCTCGCGCAGCCGTTCGCCCAGGCTGCGGATCTCGCGCTCGCGCTCGATCACCATCCCCGAGAGCGAGGCCAGTTCGGCATCCGCCGTCGAGGCATGGTGCTCGACCGCGGAGATCGCCGCATCGCGCGCCGCCATCGCGGCATCGACTTCGTTGCGGCGATAGCCGAATAGAGCCCGCTTGAAGCTACCCATGCGCGGCACCGTAGAGGTGCCCTCGGACGCCATCCTGCTGCAGCTGCAACTCGGGTCGCGGCGCCTCACGCCAGAGGTCCTCAAGCTGGTAGCGCTCCCTTTCCTCCGCCGTGAAGACGTGCAGCACGGCGTCGAGGTAATCGAGCACGATCCAGCCCGCCGCGCCCTCCCCCTCGACGCCGCCGGGCAGCAGCCCGTGCTCCTGCTTCAGCCGCAGCTTCACCTCATCGACGATCGCCCGCGCCTGGCGCTCGTTGCGCGCCGTGCAGATAGCCAGGAAGTCGGTGTAGGCGGCGAGCTCACGCATGTCGAGCAGGACGATCTCGGTCGCGCCTTTCGAGTCGGCGAGCTCGGCCAGGCGTCGCGCCAGCGCCTCGGACTCGAGCTTGCTCACGAGTAGATCCCCTTCTCCTCGATGAAGCGGGCAACGGCCTCCGGCACCAGGTAGCGCAGCGGCCTGCCGGCGGCAGCACGCTCGCGCACGGCGGAGGAGGAGACGCCGAACTGCGGCATCTCGAGCATCGTCGCCCGCCCCTCGGCCCCGAGGCCGCGCATGACGGCGCCGACGTCGGCCTCGGAGATCCCGGCACGCCGCGCGACGGCCAGCCGCGCCAGCTCGACCACGCGGCGCGGCTCGCGCCAGCTCTCGAACCCGACAGCGGCGTCCGCCCCCATCACGAACACCAGCTCGGGCTCTCCTCTTTCGCGTGCAAGCAGCTCCAAGGTCTCATACGTATAGGACGGCCCCTCGCGCTCGACCTCCAGGGTGGAGACGGTGAAACGCGGGTCGTCGGCGGCGGCCAGGCGAGTCATCGCCAGGCGCAGCTCGCGGCCGGGGTCGTCGTGTATCCGCTTGTGCGGCGCCTCGCCCGTCGGCACCAGCACGACTTCGTCGAGGCCGAGCTGCCAGAGAGCCTCCTGGGCAAGGGCGAGGTGGCCGAGGTGGGGCGGGTTGAACGCCGAGCCGAGGACGCCGATCGCCGGTCGCGAGCTGTCCGCCACCGGCGTGTTACTCACGCACTTGGCCGTCGCCGCGGACGACGTACTTGTAGGTGGTCAGCTCGCGCAGCCCGACCGGCCCGCGGGCGTGCAGCTTCTGAGTCGAGTTGCCGATCTCGGCGCCCATGCCGAACTCGAAGCCGTCGGTGAAGCGGGTCGAGGCGTTGGTGTAGACGACGGCGGCGTCGACCCCGGCGGTGAAGCGGGCGGCCGCGTCCTCGGAGCGGGTGACGATCGCCTCCGAGTGCCGGGTGCCGTGATTGTTGACGTGATCGACCGCCTCCTCCAGCGAGTCGACGACGGCCACGGCCAACTTCAGGTCGAGGTACTCACGATCCCAGTCCTCCTCGCTCGCCTCATCCATGTCGACGCCTCCCGCCGCGCCGCGGGCGCGCTCGTCGCCGACCAGCTCGACCCCGGCGTCGCGCAGCTCGGCGAGTGCTCCGGGCAGGAACTCGCCGGCGACCGCGGCGTCGACGAGCAGCGCCTCGGCGGCGTTGCAGACACCGGGCCGCTGCGTCTTCGCGTTTACCGCGATCCGCCGCGCCATCTCCAGGTCGGCATCGGCATGCACGTAGACGTGGCAGTTGCCGGCGGCGGCGAAGATGACGGGGACGGTGGCGACGTCCTTCAAGGCTTCCTTCAGACCTTCGCCACCGCGCGGAATCAAGAGGTCGACCGTGTCGTCCTGGGTCGCCAACTCGGCCAGGTCCTCGTGCCCGCCGGCAGCGAGGAGCACGGCGGCGTCCTCGGGCAGGCCAACCTCGGCCAGGGCATCGCGCACGATCGCGGCAAGCGCCCCGTTCGTCCGCTCCGCGTAGTGCGACCCGCGCAAGACGATCGCGTTGCCGCTCTTGATCGTCAGCGCCGCGCAATCGATCGTCACGTTGGGTCGCGCCTCGTAGACGACGGCGACCACCCCCAGCGGCACACGCAGCTTGGTCAGCTCGATGCCGCTCTCGAGCCGCTTGTGGTCGAGCACCTCCCCGATCGGATCCTCCAGCGCAGCCACGGCTTGGACGCCATCGGCCATCGCAGCAATGCGTTCGTCGGTCAGGCCAAGCCGATCCCGCAAGGCCGGCGTCAGGCCGTCGGCTCGCTGGTCGGCGAGATCAGCCGCGTTCGCCTCCAGCACACCGGCAACCCGCTCCCCGAGTAGGCGCGCGATTGCCTCCAGCGCAGCGTCCTTGACTTCGGTCGAAGCCGCGCAAAGCTCGCGCGTCGCGCGCTGAGCCGCAGCACAGGCTTCAGCCACCGTGGTCGTCGTCACCGCCATAGAACGCTAAGGGTAGCCATGAGCGCCGGGTGTCCATACAAAAAACTCAAGCCAGGCTCCCCCCCCGCGTTTTGGGAAGGACACCCGGCGCTCAAATCAACACAAAGCGATCCCGGTGAATCACCTCGTCAGCCGCATGAGGAAGCAGCTCGCGGACCTGTGCGCTTTTGAGGCCGGTCACCTGGCCTAGCTCCTGGGCCGAGTAGTCGGCGATGCCCTTGCCAATCACGGCTCCATTTGCCGCAACCTCGACGGCGTCGCCCGCGTTGAAGTCGCCCTCAACCCCGACGATCCCGACCGGCAGCAAGCTCGATCCGCTCTCACGCAGAACCCGGGCGGCGCCGTCGTCGACGAGCAGGCGCCCGCGCGCCGGCTTGGCGTATTTGAGCCAGAGCTTGAAGCTCGACTCCTTGCCGGCCTGAGCGGCGAAGCGAGTCCCCACCGCTCCCCCCACAGCGGCGGCTAGAAGCGTTCCCTCTTTGGTGCCGTTGCAGATCGTCGCCGGGATGCCGGACTCGGCCGCCATCTCTGCCGCCGCCACCTTGCTGCGCATGCCGCCCGAGCCGAAGACCGAGGTGCGGTCACCGATCTCCATCTCGGCCAGCGCAGAGAAGTCCTCGACCGCGGTGATCAGCTCGGTGTCCGGGTCGGCGCGCGGGTCGGCGGGGTAGAGACCGTCGACGTCGGAGAGCAGCACCAGCAGGCGGGCGCCGAGCAGGATCGCAACCTGGGCCGCGAGGAAGTCGTTGTCGCCAAAGCTGATCTCGTCGGTGGCGGTCGTGTCGTTCTCGTTGACGACCGGGACGACGCCCCACTCGATCAGCCGCCGCAGCGTCTGTCGCGCGTTCAAATAGTTGGTGCGCGCGGCGATGTCGGCGGCGGTCAGCAGCACCTGGGCCGAGCGAGTGCCGCCCGCGGCGAGCCGTGACTGGTAGGCGCGGAAGAGGTCGCCCTGGCCGACTGCCGAGGCCGCCTGCAGCTCGTCCATCGCCCGCGGGCGCACCGGCAGATCCATCAACCGCATCCCACGCGCGATCGCCCCCGAGGTGACCATCGCGACCCGCTCGCCACCCTGCTCGAGCTCCGCCACCTGGGCGCAGACCGAGTCGAGCACGTCGGCGCGCAGCTCGCCATCGTCGGCGGCGACGATCGAGGAGCCGAGCTTGACGACGAGGGTCATCGGGATAGCCACTCCCCGACCCGGCCGGAGAGCTTCAGCCCAGAGAGGTCGCCGTCGTCGCGGATCTGCTCTGCCACGTCTGCCATAGCCTCGATAGCGACCCAAGTCAGAAGACCGCCAACGCTGATTCGGCGTCCGCCGGCGGCGGCGATCTCGCTGACCGAGAGGTGCGGCTGGGCGAGCACGTTTACCGGCTTGGTCGTGGCATCGCATATCGCCCGGATCTCGTCCGTACTGCCCAGGCGAGGCGCATAGAGGACATCAGCGCCGGCCTTCTCGTACGCCTGCAGACGCGCAATCGTGTCGTCGAGATCGGGGTTGCCACGGACGTAGTTCTCCGCGCGCGCGGTAAGGGTGAAAGGGAAGCCCAGGCGCCGGGCCGCCTCGACCGCCGCGGCCACTCGCTCGACCGCGTGGTCGAACGCGTAGATCCCGTCCTCGGAGTCGAAGTCCTCGATCGAGCCGCCCACCGCCCCCGCTTCGGCGACCCGCGTGACCGCCGTTGCCGCGTCGTCCGGATCGGGGCCATAGCCGTTCTCGATGTCAACCGAGACCGGTAGGTCCGTCGCTCGGGCGAGAGCGCCGACATGCTCGACCAGCTCGTCGAGCGTGGCCCCGCCGTCCAAGCGCCCCAGCGTGAAGGCGAACCCGGCGCTGGTGGTCGCAAGAGCCTTGAAGCCGAGCGTCTCCATCACCTTGGCCGAGCCTGCATCCCAAGGGTTGGGAATGACGAACGCATCACCCTCGTGCAGGGCGCGGAACTCGATTGCCTTTTGCTGCTGCGTCGAATTCAACTCGGTGCCTCCGGTCGCGGTGTCGGCGCAGACGCTACCCGAGGGCACCGGCCAGCTCGGTTCGCCGGGCGATGTCGAGCTTCTGGTAGACGTGGCGCAGGTGGGTCTCGACCGTCTTGGCGGTGACGGTGAGGCTCTGGGCGATCTCGCGGTTCGTCATCCCCTCCACGGCGAGGCGGGCGACGCGCAGCTCGCTCGGGGTCAGCGACTCGACCCCGGTGAAGACCGCCTTCCGGGGACGCGCGCCGGCCGCCGCCAGCTCGGTGCGGGCGCGCTCTTCGAGCGGCACGGCGCCGCAGCGGTGGGCGAGCTCGAGCGCCTCGCGCAGCGGCTCGCGCGCGTCCTTGCGGAAGTTGGCCCGGCGCAGCGCGGCGCCGTGCTCGAGCAGGGCCTCCGCGTGCTGAAGTCGCGCCCGCGTGCCGCCCAGGATCTCGGCCGCCTCGCCCAGCAGCTGGATGCCTTCGGGGCCGCCGGTCACGACGCCCTGCTCCCGAAGCGTGATCCCGATACCCCGCGTGCCCCCGGCCTCGCGCGCCAGCCCGACCGCCTCGGCGGCGATCCGCTGCGCCTCCTCGTCGTTGCCAAGCGCCGCTTCGCAGCGGGCGAGCCCGATCCGCCAGGGGACGAGCTCGGGGTTGGCGAACGGCAACCAGGGGATTCTCTCGGCCGCAGCGAGAAAGTCGTTCCTGGCCTCCGCGTGGCGCCCGGTGGCTGCCCTCACTTCGCCGCGGGTGCTGAGCAGAACGGCCCCGGGGCAGCCCGCCACGCGCTCCTGTCCGGCCCATAGCTCGTCGAGCAGTCGCTCGGCCGCAATCCGCTCGCCTCGGCGGAGCAAAACCCGCATCGAAACCGACGACCAAAACGCGAGAGGTGAGACAAGCCCGAAGCGACCCATCACGTCGACCGCGATCTCCGAGTCGGCCTGTGCCTCTCGCAGGTCGCCGTCGAGAAGGTGGGCGAAAGCCCGTATCCCATGGCCACCCCCCACGCCCGGCAGGACGCCTCGCCGGTGAGCACCCTCGATCGCAAAGTCGTAGAACCCGGCCACCGCTCCACCCCGGTCGGCCAACGCCATCGAGACGAGGGCGCCCTGCGGCGGCAACCCTGCTATCGCGTCGGCAAACAACGTCTCGGGATTGGAGAGCGCCGACTCCGCCGCTCGGCGCGACTGCTCCAGCGTCCCGAGCCCGAGCGCGTAAAGGGGCGCCAAACCCTGCAGCACCGTGCGGCCCGGCAACGTCTCGGGGCTCGGGTTCTGTGGCGGAATCGCCATCTCCGGGACCCGCTCCAGGCCCCAGACGACCTGGACCAGGAGCCAGCCGCGCAGCATCAAACCGAGCTCGCCGTCCGGATCGGCGAGCTCCGACAGGGAGTCTTCGATCAAGTCGGCGGCCTCCTCGTTGCCATTGCGCAGGCCGAGCGAGCTTGCGAGCTCGTTCGTGATCGCCGCCCGCAGCTCAACCTCGACGGTGGCGGCACGCACCGTGCGCAGGACTTCGATCCCCTCCGGGTCGTTTGCCTGAAGCAGGGCGACCCCGAGCTCGCGACTGACCGCCAGTCGTTCGGCCCGTGCCGGAGGCTCGCGCAGCGCTCGTCGCAGGTAGCGGACCGCCGCGTCAGCCGCGCCGCGACCAAGCGCCGCGGCAGCGGCGGAGCGCAACTGCGCCACCGCCCGCTCGTCGGCGGCGGGCTCGGCGAGCAGCAGATGGGCGGCGACCGCGTCCACCTCAAAACCGTCCTCGTGCAGCAGGTGGGCCGCCTGGGCGTGCATGGCAGCCCGGCGCGGCTCGGAGACCTCGGTCAGGACCGCATCCCTGACCAGCGGGTGGACGAACGCCAGCGAGGAGGCGTCGGCGAGCAGGCGTGCGGCGATCAGCCTTTCTCCAGCCGCAGTGATTTCGGCGAGCGAGATCCCCGCCAGTGCCGCGACCAGGCGCGGGGCGCCGTTCGGCTCCAGCACGGCCACGGCCCTGGCGACCTCGATCGATTGCTCCCCGAGCCGTCCCAGCCGGGCCCGGATCGAGTGCGACACGCCCGCCGCGGCGGCTTGGGTGAGGCACTCGACGCTCTCCTCGCTCGGCTCGAGCTCTGCCCCACGCAACGCCCGGGCAAGCTCGGCCAGCAGGAAGGGGTTGCCGGTCGTGGCGTCGCAGCAGGCTTGGGCGAAGCTCTCGGTCGACTCGACTCCGGTCTCCCCCGCGACCAAGGCCGCGGCGGCTCGGGTCGACAGCGGCGAGGGCTCGATCACACGGTCGGGCGCCTCGAGGCGCAGCTCGTCCAGCAACTCTTCGTGGAAGCCGGGCTCGCCGCTCCTCACACCTACGACCATCGCCGCAGGCGAGCCGTCGAGGCGCCGGCCGATGTAGCTCAACGCCTGCAGGGACGCGAGGTCCGCCCACTGGGCATCGTCGACGATCAGGAGCAGGGCCGCGGTCGCAGCCAGGTCGGCCGCGAGCCAATAGAGGCCGTGCTCGATTGCCCCGCCTTCCGCCGCACCGGCACCGGGTTCGAAGACCGGGGCGGCAAGCGCCGCGCTGCCGCTCAGCAGCTCGGCCCGCCGAGCCCGGTCGCGCAGCACCGGCTCGAACAGCTGCCGCACGACGCCGTACGGGAAGTCGCGCTCGTACTCGCCGCCACGGGCTCGCAGGACGAGCATCGCACGCCCCGCCGCCAGCTCCGCCGCGGCGGCCAGCAGCGAGGTCTTACCCGCCCCCGCCTCGCCCTCGACCACCAAGACGCCACCGCTGCCGGCCTCGGTGGCGCCGAGCAGCCGCCCGATCGCCTCGAGCTCCTCGTCCCTCTCAAGAAGTGCCGTTGCCGTCGCCGACATGTTTAATCGCCGTCGATCGTACGCCGCGGCGCGCTTCAGACGGCAAGCGTCGTGCTGCAGGCTTGGGCCGCCGCGCTGCCGGTCCCTGGCGTCACCACAAGCGTCAGCGCCATCGCGATTGCCCAGGGCGCCTGCGGCGACCCGGTCCGCGCCTCGTCGATCAAAGCTGAGACCCGGTCCGCATCCTCGCCCTCGCCGACGGCCAGCTGCGCCAGCTCGAGGATCTGGGTCGGGTCACCGCCGCCGAGCATGCAGCCGCCGGCCGCGGCGAGCAGGATGGCAAGCCGGCCCTCCAGCGTGGGCATGGTGAAGCTGGCCCTGCCCAGCGCGGGACCGGCGTCGGCGGGCGCGTCGCCTTCGAGCAACGCCGCAAGCTGGCCGCCGAGGACAAGGGCGATCGCCTCCTCGGAAAGGCCGGCGGAGCGGGCGCAGCGCAGCACGATCGCCAGCACCACCTCCAGCTTCATATAGGGCTCGTCGCTGCCGAAGAGGATCTGGCCGGGCGGCACGAGCGCGAACAGCGCCAGCAGGTCGCTGGGGTTCCACCAAGCCGTGTCGAAATAGAGGTTCGGGTGATCCGCCGCGACCTCGCCGAGCCAGACGAGGTCGGAGACCGCAGCGTGAGCGAGGACTATCGGGCAGTCGCCGTGGCGATCGGCAAGCTCGGTGATCGCCAGCCCGAAGGAGCCGACGCCGCCACCGGCGTGGATCAACACCGGCGCTCGGGCCGCGGCAGCCGCGGCCAGGATCGCCGCGACCCCGGGATGGTCGAGCCGGAAGCCCTCCGCCCGCGGGTGCAGCTTGAAGCCCTTCGCGCCAGCATCCAGCGCCTGCGCTGCATCGGCGGGCGAGATCGACTTCGGGTCGAGGCGAGCGAACGGCACGAGCTCTTCCGGGTGGCGACGTCCCTCTTCGATCACGCGCAGGTTCTCGTCCTCGTAGGAGCCACTGACGCAGAAGGGGAAGATCACGGAGCGGCCCCTGAGCGGAGCCAGGTCATCCAGGTGCTCCTCGGCGGAGCGGGTGCTGCCGTCGATGTCGGCGCCGGTATGGGAGTGAACGTCGAACAGCCGGATGCCCTCAGCGCCGAGGGCCGCCAGCTCGCCCTCCACGATCGCCGCGACGCTCACCGGGCGCCGTTCACCCTCTGCCCGACGACACCCAGCCGGCCATTCGGCTCGCGCAGCCCGGGATCGGGCTCGCCGGTGAGCTCGCGTCGCATCCATTCGTCGATCCCCGGCGGGTAGAGCAGCGCCATCTGCGAACTGATCGCCAGAGCTTGCACCGCCTGCTCGCCGATGCCACGGCGGCGGGAGCGGCGCGGTGAGATTCCGTCTAGAGCTTTCATGCGACGATCGTCGCGCCGTGACGGCCCGTTCGCATCAGGGCACCACCCTGATCTTTTGCCGCCCCGGGCCCTAGGGGTGCAGCTCGAACTCGTGCTCGCCAACGCGGACGTCGTCGCCCGATTCGAAGCCGGCGGCGCGCAGGGCGGCGACGACGCCGATCTCCTTCAGCCGCTGCTCGAGGTAGGCGAGCGCCTCCTCGTTGCGCAGGTCGTGGCGCTCGAAGAGCAACTCGACGCCGCGGCCGAGGACGCGGTAGCCACCATCGTCCTCGCGCTCGACCTGGTAACCGCCCTCGCCGACCGGGCGGTAGACGCGGTGCTCGGCCTCGAACTCGGCTGGGCCCGCCCCCGGGAGAGTGGACGAGCCGGTCCCATGGGGAGCCACGGTGGTTTCCTCTGGCAGCTCGGCGAGGACCATCTGGCGCAGCTGCTCCAACCCTTCGCCGGTTGCCGCCGAGACCGGCAGAACCACACGCACCCGATCGCCAAGCCGCCGTTGCCACTCGCCAATCGCCTCCTCCACCTGCTCGGCCGGAAGCAGATCCCGCTTCGAGAGCACGACGATCTCCGGCAGCTCCTCGAGCCCACCGCCGTAGGCGGTTAGCTCGCCGCGCACCGCCTCGTAGTTCGCCTCGGGATCCCCCTCGACCGGGGCCACGTCGACAAGATGGACCAGCATCGAGCAGCGCTCGACGTGAGCGAGGAACTCGTGCCCCAGGCCGGCGCCGTCCGCGGCGCCTTCGATCAAGCCGGGGATGTCGGCGACGACCGCCTGTCGGTCCTCCCCCTCGATCGTCCCCAATACCGGCGAGAGCGTCGTGAACGGGTAGTCGCCGACCTTTGGGTCGGCCCGAGTCAGCCGCCCCAGCAGCGAAGACTTGCCGGCGTTCGGCAACCCGACCAGCCCGACATCCGCGAGGAGCTTCAACCGAACCTCGATCCAGCCCTCCTCGCCAGCGGTCCCCTGCTCGGCAAACCGCGGCGCCTGTCGGGTGGACGTGGTGAACCGTTTGTTCCCGTGCCCCCCACGCCCACCATGGGCGACCACCGCCCGCTGCCCCGCCTCGACCAGGTCTACCCAGCTCCCATCCACAGTCTCGGCCTGCGTCCCTGCAGGCACCGGTATCTCCAGCTCTTCCCCACGCGCACCGTGCCGGTTGGACCCCTCGCCGTTCCTGCCCCGGGTAGCACGAAAGTGCTTGCTCCCACGCAACGCCCCCAGATCCCGCCGCGACGGATCGCAAACGAAAACCACATCCCCCCCATGCCCCCCGTCGCCTCCATCCGGCCCGCCACGAGGCACATGAGCCTCCCGCCGAAAGCTCACGCAGCCATTGCCCCCGGCACCGCCCTCAACCCAGATTTTCGCCTTGTCGTACATCAGCTGGGAGCGTAGACGCCTGGGTCTCGGCTCCGGCCGCTTGCCAGCGTTCCTCGCGGCGGGTGGCGCGGTTTTGGGGGACCACCCCGAGGAAGCTTTAGCTACCGCAGGGGTGGTGGAACCAAAACCGTGACAGGACCCGCCGCGCCGGGGGCGCTAGTCAGACAGAACCGAGATCGTGCGGCCCTTGCGCGACGGCTTGAACTCCACAACCCCCGCCTGCGTCGCAAAGATCGTGTGATCGCGCCCGAGCCCGACGCCGTCGCCGGGCCAGAAGCGGGTGCCGCGCTGGCGCACGATGATCTCGCCGCCGGTGACCTTCTGGCCGGCGAAGACCTTGACCCCAAGCATGTTGGGGTTGGATTCGCGGCCGTTGCGGCTGGAGCCAAGTCCTTTCTTATGAGCCATCGTCGTCCTTTTTAGCAGCCGCTTTTGGTTTGGCGGCGGGTTTCTCTGCTTTGGGCTCAGCTTTCGCCGCCGCTTTGCGGGCGCCCATCTTCAGCTCGGTCACCTCGAGCCGGGTCAGCTCGGAGCGGTGGCCGGCGCGGCGGCGGTAGCCCTTCTTCGGCTTGTATTTGAAGACCTTGATCTTGGGCCCGCGCAGGTGCTCGGCGACCTTCGCCTCGACTTTTACCTTCTCCAGCTCTTTCGGCTCCGCCACAACCTCTTTGTCGCGGAAGAGCACGGCGCGGAGGGAGACTTTGTCCCCCTCCTTGGCGCTGAGCCGATCGACGAGCAGCGAGCTGCCCTTCTCGACCTTGTACTGCTTGCCACCGCTCTCTATGACTGCGTACGTGCTCATTCGTCCTTGCCGCTCTGTGAAGTGGAGCGCGACCTGCCCTGACCGCCCCTGCGGCCACGACGGCTACTGCGCGAGGGCGAGGATTCTAGAGCCTCGGACCCCGATGCGTCTGGCCCACCTCCGTTGGCGCCGTTTCCGGCCGGGTCGCCGAGCAGCGATGCCACCGCAGCGGCACGCTCGACACGCTCGATCCGCACCATCTTGCGGTCGCCCACGAAGGGCCCGCCGCCGCTGACGCTGACGATGTAGGAGTCGATCCTGGCGACCGCGTCGTCGGCGTTGTACATGTGCGGCTCCTCGATTGTGACCAGCACCTCCTCGCCGACCTTGAACGGCAGCGCCAGCTCCTCGATTTGGGCGCGACTGCCAGCTTCGACCAGCTCGAGCGTGTCGATCGAGAGCGCGTCGCCACCCTCGAAGTGGAACTGCTTGCCGGTTTCCTCCTCGAGCTCGGCCAGGCCGCTGTCGGCCTCGATCAGCTTCGCCGCGACTTTCGGATTTACACGGAGCAGGAAGGCCTCGTGGTTCTGCGCGGCCATCTCTCGCATCTGACGCAGGCCGTCCAGCGCCACCGTCTCGGCCGAGAGGACGACGCCCTCGCCGGCGCAGGTCGGGCAGGGCGCGGTGAGGATCTCACGCACCCCGTCGGTGATGTTCTGGCGGGTCATCTCGACCAATCCGAGTGGAGAAACCTCCACTACGTAGCTCTTCGACTTATCTGCGTCGAGTGCTTTGCGCAGCGTTTTCAGCACTTTGTCGCGGTTCCTCGCCCGCGCCATGTCGATGAAGTCGATGACGATGATGCCGCCGATGTCGCGCAGGCGCAGCTGCCGCACGGCCTCGTCGGCCGCCTCGGTGTTGACCCTCGTGATCGTCTCCTCCAGGCCGCCTTTGCCACGCCCGGTGAAGCTGCCGCTGTTGACGTCGATCACGGTCAGCGCCTCGGTGTAGTCGATGATCAGGTAGCCGCCCGAGGGCAGGTCGACGCGGCGCACCAGGGTCGACTCGATCTCCTTGTCGATCCCCCATTTTTCGAGCAGCGGCTTGGGGTCCTCGTACAGCTCCACTTTCTCGACCAGCTCCGGCGCCGTGCGCTGGAAGAAGCCCGTCACCCGGTCGAACTGCTTGGGCGAGTCGATCACCGCTTTTTCGAAGTCGGATAGAAACACGTCGCGCAGCACCCGCACCGGCAGATCCGCCTCCTGGAAGACCAGGCCCAGCCCCTTGGTTTTCTCCGCCCGGCGCTCCAACACGTCATAGAGCTTGTGCAGGTAGCCGACCTCGCGCACGAAGTCGGATTTCTTGGCGCCGTGGGCAGCGGTGCGGACGATCAGCCCGCCGGGGCCTTTGTACGTACGGTCGACCATCTTGCGCAGCCGGTCGCGCTCCGATTCGGAGAGCCGCCGGCTGACGCCGACGCCGCTTCCCTGCGGCGCGTAGACCAGGTAGCGGCCGGCGATCGAGAGGTTCATCGAGAGCCGCGCGCCCTTCGACTTGAGCGGGTCCTTGACGACTTGGACCAGGATCTCCTGGCCCGATTTGATCAGCTCGCTGATCTTGCGGCCGCTGCCTCGGCCGCGCTTGGGCGCCTGCTCGCCGTTGGGCAGGACGATCTCGTCAACGTGTAGGAAGCCGTTGCGCTCGAGGCCGATGTCGACGAAGGCGGCCTCCATGCCGGGCAGGACGTTGTCGACCTTGCCCTTGTAGATGTTGCCGACGATCGATCGCCGGCCGCGGCGCTCTATGTAGAGCTCCGCGACGTCACGTTTGCCGCCTTTCGTCTTCGACTCGAGGACGGCGACACGGGTCTCGCCGCGATCGGCGGACACCAGGATGGTTTTCTTCATGTTGTGTTCAGCTCAGTTCAGATAGGTACGCATGGCCGGGTCCCCTTCTAGGGATCACCAGGCGAACCTGCCTTTCTGGCTGAGGCGCGCTTGCATGTGAATGCTCTGAAGTACTCCCAACGCCAGCAGCGTCGCCAAGACGGAGGATCCTCCGTAGCTCAGCAGGGGCAAGGGAATCCCGGTGATCGGCATGATCCCGAGGTTCATCCCCACGTTGACGAAGACCTGGAAGAGCAGCATGGCGGCAATGCCGCCTGCCACGAGGGTCCCGTACGAGTTCTTCGAAAGCGTCACGATCCGCAGCGCCCGCCAGATCAGCAGGGCGTATAGGGATAGGACGAATGCGGCTCCCATGAATCCATAGCGCTCACCGATCACCGCGAAGATGAAGTCGGTGTGCCGCTCAGGGACGAAGTCGAGCCGCGTTTGAGTCGCTCGATCGCCGCGGCCGGAGAACTTCCCCTGGCCGATGGCGGTCTGCGATTGGTCTTGCTGATAACCAGCGCCACTGAGATGGGCGTCCGGGTCGAGGAAGGACGTGAGCCTTTCCTCCTGGTAGCCCTTCAGCAGAGGAACACCCGCTGCAGGTGCCACCACCAGGACAGCCGTAACCAGAGTGGCGAGGATCGCGCCGATCAGCGCGAAGTGCGTCCAGGGGACGCCCCCCACGAACATCACGGCGAGGGTGATTGCCCCGTACACCAAGGCGGTGCCGAGGTCCGGCTGCAGGAAAACAAGCGCAGCCGGCGCGAGGCCGAGGCAGAGGCAGCGCACAGTGCGCTGCCGTGCCGAGCCCCGCCGGGCGCCATCGATGACAAAGCCGGCAAGCGCCAATACGAGCAGGAGCTTGCCCAGCTCCGATGGCTGGAAGCTGAAGAAGGGAAGGTCGAAGGCGCGCCGCGAGCCGCGAGCCGCGAAACCGAAGAAGAAGACGAGCGTGACGCTGACGCAGAGGAAGGTGTAGATCCCGACCCGCAGCTCGCGGAAGCGCGAGTAGTCGATGCGGGCCAGCACGTACATGCCGACGAGGCCGAGGAGCGCGTAGATGATCTGCCGGTCGACGAAGTAGCCCGGGCTACCGGGAACGTCACCTTGCGTCGCCTGCCCCAGGGTGAAGACGCTGAAGGCAACGAGTGCGAGCGCAGCGAAGCCAAGCTGGGCGTCCATGTAGGGCAGGCCGATTCGCTCGGCGATGCTGGGCCTGGCGGTGAAAGCTTCTGGGCGGGCTCTGCGGGCGCGGGTTGCGTACATCGGGCTACTCCACCGCCCCCGCGGTTTCCACCGGCTCGGCGTCCTTGCCGAAGTGCTCGGAGAGGATCTTCAGGGCGGCGGGGGCTGCCGTGTCGGCGCCGAAGCCGCCCTGCTCGAAGGTCACGGCGACGACGATCTCTGGGTCTGGGTAGGGGGCAAGCACCACATACCATGACTGATCGGCGTACGGAGGGCGCTCCGCGGTGCCGGTCTTGCCTGCAACTGGCACTGGAAAACCGCCGAAGACGCCGTAGGACGTTCCACTCGGCGACTGAGCGGCATCGTGCAGTCCAGCGAGGATCGTCTCGCGCCACCCGGGGTCGATCTCGATCGAGCGCGCAGGAGTCGGCTCGAATTCGCGCAGCACCCTCCCCCGGGGGTCTTCGACCTGCATCGCGACGTGCGGGCGGGGCACGGTGCCGCCATTGGCGATCGTCGCGTAGGCGACCGCCATCTGCAGCGGGTCGGCCTGCAGGTCGCCCTGGCCGACGGCCAGGTTGACGTTGTCGCCGGCCGACCAGGGCCGTTCGGTCAGTTCTTCGCGGTAGAGCTGGTTGCGCCAGGCCGGCGTCGGCAGCAGACCCGGCTGCTCACCGGGCAGGTCGATGCCGCTCTCCCTACCGATGCCGAGCTTGTGAGCCCAGTCCTGCAGGGCGAGGCTGCCGTTCATGCGATCGCCGAGCGTGTAATAGAAGACGTCCGAAGAGACTTCGAGCGCCTTCTGCATCGAGAGCGAGCCGTAGGCGGCGCCACCGGCGTTTTCGAAGTCGATACCGCCGAGGGTGAAGAGGCCGTCGTCGTAGATCGGTTCGGTCGTGGTCACGTTGCCGCTTGCCAGCGCCGCGATCGAGGTGATCGGCTTGAAGGTCGAGCCGGTTGGATAGGCGCCGGCGATCGCGCGGTTGGTCAGCGGCGATAGCACCGGGTCGCGGTAGAGCTGGTTGACCTGGCTCTGGCTGAGCGGCCGGGTGAAGACCTCGGGGTCGAAGGTCGGGTTGGAGCCCATCGCCAGGATCGCGCCGCTGCGCACGTCCATCGCCACGTAGCCACCGGCGAGGCCCTGTTCGGAGAGCGCGGCATCTCCCGCTTCCTGCAAGCCCGAGTCGATCGTCAGGCGCAGGTTGTTGCCGGGGGTTGGGTCGACCACGTCCAGCTGCCCACCGGGCGTCGGCTGACCCAAAGCGTCGACCTGAATCCGGGTGGCCCCATTGCGGCCACGCAGGACCTTGTCGTATTGCGCCTCGACGCCTTCCTTGCCAATCGTGTCGCCAGGCTCGAGGTTCTTGTAGCGGGCCTCCTTCAATTCTTCTTCGTCGACCTCGCCGACGTTGCCGAAGAGGTGGGCGGCAAGCGTTCCATGCGGGTAGCGACGGACGAAGACCCGCTCCACCGCCACGCCTGGGAACCGGGCCTGGTTCTCTTCGAGGTAGTAGATGAGGTAATTGCCGACGTCGCGGCGCAGGGTCACAGGCGCGCCCGGCGCCAGCTCGACCCCTTCGTGGATCGTCCGCCGCACCTGGCGCAGTGAGCTGTGGGTCAGGTCGGCGAGCGCCGCCAGCTCCGCCCGCCGTTCGCGCGGATCGGCGGACAATTTGCGCGGGTTGACCTGGAGAGCGAGGCTGGTGCGGTTGGCGACCAAGACCTCGCCCTCGCGGTCGAGGATCTCTCCGCGCGGCGCGATGACCCGGAACTCGCGGGTGCGGTTGTTCCTGGCCTCGGCGAGGAACTCGTCGCCGTTGAGCATCTGCAGGAACCAGAGGCGGAAGAAGAGAACCGCGAAGAGGGCGATCGCGACGCCGCCGAAGACGGCGATGCGCAGGGCCAGCTGGTTGCCGCCGGAGCCGAGTTCGTCCGAGCGCCGGTACATCGCTGCCTAGGTTCCCAGCACGGTCGGTTGGCGGTTGCGGTTGACCCTCGACTCCTCAACCAGCGCCGGTCGCAGTGCCCGGCGCAGGCCGTAGTAGATCGGCCAGGCGAGGAAGAAGGCGTAGATGCTTTTCAGCAGCATGTCGCGCACGATCAAGGTGCTGACCGGAGCGTCGACGCCGAGCATCAGCTGTACGGCGGCGAATCCCAGCTCGGCGAAGAGCGTCAACACCATGCAGAGCAGCGGCGGCACCAGCGCGCTGTGGATCTCGAATCGCTCGCGGAACAGGCCGGCCAGGTAACCGGCGCTGAGCAACACCAGCGAGGAGCCGCCCAGTGGGGCGACCAGCAGGCAATCGACGAGGAAGCCGATCCAGAAGCCCGCGACGGCGCCGGTCATGCTGCCGCCGAGCAGGCCGAGAGCGACGACGACCAGGGGCAGGATGTCGGCGCTCGTGTGAAGGAGCTCCACCCGCGAGAAAAACGAGAGCTGCAACAACACGGCGATGACTGCAATCGCCGCCAGCCGGGCGAAGATCTTCGGCGTGACGATCATCCGCGTGAGCCTCCGGTGAGAACTTGCACTATGTCCAGATTGGCGAGATCGGCGTAGGGGCGCAAGTGCACTTGCTGGCTTGCCTCCTGCTCGACGATCGAGGCGTTGGTGACCTCACCCACCGGCAACCCGGGCGGGAAGAGCGAGGCGTAGCCCTGTGCTCGCCAACCCGAGGTAACCACGGCTTGGCCACGGTGGACGTCTTTGGTCGAGTCGATGAAGTCGAGGACTAGGTCCTCGGGGTCGCCTATTTCAGGACGGATGAACCCTTGCACGCCGCCGGGCAGCACCTTCGCCGAGACGCCGCTCGCGTGGTCGGTGAGCAGCATCACCTGGGCTGAGCCGCCCTGGGCCGAGGCGATCAAACCGACCAGCCCGTCGCCACTGATCACCGGATCGTTGACCCGGACGCCATCGTCGGACCCCACGTCGATCGTCACCGTCGAGTGCCAGACAGTCGGCGAGCGGGCGATCACGCGGCCAGTGACCGGCTCGTATCCAGATTCAGCCAAGGCAGGGCCGCGGTTGAGGACGAAGAGCTTGCGAAACTGGGCGTTCTCCTGGAGGGCCTCCTGGCCGGCGACGGCCTGGCGGCGCGCCGTCACCAGTTCCTCCTCGAGGCGGCTGTTCTCCCCGCGCGCTTCGAAGGTCTTGTCGAACCAGCCGACCAGGTCCCGGGCAGGCTTGAGCGCCCGGTCGGCGACGGTTTGCAGCGGGCTGAAGATCGTGCTCACCCCCCGCTGCAGACCACCCGAGCCCTGCCCATAGGTGATCGTCAGCAACAGAAAGGAGCCGATGACGAGGAGGGTTAGAACCGCCCTACGGCGGCGTACTTGCTTGCGATACACGGCGGAAACCTAAGTTTGGTGCTTTACATGAACGGCGCTTAAGGAACACGCGCCATTCCCGAGTTCATCTTGCTGGCGCGGTGAATCGTCTCGAACTCCTCCAGGGAGATCCCCGAGCCGACCGCCACGCACGTCAAGGGCGACTCTGCCAGTTGACACGGCATCTGGCACTCGTCGCGAAGGCGTTGTTCGAGTCCTTGCAGAAGCGCGCCGCCCCCAGCAAGGGTAATGCCCCGGTCCATGATGTCCCCGGCGAGCTCCGGCGGCGTGCGGTCGAGCGTGTCCTTGACCGCGTCGACCACGTGCCCGACCGGCTCCTCGAGCGCCTCGCGCACCTCGGCCGAGCCGAGCGTGATCGTCTTCGGCAGGCCGGAGACGAGATCGCGGCCGCGGATCTCGACCTCGACCTCTTCGGGCAACGGTGAGGCCGAGCCCGCCTCGAGCTTGACCTCCTCTGCCGTTTGCGTGCCGATCGCCAGTTTGTAGGCGTGTTTGCAGTGGTTGACGATCGCCTCGTCGAGCTCATCCCCGCCGACGCGGATCGATTGCGAGACGACAATCCCCCCCAGCGAGATCACCGCCACCTCGGTGGTGCCACCGCCGACGTCGACGATCAGCGAGCCTGTCGGCTCGGCGACCGGCAGGCCGGCGCCGATCGCGGCGGCCATCGGCTCCTCGATCAGGTATGCCTTGCGCGCCCCGGCCGAGAGGCAGGCCTCCTCGACCGCCCGCTTCTCGACTCCGGTCACTCCCGAGGGCACGCAGACGACGACCCTCGGGTGGGCGAAGCGGTTGGAGTGGACCTGTTTGATGAAATGACGCAGCATCTGTTCGGTGACGTCGAAATCGGCGATTACACCGTCCTTCAGCGGCCGGATCGCGGTGATCGTGCCGGGAGTGCGCCCAAGCATCCGCTTCGCTTCGACGCCAACCGCGTGGACCTGACCGGTGCGCGAGTCGATCGCAACCACGGAGGGCTCGGAGAGCACGATGCCGCGGCCCCGCACGTAGACCAACGTGTTTGCGGTGCCCAGGTCGACCGCCATGTCACGGCCGCCGAGTCCAGTCAGATAGCTGAATATGCCCATTCGCGCAATTTGCTCGAAATGCAGGCGCAATCATCCCAGATGGTCAAAATCAGACACTTAAAAACTTAACGGGTTTCTAATAGACACCCAAGGGGTATGAAACTTATAATCAGCAGAGCTGGAGCAAATGGTTTCCACCGAGGCCGCCGGGCGACCGGGAGAGAGAGCGCGCATCCTTGCCGCGGATGAGCGGCCGGAGGAGTTGCGCTTTGTCAGGTACTCGCTCGGGCAGGAGTACGAGTGCGAGTTCGCCAACACCCTCGACGCGGCGCGCGAGAAGCTCGTCGGGCTGCCGTTTCACCTCGCGCTCTGTGAGATCGGGACCGCGGACGAGCGGAGCCTGGTCGAGGAGATCGCCCTGGATCACCCCGATACCGCGATAGTGGTCGTGGCGAGCACTGACGATCTGCATGGGGTCGAGCATGCTTTTCGCCTCGGCGCCTGCGGCTATCTGTCGAAGCCGCTTGGCCTGGGCCCGCTGCGCATCACGGTGGCAAGCGCGCTGCGCCACCAGCAGCTCAAACAGGCTGCGCGAGAAATCGCCGTGCGACTCGCGAGCGCGATCGAGATGCACAACCCCGAGGCCCAGCGTCACCTCACCGGGGTGGCGTCGGTCGCTGCCCTGCTGGGCTCCAAGCTCGGCTTCGACACCAACCGCGTCGCCCTCTTGCGTGCCGCTACGCCGATGCACGACATCGGCACAGTCGCGACCCCGGACGGAGTCCTGCACAAGAGGGAAAGACTCACCGAGAGCGAGCGCGAGCGGATGAGGACCCACACGACGGTCGGCTACGAGATCCTCGTCGACTCCGAGACCGAACTGCTGAGGATGGCCGGGAGGATCGCCCTTACCCACCACGAGCGATTCGACGGCAGCGGCTACCCGCAGGGGCTGCGCGGGGCGGAAATCCCGATGGAGGGAAGGATCGTCGCCGTAGCCGACGTCTTCGACGCGCTGCTCAGCGACCGCCACCACCGGCCGGCGTTCACGCCCGGGGAGGCGGCGCAGCTGATCGCCCGCAGGAGGGGCACCCAATTCGACCCTGAAGTCGTCGACGCCCTGCTCGACAACATCGACGAGGCGCTCGCGCTACGCGGCTGAGCCCCCCTCTAGCAGCTCCGGAACCAGCTCGGCCAGCAGGCCGACCGGCAAGCCGACCACATTGGAGACGCTGCCCTCGATCCGCTCGACCAGGGTCGAGCCGAGCGTCTGGATCGCGTAACCGCCGGAGCGGCCGCGCCACTCGCCGAAGCGCACGTATCGCTCCTTGGCGGCCTCGTCCAGATGCTTGAAGACGACAGTGGTCTCTTCCAGCCCCGACCGCTCCTCCCCGTCGACGAGCACAACCAGCCCGCTCATCACGGTGTGAGCCCGTCCGGACATTCGATCCAGGTACTCGCCAGCCTCGCGCTGGTCGGCGGGCTTGCCTAGAGCCTTGCCATCGAGGACTACGTCGGTGTCGCATGCGATCACCAGGCGCGCGGGTCCTGTCACGGCAGGGGACCCACCACCCCTTCCGGTAGCTAAAGCTTCCTCAGGGGTGGTACCCCCTACCGCGCCACCAGCGCGAGGGGAGCTTTCGGCTACCGCGTGTGCCTTCCTGCGGGCGTTCTCGACGACCTCGACCGTAGGATCACCACCAGTCAGCTCCTCGACCCCCGGCACGATGACCTCGAACTCCACACCAAGCTTTTCGAGAAGCTCCCGTCGCTGAGGAGATCCCGATGCGAGGACGATGCTGGAAGCTGGGGTGAGTGGGTTGTCCACGTCTCTGCCGGGGGGTGGCGCGGTTTTGGGGGACCGCCCCGAGGAAGCTTTAGCTACCGCAGGGGCGGTGGAACCAAAACCGTGACAGGACCCGCCGGCCCAGCCACGCTGGTCCCTCGGTCGAAGCTACGCCAGCTCGGGGAACCAGATCGAGATCTCCCTCTCGGCCGACTCGTCGGAGTCGGAGCCGTGGACCATGTTGAAGGTGACCTCGAGCGCGTAGTCGCCGCGGATCGAGCCGGGCGCGGCCTCGACCGGGTTGGTCGCGCCGATCAGCTGGCGAGCGGCGGCGACCGCCTCGGTTCCCTCCAGCACCATTGCCACCAGCGTGCCGCCGGTGATGAACTCGACCAGCTCGCCGAAGAAGGGCTTCTCGGTGTGCTCGGCGTAGTGCTCGTTGGCGATCGCCGCGCTTGCCACCATCGTCTTCAGCGCCGCTATCCGCAGGCCCTTGCGCTCGAACCTCGCGATCACCTCGCCGCTGAGGGCGCGCTCGAAGGCATCAGGCTTGACGAGGATCAGGGTCCGGCTCACGGCTGGGGCTCCTTTGTTGTCGTTTTGGCTTCGTCGGATCTTGCGGCTGCTCGCGTCGCGGCTCTTTCCGCGTCGCCGGCTCGGCGGGCTTGGCGTGCTCCGCTTTCGGTTTGGCGGCTTTGCGCCCCTCCGGCGGCGCTTTGCGCTCCTCGCGAGGGGCCTGGCGCTCCTCACGGCCGGCCTGACGTCCCTCGGGGCGTTTGCGGCGCGGCCGCTCGGCCCCTCGCAGTGGCTCCTCGCAGTAGGGACAGAGCGCCCAACCGGGGTCGACCGGCTTGCGGCAGCTCGGGCAGGGGTGCTTGAGGCGGCGCTGGCACTCCGGGCAGCGCAGGAAGTCGTTCTCGACCGGGAAGCCGCAGCCGGGACACGAGTGCTCGGTCAGCTCGCGCACGCGCAGCTCCGCGGCTTTGATCTCCAGCTCGCGTTCGTGGGCGTCCTCGAGGAACTCGGGTGGGCGCACGATCGCGTAAACGGCGGTGCCGATGTAGGGGATGAAGGAGGCGAGGGTCGCGCAGCCGACCAGGAAGGGGTCGGAGATGCGGCGCCGGGCGTCGAGGTAGGTGTAGACGATCAGCGCCAACCAGACGACGACCAGCATCAAGATGAGCAGGTTGACGACCAGGCTGAGGCCGTCGTTGTCGATGCCGAAGATCGCGGTAACCATGGCTGGGCGCACGCCGCTCGTGCGGGGAGCGCGGTGAGTCTACTTCGCCGCCTGCCTCACGAACCCTGTCGGCCGTCGTCCTTAGAGAAACAAACTGCCGAAGAGGTAGCCGAGACCGAAGAAGATCAGGATCACGGCAGCGACTACCGCCGCCACCAGGGCCATCATCGAGAGTAGTTCGGAGCCGGCGCTTTTCGAGTTCATCGTCAGCTCAATCCTCGCACAGGCCCAGAGCCGCGCGAGCGGGGGCCAGCGCGTAATGCGAGCCGGTGATCAGGAGAACGCCACCTGACTCGAGTGCGAGCTGCCGCCCCCGCACGACCGCGGCGCCAAGATCCGGCTCAACCTCAGATCGGCGACCCGACCTCTCCCAGATCTGGCTCAGCTCCGCCGCTGGCATCACAGGGCGACCTACCTGGACTTCGCTGCAGACGGCGCTATCCACGACCGGCGCCAATGCCTCGACGATCGCCGCCGCGTCCTTGTCGGCGAGGATCGCCATGCAGGCGATCACCGGGCGGCCGGCGACGATCTCCGGCAGGGCCTCGGCCAACGCTCTGGCGCCGTCGGGGTTGTGAGCGGCGTCGAGAAGGGTCGGCGGGTCCTCCGCCACCCGCTCCAGGCGCCCTGGGACCTCGATTCCCGCCGCCACTCGCCCGACCCGCGCCGGATCCAGCTCGCCGAGGAAAGCCCCGGCCGCCGCGCAGGCAAGAGCGAAGTTGCGGCGCTGGAAGACGCCGGCAGCGCGCAACCGCACGTCCTCGCCGGGATCCTCGGGCGCCACGATCAACCTTGCCCCGCGCTCGGCGGCGCTGCGCTCGGCCAGAGCGGCGACCGCGGGGCTGACCCGTCCCAGGACCAGGGTCGAGTGGTCGCGCAGGACCGCCAGCTTCTCCGCCGCGATCTCCTCCTCGCTCTCGCCGAGCCACTCGGTGTGGTCGAGCCCGATCGAGGTCAGGACGGTGACCTTGGAGGGGATCGCATTGGTGGCGTCGAGCCTCCCCCCGAGTCCTGCCTCGACCACGGCCGCCTCGACGCGGGCAGCGGCGAGGACGACGAAGGCGGCGGCGGTTGCCAGCTCGAACTGGGTCACCGCCTCGCCTGGCTCCAGGGCCCGATTCACCGTCTCCGCCGCTGCGGCCGCGCGCTCCACCGCAGTGGCGAAGGCGTCCGGGCCCACCTCTTCGCCGTGCACCAGAACCCGTTCGGACCAGCGCGCTGCGTGCGGCGAGACGCAGGCGCCGGCGCTGACCCCGTGCGCCTCCAGCAGCGCCGCGGTCATCCGCGTCACCGAGGACTTGCCATTGGTGCCGACGACGTGGATCGAGCCGAAGCGGTGCTGCGGGAGGCCGAGCAGAGTGCTCAGCTTGTGCATCCGCTCCAGCCCCAGCTTCCAGCCGATCGGCTCGAGCGAGTCGAGGTAGGCCTCGGGGTCTATTCGGAGAGCTCCTCCAGCTCGGCGCGGTAGCGCTCGAGCTTCTCTCGCTCCTCCTCGACCACCTCCGCCGGCGCGCGGGCGACGAACTTCTCGTTGCCGAGCTTGCCCTCCGCCCGCGAGACCTCCGAGCGCAGCTCCTCGCGGCGCGCCTCCAGCCGGGAGGCGATCGCCTCGGCGTCGATCGCCTCCGAAGCGAGGATCTTCACCGGGCCGACGGCGGCGACGGGGTCTCCCCCGTCCTCGCCGAACTCGAAGCGGGCGAGGCGGCCGACGAACTCCCGCGGTGGCGCTCCCTCGGCGCGAGCGGGCAGGACCGTGGCCGCAGGCGCCTCGACCAGATCGCGCCAGGCGCGCAGCCTCCGGGTCAGCTCGATCCCGGTTCGGACCTCGGCCTCTGCCTCGGGGTCGAGCAGAGACTGGTCGGCTCCGGGGAACGAGTGAACAGTCAGATGCCCGTGGCGCGAGGGGTGGTAGGACCAGATCTCCTCCGTGACGAAGGGCATGATCGGGTGCAGCAGCGCCAGCGTCCGCTCCAGCGCCCAGAGCAGCGTCGCCGAGACCTCCTCCTCGCCCTCGTACAGCCGCGGCTTGACGATCTCCAGGTACCAGTCGCAGAGCTCCGACCAGAAGAAGGCGTAGGCCTCCGCGGCGGCATGGGCGAAGTCGTATTCCTCGAGCTTCGCCGTGACCGATGCGATCGTCTCCTCCAGGCGCGAGAGCAGCCACCTGTCCTCGACGCCCGCGGGCCGCGGCGCCGCCTCGACCTCGGCGACGTTGAGCAGGATCAGGCGGCTCGCGTTCCAGAGCTTGTTGGCGAGGTCGGCGCCCTGCTGGACCTTGGCGTCGGAGAAGCGCACGTCCTGGGTCGAGGACATCGCCAAGAGGCCGAAACGCAGGGCGTCGGCGCCGTGCTCGTCGATTTCCTCCAGCGGGTCGATCCCGGTGCCGAGGCTCTTCGACATCCGCCGCCCGTCGCGGGCTTGGATCACAGAGTGCACGTAGACGTCGCGGAAGGGGACGTCGCCGGCAAACTCGATCCCGGTCATGATCATCCGCGCAACCCAGAGGAAGAGGATCTCGCGCGCGGTGGTGAGGAAGCTCGTCGGGTAGAAGGCACGCAGCTCGGCCGTGTCCTCGGGCCAGCCGAGGGTGGCGAAGGGCCAAAGGGCCGAGCTGAACCAGGTGTCGAGTACGTCCTCCTCCTGGCGCAGCGGGCCGCGGCAGGCGCCGCACTCCGCAGGCGCCTCTTCGGCGACGATCGTCTCCTTGCAGGCGTCGCAGTACCAGACCGGTATCCGGTGCCCCCACCAGAGCTGGCGCGATACGCACCAGGGCCTGATCTCCCGCATCCAGTCGAGGTAGACGCGTTTCCACTGCGGCGGCGTTATCCGCACCTCGTCGCGCTCGACCACCTCGATCGCGGGCGCGGCGAGCTCGTCCATGCGGCAGAACCACTGCAGCGATATCAGCGGCTCGATCCTCGCCCCGGAGCGCTCCGAGAAGGGGACCGAGTGGACGTAGGGCTCCTCCTCGCGCAGGCGGCCCTCCTCGCGCAGCGCGGCGACGACCGCCTCCTGGGCCTCGGCGGCGCTGAGGCCGGCGAAGGGCTCCCCCGCCTCCTCGTTCATCCGCCCGTCGGGCCCGATCACGCCGATCTCCTCGAGGCCGTGCTTGCGGCCGATCTCGAAGTCGTTCGGGTCGTGGCCGGGCGTGATCTTCAGCGCCCCGGTGCCGAACTCGGGGTCGACGTGCTCGTCGGCGATGACCGGGATGCGCCTGCCGACCAGGGGCAACAGGCAGTGCTCGCCGATCAGGTCGGCGTAGCGCTCGTCGTCCGGGTTGACCGCGACGGCGGTGTCGGCCAGCATCGTCTCCGGCCTCACCGTCGCCACGGTGAGGACGCGGTCGGAACCCTCGACCGGGTAGTCGATCGAGTAGAGCGTGTCCTCGACCTCACGGTTCTCCACCTCGAGGTCGGAGATCGCCGAGTGCGAGCCCGGGTCCCAGTTGACCATGTAGTTGTCGCGGTACACGTAGCCCTTGTCGTAGAGCTGCTTGAAGACGCGATAGACCGCCTTGACGTAGCCCTCGTCGAGGGTGAAGCGCTCGTTCTCGTAGTCCAAGGACGCGCCGAGTCGCTTGTACTGCTCGACGATGCGCGAGCCGTACTCCTCTTTCCAAGCCCAGACCCGCTCGACGAAGGCCTCGCGGCCAAGCTCCTGGCGTGAGGTCCCCTCCTTGGCCAGCATCTTCTCGACCACGGCCTGGGTGGCGATCCCCGCGTGATCGGTGCCCAGGGTCCAGAGCGCATTGCGCCCCCGCATCCGGTTCATCCGCACCAACGCGTCCTGCATCGACCCGTTCAGCGCGTGCCCCATGTGCAGCGCCCCGGTTACATTCGGCGGCGGAATGGCAACCGAGTAGTTCTCGGCCGGATCCCCATCCGGCTTCGGGTGGAAGTAGCCGCCCTCGATCCACTCGGCAAAGATCCGCGCCTCGACCTCCGCCGACTCGTACCGCGTCGTCTTCTCGAGCTTTTTCCGCCTCTCCGCGTCCACGCCGCGAGTCTAGATAGCTACCGGCACGGGATGAGGGCCGGGTGCCCCTCTCCAGCAGGCTCAGGGACAAGCGTCCCAAAGCACGGCGGCGATTCAG
>JBEVMR010000090.1:0-17158 GCA_040508545.1 Solirubrobacterales bacterium
CCATGATCGCTCTCCCCTTCGGGCCGAGAGGCGCGTTAGCGTGGAGCTTCATCCGGTTCCTCCTTGTTGCTGGGGCTTCGACACCGCCAGCCTCCAAGGAGGTCCGGATGAACAACGTGGTTAGGAACTACACCTAGCCGCTGCGAGGATCGGGATCCGGGGCGGGCGCGCACGTACGCTCGCCCCCGATGCCGAATTTCGGTCCTACGCACGATAATGGTGGTTATGTCAACTTGGCCCGATTAAAGGGCTAGCTGGCGGCGTCGACCGCTTCTTCGAGGCCCTCTGCCGAGCCTGGCGTGCCCAGGACTTCCTTGCCCTGCGCACTTGGGCCCGCAATGACGAATGAAGGCGTACCGCTGAGGCCCAGGCTCTCGGCTTCGTCGGTCTCGCTCTGCACCTGGCGAAGCACCGCGCTGCTCTTGCGGTCCTCGTTCCACTGGGCGATGTTCGGCACGCCGGCGCCCCTGGCGACTTCGGTCAGGAACTCGTCGGTTACATAACCCGTGGCCTCGATCCCCTGGTTGCGGTAGAAGAGATCGACGAAGTTCCAGCCCCGGCCCTGCTTGCCCGCCGCGATCGCTGCGGCAGCGGCCGGGACCGATTCCTCGCTGATGATCGTGAAGTTGCGGAACTCGACCTTGGCTTCTCCGCTGCGCACCTTCGAATCGATCACCTCGGGCACGATTTCTTCGGCGAACCCTTTGCACACCGGGCACTGGAGGTCACCGAACTCGGTCAAGGTCACCGCGGCCGACGGATCGCCCAGCGTCAGCCCTTCCTGCGGGATCCCCTTCAATTCACTGCGGACCGTGGCGACGCTCTCGAGGCTGGTGTCGCCGCCGCCGCTTTCGCTCTGGTTGACGACGATCAGCACGGCGACGACGACCACCGCCAGGAAGGCCGCGGCGCTGCCGATCTGGAGTAGTCGCTTGCGCCGCTCCTCCTGCTTGGCGGCGCCTTCGGCCTGCAGGCGCTCTTCGCGGCGTGCCTCCCTCGAGCCTTTGCCGCTCATGCGGGCCTGCCGACGTATCCGATCATGCGCGCGGCGTTGAGACCGAAGAGAACCGTCATCAGGACGGCGCTCGCCACGCACCACTGGCAGATCGCCTCGATCTTGAACAGCTCCAGGTAGGTGAGGAAGACGCTGTAGCCGAAGCCGGCCAAGGCAAGGCCGAAGCCGGCCATGCGGGCGACGTCGCCGCGCAGCAGCGCTGCTGCCAGCAGCAACGCGTAGCCAACGAGGCCGAAGACCGCGATGTTGACCCCCGCCACGTGCGAGTAGCTGCTGTTGGCGACGGTCTGACAGCCGCTGCTGCCGGCCAGGCAGGCAGGCGCGTCCCCGCCGGCGGCCTCGATCGCGATGTACGTGGCGACGCCGACGCCGAACGCCGCGACGAAGGTCGCGATCATCCGCAGCGTTCCCTCAGCCGGTGTCGACATGCGGCGGGAGACTATGGGTTCGGCCTTTGCGCAGGCTAAAAGCCGAGCGGCGCTAGTCCCACCTAATGACGGCGCCAGCCGCCGCCGAAGAGACGGCCGAGGCGACCGGCCCGGGTGTTGGCGACGAACTTCGGCGGCCCCTGCTCGGGCGGGCCGAGCTGCAGCGCCTGCTCGGCGTCGATCACCAGCGTCACCGCCCGCTCGGCGGTGCGGGCAACCTCGGGCGCGTCGGCGAAGCGCAGCTCGCCGCCCGCGTCCTCGAAGGCCAGCCCGTCGAAGATGTGCTCCTTGTGGTTGTCGAGCACGAAGCGAACGCGCCCGACCTCGACCCCGTCGGCGCCGTAGACGGGCGTTCCTGGCTGAACCGCGGTGTAGTGGACCGCGTGGCCCTCGTCGATGCCTTCCTGGTTACCGGACACGCCGCTCATTCTGACGCCTCGCCGAGCTCGGCGCAGAAGGCGGCGATCTCACGCGAGAGCTTGCCTCCCTGCCAGGCCAGCGGCGACTCGCCCTCTTTCTCGCCGGTCAGCCGCGCCCGCGGCAGGCGCTCAGCGAAGGCCTCGGCGATGTGGCGCGGATGCCCGGGGTCAGCCTCGTCGTTGCTGGCGACGACGAGCGCCGGCGTCCGTAGCGACTCCAGCTCCGCCATCGACTCGAACGGGCGCGAGCGCGGCACTTGGCGCAGCGCCTCCACCAGCGCCTCGGGATGTCGGTGCCGCGAGATTCGCTCGCGGGTGAAGCGCAGGACCGAGTCGCGCCAGGCCAGGTCGGTCTGCTGGTTGCGGTCGATGTAATCGACGAAGCCGTCGACACCGCCGTCCTCCAGCGCCGCTGCGAGCCCGTCCCAGTAGGCGAGCGTCGAGGGCGAGATCTCGCCCGTATAGGTCGGGCCGACGAGGACGAGCCCGGCGAGGCGCTCGGGGCGTTGCAGCGCGTACGCCACCGCCGTGTGGGCGCCCATCGAGTGGCCCGCGAGCACGAACGGCTCCTCCCCGATCGTCGCCGCGACCACGCGCTCGAGATCGCCGACCAGCCCCGGGTATCCATAACCCTGGCCCTCAGGGGCGGGATCGGACTCACCGTGGCCGCGGGCGTCGTAGGCGACGACCTCGTGCCCGGCGCGCTCCAGCGCCCGCGAGCCGTGGACGACGTAGCGACGGGTGGCGGTGATGCCGTGGCAGAGCACGACCGGCTGACCCTCCCCCACCGCCTCACCGCGAATCGCCGGTGGCTCGCCGACCACGAACGGCCGCGCGTCGGGCGGCATCAAGCGAGCGCGGCTACGGCCTGCTCGAGATCGTCGACCGTCTGGAACGTCGATCCGGTCCGCGAGACGTGCTTGTAGCGGACGATCCCAGCGGCATCGATCACGAAGATCGAGCGCATGATGTAGCGCCCGCCGGGAACGTCCTTCAACTCGGTGAACCGGGCCAAGGGCCCAAGCCAGGCGGTTACTCCGTAGCTCTTGCTCACCGTCAGATCCTCGTCGGCGAGCAGCGGGACGTTGAGGCTCTGCTCCTGCGCCCAGTGCTCGTGGGAGTCGACCGACTGGGGCGAGATCCCCAGCACCTCGGCGTCGAGATGGTCGATGCGGTCGCTGTTGTCGCGATAGGAGCAGAGCTGCGCCGTGCAGACCTTCGTTTCGTCGCCCGGATAGAAAGCCAGGACGACGTTCTTGCCGCGGTAGTCGGACAGCTTGTAGCGCTTGCCGCTGGTGCCGGGCAGCTCGAAATCCGGTGCAGCGTCGCCTACGTCGACCTTCGCCATGAGCCGAGGTTAGTGCAGAAGCCCAGGGCCCAGCGCAATCGCCGGCGCCTAGCCCTTCTCGATCGAGATCTCTTCGATCAGGACGGTCTGTTTCGGTTTTTCTTCCGGCGTGCCGAGCTTGCCGATCTTCTCGACCACGTCGAGGCCCTCGTCGACCTTGCCGACCAGGGCGTATTCCGGCGGCAGGCCGGCGTCGGGGGCGAGCACGACGTAGAACTGGCTGCCCGAGCGGCCGGGGGGCTCGGCTGAGCTCTTCGCCATCGCGACCACCCCTTTGGTGTAGGCGAGGTTGGCGGGCGGTTTCTCGTCGACGCTGTAACCGGGGCCGCCGGTGCCGTTGCCGAGCGGGTCGCCGCCCTGGATGACGAAGCCGGGCGCGACCCGGTGGAAGCCGAGCCCGTCGTAGAAGCCTTTTTCGGAGAGGAAGACGAAGGAGTTGACCGTCTTCGGCGCGCGCTTGGAGTCGAGCGCGATCTGGAAGGTGCCGCAGCTGGTCTCGACGACCGCGGTCAGCTGCTCGCCTGCCGTGACGGTCTGCTTCGGCGCGCCGTAGCTGACGTTCTTCGGCTTCGGCGCTGCAACCTGCTTGCAGCCGGAGCTGCTCGCCGCCGCCGTCGTCGAGTCGTCATCACCGCCGCTGCGCCCAATCAAGATCGCCGCCACCACGACGACCGCGATCAGGGCGAAGACGCCGAGCGCGATCAGCTTGGTCCGGTCCTGAGATCCCTCCACGGCCGCGATCCTAGATCATCGGCCGGTGCCCTCGCCCTCGCTTACCGCGCTCGCCGCCGCGGTTCTGCACGTTCCGGCCAGGCCGGAACGCGTGCTCGAGATCGAATGCGGCCGGGGCGACGGCGTGCTCTTCCTCGCACGTGAGTACCCGTCCGCGCGTGTGCGCGGAGTCGACGCATCCGCCGAGGCGATCGAAGCAGCGTTGGCGAGGGTCGGGCTCGACCCAGAGGGCCGCGTCGCCTTCAAGCACGGCCAGCCCCGGCGCCTCCCCTACCCCGACGGCTTCTTCGACCTGGTCGCGCAGACCGGGGGCGGCCTGCATCCCGCCGAGATCGCGCGGGTGCTGCGGCCTGACGGTCACCTCGTCCTGATCGGCGAGTGGCGCTGGCTCGACTGGCGGCTGGGAAAGCACTGCTTCGAGCGAGTGGAGAGCGGCGCGGTCGAGGGCGAGAACTTCCACGTCGCGCGCCTCCACGCCCTCGAGCCGGCACCCGAATAGGCTGCCGCTCGCGATGAGAGTCGAAGGGATGCCACTGACGCTGCTGGTCAATCCTGCCTCGGCGCACGGGCATACCTTGAAGCTGCTGCCGCGGCTCGAGCAGGCGCTGGACGCCCGCCGCATCCCCTTCCGCGTCGAGCGGACGCGCGGGCTCGACGACGGCGTCGAGCGGGCCCTGCGGGCTGTCGAGGCGAACGAGATCCCGGTCGTGATCAGCGGTGACGGGCTGATCGGAGCCATCGGCGGCGCCCTGGCCGGCTCGGAGACGCCGCTGGGGATCGTCCCCGGCGGCCGCGGCAACGACCTCGCCCGGGTGCTCGGCATCCCCTCCGAGCCGGAGGCTGCGGCTGCGATGATCGAGGCGGGCCACACCCGCCGCATCGACGTGGGCGAGGTCAACGGCAAGCGCTTCCTCGGCATCGTCAGCGTCGGCTTCGACTCCGAAGCGAACCGCCTTGCGAACGAGACCAAGTGGCTTCGCGGCAACCTCGTCTACGCCTACGCCGGGGTGCGCACCCTGCTCGGCTGGAAGCCGGCCCGCTTCACCGTACGAGTCGGCGAGGAACGCGAGCGCTTCAGCGGCTACTCCGTATCGGTCGCCAACAGCAAGGCATTCGGCGGCGGCATGTTCATCGCCCCCGACGCCGACTTGGCCGACGGCGAGTTCGACATCGTCGCGGTCGGCGAGGTCGGCAAGCTCCGCTTCCTGGGTAACCTGCCGAAGGTGTTCAAGGGCACCCACGTCGAGGAGGACGAGGTAAGGGTTTTCCGCGCGTCGCGCCTCGAATTGAGCGCCAGCCGGCCCTTCCCGGTGTACGCCGACGGCGAGCACCTGACCGACCTGCCCGCCACGCTTCGCCTGCTGCCGCAGGCGCTGAGCGTGATCGTCCCGCCCCGGGCCGAGGAGTGAGCCAGGGCCGCCGGGGGGCGCTGTTCGGCGCCAAGCGCCTGCTTGCCCGCGCCGTCGGCAGCGCCAGCCGCGCCAGCGGTCGCGGCGGCGGCACGACGCTGCCGGGACGGTTGTTGCTGCGCCTGGACCCCCGCGCGATCGCCCGCCTCGGCTCGAGCCTCGACCGCGGCGTGACTCTGGTCAGCGCCACCAACGGCAAGACGACGACCGCCGGGATGCTGGCGGCCCTGCTCGCCGCCGACGGGCGCGACCCGGTTCACAACCGGGCCGGCTCGAACATGACCTGGGGAATTGCCACGGCGCTGCTCGAGCAGCATGGGCACGAGGGGCTCTTCGAGGTGGACGAGGCTTGGCTTCCCCGCGTCGCGGCCGATCTCGATCCCTCGCTGGTCGTGCTCGGCAACCTCTTCCGCGACCAGCTCGATCGCTACGGCGAGACCGAGGCGCTCGCGAGCGAGTGGGCGAAGACGGTCGGCGCACGGGCCGGCCGCACGCGCTTCGCGCTCAACGCGGACGACCCGCTGATCGCCGACCTCGGCCGGGACGGCGAGAACCGGCGCCGCGAAGGGATCGTCTACTTCGGGATCGACGACCAGCGCCAGGCGCTGCCCGAGCTGCAGCATGCCTTCGACGCCAAGCATTGCCGCCGCTGCGGTCACCCCTACGCATACGAGCGGGCCTTCGTCGGTCATCTCGGCCACTACAGCTGCCCCAATTGCGGCGCCGAGCGCCCGCAGCCGGACGTGACGGCAACCCGCATCGAGCTGCACGGGATGCGTGGCTCCTCGCTCCAGGTGCAAACCCCGCAGGGCGAGCTGGCGGTCGAGCTGCCCCTCCCCGGCCTCTACAACGCCTACAACGCGCTTGCCGCGATCGCGGCGGGGTTGGAGCTGGGAATCTCGCTGGAGCGGATCGGGCCCGCCCTGGCCGGTATGCGCGGCGCCTTCGGCCGGGTCGAGACGATCGAAGTTGGCGCCACGCCGCTCTCGATCCTGCTGGTCAAGAACCCAGCGGGGACCAACGAGGTCCTGCGCACGCTGAAGCTGGAGGCGGCCGACCGCCCGCTCGACCTCTGGATCGCGCTCAACGACCGCATCGCCGACGGTCGCGACGTCTCCTGGATCTGGGATGCCGACTTCGAGCTCCTGGCGGGCGCCGTGCGCAGGGTCACCTGCACCGGAACGCGGGCTCCCGAGATCGCGTTGCGGCTCAAATACGCCGGCTGGCCGCGTGACTCGATCGTGGTCGAGCAGGGGATCGAGGCCGCGCTCGACCGCGCGGTGAGCGGGGCGCCGGGGCAGCTGTTCGCGCTCCCCACCTACACGGCGCTGCTCGAGCTGCACAAGGTGCTTTCCGGGCGGGGGTTGACCGAGGACTTCTGGAGATGAGCGCGGCGCTCGGTACCGAGGCGATCTGGCACGACGTCGAGTGCGCCTCCTACGGTGCCGACCTGCCGCTCTGGGGGGAGCTCGCAACAGCCGGGGGCGGCGCCGTCCTCGACCTCGGCTGCGGCACCGGCCGGGTCACGCTGCACCTCGCTCGCCGCGGTCACGAGGTCATCGGCGTCGATCACGACGCAACGCTGCTGGCGGCACTGCGCGAGCGGGCCGGCGAGCTGGCAGTCGAGACCGTCCACGCCGACGCGCGCGAGTTCGTGCTCGACCGCCCGGTGGCGTTGGCATTGGCGCCGATGCAGACCCTGCAATTGCTCGAAGGCATCGAGGGCCGCATCGCCTGCCTGCGCCGCGTGGCCGCCGCCCTGGCGCCCGGAGGACGCTTCGCGGCTGCGATCCTGGAGGAGATGCCGCCGTCCGACGACTCGCCGCCACCGCTGCCCGACGTGCGCGAGGTTGACGGCTGGGTCTACTCGAGCCTCGCAATCGAGGCCGCGGTCGGGCCGGGCGAAATCGTCATCCACCGCCTCCGCCAGGCCGTCTCCCCGGCCGGCGAGCTGGGTGAGGAACCGAATCGGGTCCGGATCGAGACCTTCTCGGCAGCACAACTCGAGGAGGAGGCGGCGACGGTGGGGTTGGCCCCGATCGAGCGCCGCTGGATCGGGCCGACCGACATCCACGTCGGCTCGACGGTCGTCGTCCTCGGCAAGGGGACAGAGTGACGATGGAGTTGCGCCTGCTCGCTCTCTACCCAGAGCAGATGAACATCTACGCGGACCGCGGCAACATCCTCTTCCTGCAGCGGCGCTGCGAGTGGCGCGGCATCGGCTTCTCCTACGCAGCCGCCGGCCCGGGCGACGGTCTCGATCCCGGCGCCCACGACCTGATCTACCTCGGCGGCGGCCAGGATCGCGACCAGCGCGCCGTCGCGGCGGACATGGTCACGACGAAGCGCGACGCGCTTGGCGCCGCGGTCGCCGACGGCGCCGTGTTGCTCGCCGTCTGTGGTGGCTACCAGTTGCTCGGCCACAGCTACCAGCTCGGCGAGGAGCGGCTGCCCGGGCTGGGGCTGGCCGACCTCGAGACGGTGCGCGAGCCGGGCGAGCGGTTGATCGGCAACGTCGCGATCGAGGCCGACCTCGGCAACGGGCCGCGAACCATCGCCGGCTTCGAGAATCACGGCGGGCGCACCTACCTGGGCGATGAGGCCGGCCCTCTCGGCCGGGTCCTCGACGGCTTCGGCAACAACGGCAAGGACGGCTTCGAGGGCGTCCGCCGCGACCACATGATCGGCACCTACCTGCACGGGCCGCTGCTGCCCAAGAACGCCTGGCTCGCCGATCACCTCACCGCCCTCGCCTTGGAGCATCGTTATGGCCGCGCGCCCGAGCTCGAGCCGCTCGACGACGAGCTGGAGCGGGATGCCGAGCAATGCGCTCGGAGGGTTGCGCTGCGCAGCTGAGTGACCTGAGCCGGGTTCGGGTAGGCAATGGTGGTGCAGGTTGGACGGAAGCTCGGACTCGCCTTGTCGGCAATGCTGTCGGCGCTTGCCGTGCTCGGCCCCCCACCGCCGATTGCCGGCGCGGCGCCGACCTGCGAGGAAGGCCCGCAGACCGTCGGCAGCACGATCGTCGGCACGCCCTGCGACGACACGATCAGAGCACCGCGC
The DNA here is from genome assembly GCA_040508545.1 of Solirubrobacterales bacterium. Lineage (GTDB taxonomy): Bacteria > Actinomycetota > Thermoleophilia > Solirubrobacterales > 70-9 > VRUE01. The sequence continues at coordinate 8,415 of JBEVMR010000090.1, forward strand.
GGCGTCACCACCGTCAACGGCGAAGGCGGCAACGACACCCTCTACGGCCAGCGCGGCAACGACAGCCTCAACGGCGGCGAAGGCAACGACAGGCTCTACGGCGGCATCGGCGACGATCAGCTGCGCGGGGGTGACGGCGACGACCGGCTTTCGGGCGGCTTCGGCGCCGACTCGCTACTCGACGGCGAAGGAGGGAACGACTTCGTCCGCGGCGACGCCACGATCGACGACATCCGGAACACCGGCGGCGGGGTCGACACGCTCAGCTACGCGACCGGCGCGACGCCGGGATTCTTCGACAGGCCGGGGGTCTCCGATTACGAGGGCCTGCCAACCGGAAGAGACGGCCGCGGCGTCTACCTGAACATGCAGAGCAATCTCGGCGACAACGGATTGGCGCCTGAGGGGGGCGGCGTCGACGAAGGCATCGAGGCGGCCGACTTCGACGTCGTGATCGGCACCGCCTTCTCCGACTTCCTCGTCGGCACCAACCAGGATCAGACCTTCTACGGCGGCGGCGGCGCCGATGTGATCCTCGGCGAAGGGGGGAATGACAACGTCTTCGGCGGGCCCGAGGGCGACTACTGCGAAGCTGCGACCGGCACCACGCTGTCGGAATGCGAGTTCAGCGGCGGCGACCAGGAAGTCGATCCGCGCGACCCAGGCACCGCGAGTGCCGGCCTGATGGCGCCGCAGGATGGCACCACGCCCGCGCTTTACCTAACCGGCAGCGATGGCAACGACGTCGTCACGGCGACCTACTCCAGCCCCACCCAGCTGGTCACCTTCACCCGCAACGGCAGCCCGGCGGGCTCCTTCGACCTCGCCGAAGCGCCCGACTCGGTCCTGCTCGCCGGCCTGGATGGCGACGACACCCTCGGCGCCGCCGGCTTCCCCCTGACGACCTCGGTGATCCTGCTGGGCGGCGAGGGCAGCGACAATCTCACCGGCGGCGAGACCGAGGACGCCGTCGTCGACGGGCCGGGCAATGACGTCTCCAACGCCGGTGGTGCAGACGACGCCGTGCCGAACAACAGCGGTGACGACGACCTGAATGCCGACGCAGGAGACGACCTCTTCGTTTCCAACGCTGTCTGCGACGGCGACTCGCTTGACGGCGGCGCTGGACGGGACAACGCCAACTGGGCGAACTTCAACCAGGCCATAGCGATCGACATGGGCGCTCAGGCTGCCGGCCTGATCGGCCCTCAAGGTCAACCGCAATGTCCAAGCGCGGCCCTGTTGACCGGCCTGCTTGGGCTCGAGGACACCGAGGCGACGAGTTTCGGCGACATCATGATCGGGGACTCCGGCGACAATCAGCTGCTGGGCAGACCGGGGCCGGACTCCTACTTCGCCGCCGCCGGCAACGACACCATCCTCGCCAACTCCGGCACCCCCAACGACGACCCCGATCCGACGATCGATTGCGGCGATGGCTTCGATACCGCCCAGATCGATTTCCCCGAGAACGGTCCCGACGCGGCGCCGAGCGGCTGCGAGGAGGTCGAGGAAAGGGCGCCAAACAGCTTCCGACCGCCGAACACCCCACTCGATCCGAATCCGCCCGCGACGGCAGGAAGCACCCCACCGCCAACGGTTACCCCACCACCCCCTCCGGATCGCAAACCGCCGCAAACTCGACTTCTGCGGCGGCCGGCGGCGATTCTCTTCGCGACGAGTCGACGCCGGGCCGTCGCCTTCTCCTTTGCCGCGAACGAGGCGGGCGCGCGCTTCCTCTGCAGGGTCGATCGACAGCGCTTCAAGCCCTGTCGGTCTCCCCGCATCTACCGGCTGACGCCGGGGCCGCACGCTTTCCGCGTGCTCGCGATCGACCGGGCCGGCAACCGCGACCGCACCCCGGTCCTGATCAGACTGCGGATCCGCCGCCGCTAGCGACCGCTGGAGCCGAAGCCGCCATCGCCGCGTGCCGACTCGCTCAGCGACTCGACCTCGACCGGCTCGGGCAGCGCGACCGGAGCGATCACCAGCTGCGCGATCCGCTCCCCGGCGTCGAGCCGAAAGACCTCCGCCGGGTCCGTGTTGAGCAGCAGCACCCGCACTTCGCCGCGATAGCCAGCATCGATAAGCCCCGGGCTGTTGACCAAGGAGATGCCATGGTCACGCGCCAATCCAGAGCGAGGCAGCACCAGCCCGGCGTGCCCGTGCGGAATCTCCACCGCAACCCCAGTCCCCACGCTCCACCGCTCTCCTGGACCAAGGTGAGCAGCCTCGCAGGCGTAGAGGTCCAGTCCAGCATCCCCAGCATGAGCACGCGTTGGCACGGTTGCCTCGTCCTTCAGCTTTGCGACCCGCAACTCCATCGCGCGCACCCTACAACGCCCCGTGCGCGAGGGCGGGGGTGTCCATCCGCGCAGCGGCGTCCTCTTTTTCGCCCCACCCGCGCCCACGGACGGCAGCAGTAGTTCCTGGCGAAAAACCCAGCAAGCGGAGGGACACCCCCGCCCTCGCCTATGCCGCGCCAGCAGTACGCAAGTCGTCAAACCGGTGCATCTCCGCACGCGGCACCCGCGCATGCACGAGCACGCCGTCCTCGCGCTCAGTCCGCTCCAGCTCGCCGGCGACCTCGTGCAGCTCGTGCAGCCGCGCCCCCTCGCTGTAGGGGACCAGCAGCTCGACCTCTGCGAGCGTGTCCAGGAACGCCCGCTCGACCTGCGCTCGCAGCTCCTCGATCCCCTCACCGGTCAAAGCGGAGACCATGACTGCATCGGGGTGGCTGAGCAGCGCTTCGCCGCGCTCATCCTCGTCGAGCAGATCGGCCTTGTTGAGGACGAGCAGGCGCGGTCCCTCTCCGGCGCCGATCTCCTCGAGCACCGCATCGACGGCGGCGAGGTCGGCCAGGCGGCGCTCCTCGGGCGCCGCCGCGTCGACCACCTGCAGGATCAGGTCGGCGAGGACGGTCTCCTCGAGGGTCGCCTTGAACGCCTCGACCAGCTGATGGGGAAGCTTCTCGATGAAGCCGACCGTGTCGGTGAAGAGGAAGTCGCGGCCGGAGAGGGCGACGCTGCGGGTGGTCGGGTCGAGCGTGTGGAAGAGCCTGTCCCCCACGCCGACCTCCTCGCTCCCGGTCAACGCGTTGAGTAGGGTCGACTTGCCGGCGTTGGTGTAGCCGGCGAGAGCCACCCGCGGCAGTGAGGAACGTTCCCGCTCGGCCCGCATCACGCCACGATTGCCCTCCAACTGCACGAGCCGCCGCCGTAGCGCGGCAATGCGGTTGCGGGCAAGCCGGCGGTCGGTCTCGATCTGGCTCTCACCCGGGCCCCTGGTGCCGATGCCGCCGTCCATGCGGCCGGCGCCGAGGCGCTCGAGGTGGGTCCACAGCCCCCGCATGCGGGCCATGTTGTATTCGAGCTGGGCCAGCTCGACCTGCAGCTTGCCCTCGGCCGAGTGGGCGTGGTCGGCAAAGATGTCGAGGATCACCGCGGTGCGGTCGATCACCGGAACGCCTAGGGCGGCCTCGAGGTTGCGCTCCTGGCGCGGCGCCAGCTCGTCGTCGCAGGCGACGAGGTTGGCGTCGCAGGCGGCGATCTGGGCCTTCACCTCCTCCAGCTTGCCGCGGCCCAGATAGCGGTCCGGATCGGGCTTGCTGCGCTGCTGGACCGCCTCTCCCGCGGTTGCGACGCCGGCGGTGCGCAGCAGCTCCTTCAGCTCGGCAAGCGGGTTGTCCTTCATATCGCCATCGACGACGCCGATCGCCAACGCACGCTGGCGGGCACGCGGATTCGACACGCCAGCGCCGTTTGCCGCGTAGCGAGTCTGCTGATTCCGTCCGTTCCTGGATCGATCCACTCAAGGCGATTGTAGGCATCGGCCAAGCCTGGATAGGCTTAGCGGCCGATGAAGGTCTTCGTAACGGGAGGAACCGGGTTCATCGGCGGCGAGGTGGTCCGCCAGCTGCGCGAGCGCGGCGACGACGTCGTCTGCCTGGCCCGCAACCCCGAGAAGGCGGCGAAGCTCTCCGCCCTCGGCTGCCAGGTCGTCAGCGGCGATCTCGGCGACGCCGAGGCGCTTCGCAGCGGCATGGACGGCTGCGACGCCCTCATCCACGCCGCCGCGATGTACGAGGTCGGGATACCGGCCAAGCAGCGTCCCGCGATGTACCAGGCAAACGTCGCCGGGACCGAGAACGTGATGAAGGCTGCGCTGGGTGCGAAGGTCCCCAGGATCGTCTACGTCTCGACCTGCGGCGTGTTCGGCAACACCCACGGCAAGGTCGTCGACGAGACCTACGAGCACCCGGGCAAGGAATTCACCTCCTACTACGAGGAGACGAAGCTGGAGGCGCACCGGATCGTCAAGCGGATGATTGCCGACCAGGGCCTGCCCGCGATCATCGTCCAGCCCGGCGGCGTCTACGGCCCCGGCGACACCTCCCAGGTCGCTGACCTGCTGCAGGAATTCTTCGCCGGCAAGCTCGTGCTGATGCCTTTTCCCGAGTTCGGCATCTGCCTCACCCACGTCGAAGACATCGCCGGTGGCATCCTGCTCGCGATCGACAAGGGCAAGGGTGGCGAGATCTACGTGCTGAGCGGGCCGGCGACGACGATGCGCGAGGCGATCGAGACCGTCGCCACCGCGACTGGGCGCAAGGCTCCCAAGCGCGCGATGCCCGTCGCTCTGATGAAGGCGATGACGCCGATCGGCCCGCTGGTCGGCAAGATGCTCGGCCAGCCGCCCAACCTGCGCGAGTTGATCAGCTCCGCCGACGGAGTCACTTTCTGGGCCAGCTACGAGAAGGCCGGCCGCGAGCTTGGCTATGCGCCACGTGGGATGGAAGAGGGGCTGCGGCAGACGCTCGCCGAGGACGACCGCTTCCCTGATCCAGTTGCTTGAGGGAGACGGGGGAGGCCTCAGCCGAGCAACAGCGGGGAGGCTCGTCAGAGCCCTCCCCCGTCTCCCATAAGCTGCCGCGGATGCGGGTTATAGATGTGATGCATCTGGGGCGGCCGCATGTGATCGGCTGCTGGGAGGTCGATGGGATGCTGGTTGACCCTGGGCCCGAGTCGTCGCTGCCGACGCTGCTCGAGGCGCTTGGTGAAGAGCGGCCGCGGGCGTTGCTGCTGACGCATATCCACCTCGATCACGCGGCCGCGACCGGGGCGTTGGTGCGGCGTTGGCCAGACCTCGAGGTCTACGTGCACGAGCGCGGCGCGCCCCACCTGATCGACCCGTCGAAGCTGCTGGCCAGCGCCGGTCGGCTCTACGGCGACCAGATGGATCGACTCTGGGGCGAGATCGTCCCGGTGCCCGAGGCAAACGTGAAGCCGCTAGCTGGCGGCGAGCAGGTGCTCGGCATGCGCGTCGCCTACACCCCCGGCCACGCCTCCCATCACGTCTCTTACCTGCACGAAGAGAGCGGCACCGCCTTCGTCGGCGACGTTGCTGCGGTCCGCTTGCCCGGCGTCGATCTGATCGTCCCTCCCACCCCACCACCCGACATCGACATCGAGACCTGGGAGGACTCGATCGGGATCGTCGAAGGCTGGACCCCCGCGCGCCTCGCGCTCACCCACTTCGGCGACATCGACGCGCCGGCGCCTCACCTCGCCAGGGTCCGCGAGCGCCTGCGCGAGGAGGCCCAGCTCGCCCGCGATCTACCCGAGGACGAATACGAGCAACGCCACCGCGACCTGGTGGCCGAGCACGCCGAGAGTGCCGAGTCGGCCGAAGAGTTGATCCAGTGCGTCCCCCCGCAGTACCAGTGGCGCGGCCTCGACCGCTACTGGAGCAAGCGTTAGGTTTGTACCCGCCCGTTGGGTAGGGCGTCTCGTCATCGATGGAGGGGAGCGAAAGTGAGCCGCAGCACCAGTCGACCGTTGGTCCGCACGTCCATCTGCCTCGCCGCGATTGCGATGATCGCGAGCGCCCTTGCCGCCTGTGGCGGTGAGGACGAGCAAAGCCTGACCTTCACGATCACCGAACAGGGCAAGCAGCGGAAGGTCACGGGCCCGGAGAGCGCAGAGGCCGGAACCGCCGAGATCACGCTGAAGAACGAAGCCAAGGGTGGAAACGACCTGCAGCTGATCCGGGTCGAGGGCGATCACTCGATGCAGGAAGTCGTCGACGGTCTCGGCAAGGCGAGCAACGGGCAGCCGTTCCCCGACTGGTTCTTCGCCGGCGGTGGAATCGGCGGCACCAAGCCGGGCGAGAGCGGCACGGTTACCCAGGTTCTGCAGCCCGGCACCTACTACGCCCTCAGCACGGAAGGCCGGCCCGACGCAGAATCGGTTGCGGTGGTCGAGGTGAGCGGCGAGGAGTCCGACGAGGAGCTGCCGGACGCCGACGCCACCGTCACCGCGGTCGAGTACGGGTTCGAAGCGGAAGAGCTGCCGTCCGGGTCAGTCGAGATCGATTTCGAGAACGACGGGGCCCAACCCCATCACCTGCTCGCCTCGCAGCTGATCGGGGACAGCACCGCGGCGGACGTGGAGCGGTTCTTCAAGACCGAAAAGGGCAAGCCGCCGCTGCGCGAAGAAAACCAGGCCACTGCCGTGGTCGAAGGCGGCGAAGGCCAGACGGTCACGTTCGACCTGAAGCCCGGGCGCTACGCCTTCTACTGCTTCATCAGCGACCGCCAAGGCGGCCCGCCCCACGTCCTCAAGGGCATGGTCGACGAATTCGAGGTGAAGTAAACCGTCCGGCTAGCGACGCGCGGCGCGCAGATCGCGCTGTGCGTCGCGCCGGATCTTCATCACGTTGCCGGGCGGATAGGTCCCGCCGTCGAAGAGACGCATATCCCCAAGCTGTTCAGGCAACTTGATCTTCAGTGGCGGCTCGATAATCCCCTGGCAGGTGTAGCCGCCAGGCGGCAACGGGTTCAGGGTCATCGCAATGACGAGCTTCCGGTCAACCTGCCAGACGACCGGCTTGCGGGCCCTTGCATTCTGACTCCTGCCGCCGCTGCAGGGACCGGGCCCGAGGTTGATCCAGAGGTGCCGGTCGGTGCTCTGTGGCTTCGGCTTGCCGAGGGGGAGCGTCCAGGTAACAGCATGGAAGCCGTCCACAATCGAGGTCGGCTCGCAGCCGTCGCTCAGCCCCAATAATTTCCATCTTCCATCTTTGCCCTCGAATGACACGGTGCTGGGGCCATTGCCATACGTGAGGCGTCCGTTGGCGAACTCCGCGGCATCTCCGGTTTCAGCCAAGAGCCGCCAGTGGCGAGCCGGCAGATAATCGCTGGCCCATCGTTCCCTTTTCAGGAAAGCACTGAGCACTTTCTCACTCGGCCGCGAGCCCTGCTCGGCCCCGGTAGGACCGCCAAACACGGCCACCGGATCGAATTCCAGTTCCCCACACGACGTCTTGTACGGCCACTGAGGCCATTTCTCGACGACGGGGTCCGGCCCTACCGGTGCTTCAGCGACCGCGGCGAAGCTGGTCGTCGTGACCAGAAGCGCAGCGATGAGTGCCCCGAGGAAAAATCCCTGCCGAGCTGCCATTCGCGCCAGCGTACTCATCCGGGCGCCGAAACTCAGGCCAGGTGCTCGCGCATCCGCTCGACCGCCTTGGTGATCTGCTCGTCCGGGGTGGTCAGTGCGATGCGGAAGAAGCCCTCACCACTCGGCCCGTACATCGAGCCGGGTGAGACGACAACAGCCGCCTCTTCGAGCACGAGCTCGGCGAAGGAGGTCGAGGTATGGCCCTCAGGAACGGGGGCCCAGACGTAGATCGTGCCCTTCGGCGCGGTGACGTCGACGCCGATCTCGCCCAGCGCAGAGACGACCAGGTCGCGGCGGCGGGTGTAGGTCTCGTTCATCCGCTCCAGCGGGCCCGCCGGCCCCTCGAGGGCAGCGGCGCCGGCCAACTGCACCGCCTCGTAGAGGCCCGAGTCGACGTTGGTCTTGAGCCGCCAGTAGGTCTGCACGGCCTCGGCGTTGCCGAGGATCGCCGCGCAGCGCCAGCCGGTCATGTTGAAACCCTTGGAGAGCGAGAAGACCTCGACGCCGACATCCTTGGCGCCCGGGGTCGCGAGGAAGCTGGGCGCCTCGTAGCCGTCGAAGGTCGTCTCCGAGTAGGCGTTGTCGTGGACGACGAGGATCTCGTACTCCTTGGCGAAGGGGACGACCCGCTCGAAGAAGCCCTCGGGAACGACGGCCCCGGTCGGGTTGTTCGGGTAGTTGAGGTAGAGCAGGCGAGCGCGCGCGCGATCCTCGGCGGAGATCGCCGACAGATCCGGCGCGAAGCCGCGCTCGGGTAGCAGCGGCATCAGGACCGGCTCGGCACCGACGAGCAGCGGGCCGCCGGTGTAGACCGGGTAGCCGGGGTCGGCGGCGAGGGCGGCGTCGCCCGGGTCGAGGAACGCGAGGTTGAGGTTGAACACCGTCTCCTTGGCGCCGAGCGCCGGGACGATCTCCTTGTCCGGGTCGAGCGTGACCCCGAAGCGACGGTCGTAGAAGCGCGCGAACGCCTCGCGGAACTCCGCACGGCCGCGGTTCGACGGGTACTGGTGCGTGCCGGGGTCGGCGGCTGCCTGCTGCAGCGCCTCGACCACCACGCCGGGCGTGGGCGTGTCCGGATCGCCGATCCCGAGCGAGATCACGTCGACCCCGGCGGCCTTCTTCGCCGCGATCTTCTGCTCGAGCTGGGCGAACAGGTACGGGGGAATGCGCTCCAGGCGCTTACTCGGCTTCACTTAGCTCCTTGACGAATTCGGGCGCCAGGGTGCCGCTGAAAACGGGCACGGCCCAGCCGCTCAGGTCCACATGCAGATCTTCGCCGACCTC
>JBEVMR010000015.1:0-9220 GCA_040508545.1 Solirubrobacterales bacterium
GGGGCACGGTCATCCAACGCGACCTGCAGGTGGCAGCCGTGATCTCGGACATCTACGCCGGCCGGCCCGTGGGCTACACGACCTTCCTCGCCTACGACGAGGTCGCCCATCACTCTGGGATCGAGCGTCACGACGCGCTCGCAGTGCTGCGCGACCTCGATCGCCAGATCGCGCGGATTGCCGCCGCCTGCGCCGAGGCGCCGCGGCCCTATCGCCTCGTCGTGCTCTCCGACCACGGGCAGTCACAGGGCGAAACCTTCCTCAACCGCTACGGGGAAACCCTCGAGCAGTTGGTCCAGTCGGCTTGCGAGGCGGGGAGCACGATCGCGGCCGAAGGGGGGGACGAGGACGCGCTCTCCTACCTCAGCGCTGGCCTGACCGAGGTCGCGCGTGACGACACCGTCGCCGCGCGCACCGTGCGGGTGGCGACCCGGGGGCGCAGCGCCGACGGCGTCGTCTCACTTGACTCCGACGACCGCCGGGAGATCGAGGAGACCCGTGGGAACGGGATCCCGGAGCTCTCCGTGATGGCTTCGGGGTGCCTCGGCCTGATCAGCTTCCCGCGCGAGCCCGGGCGGGTGACCCTCGAGCGGCTGGAGGCCCTCTACCCCCAGCTCCTGCCGGCGCTCCGCGACCATCCCGGGATCGGGTTCGTGCTGGTGCGCTCCGAGCGCGCGGGCGCCCTGGCGATCGGCAAGAGCGGAATCAGGTTCCTCGACGAGGACCGGGTCGAGGGGGAGGACCCGCTTGCGCCCTTCGGACCGCACGCGGCCGAGCACCTGCGGCGCACCGACGGCTTTCCCCACTGCGCCGACCTGATGCTCAACAGCACCTTCTGGCCGGAGTTCGGCGAGGTCGCCGCCTTCGAGGAGCTGGTCGGCTCGCACGGCGGCATGGGGGGGACCCAGAGCTTCCCGTTCGTGCTCCATCCGAGCGAGCTGGCCTGGCCCGAGGGGGACGTGGTCGGCGCCGAAAGCGTCCACCGGATTTTCTGTGCCTGGCTGGCCCAGCTGGGGCACTCGAGCTACGAGAGCGAGGTCGCCCCGCCGGGCGCCAGCACCCGCGCCTCCACCTGAGGCGCCAGCTCCCGCATCCAGGTTTCGAACTCCCGCGGCGGCGAGCGCAGCGGGTCGGGGCGGAGTCGCGCCAGGCCGAGCGGGTAGAGCGTCCCCCAGTGGATCGGGATCACGATCCTTGGCGAGAGCAGTGCCGCCGCTCGCGCGGCGCGCTCGGGGTCGAGGTGGCCGGGGCCGATGCTCGGGCCCCAGCCCCAGATCGGCAGTAGCGCGAGGTCGAGCCCCGGTCCCAGCTCCGCCATCCCGTCGAAGAGGTCCGTATCGCCGGCGAAGTAGATCCGCTGCTGGCGGCCATCCAGGAGAAACCCGACGGCCTGCGATTCCCGCTCGAACCGACTCTCGCTGGAGTGCCGCGCCTCAACGGCAGTGACGGTGACCGCGCCGACCTGGCTCGATTCCCCTGGCGCCAGCTCCGAGACGGCGCTGAAGCCCCGGCGCTCGAGGAACTCCTGCGACCCAGGTGCCGCGATGATTGGAGCCTCGCGGCCGATCTGGCGCAACGATGGGAGGTCGGCGTGGTCGTGATGGAGATGGGAGATCAGCACGGCGTCGAGGTTCTCCGCGATCTCGGGCGCCGGCGGCGCTCCGCGGCGGCGCAGCGGCCCGACCCGCGCGCGCAGCACCGGATCGGTGAGCAGCCGGGCCCCGTCGAGCTCGGCGAGGACGGTCGCGTGGCCTACGTAGGTGACTCGGCCGGGCATCTCACCCCGGCGCGGGCCGGTCGCGATGTCGGGAGCGCTGCGTATCGTCCGCGGGCGCGATGAGCGAGCGTCGAGCGATTCTCCGCGGCAAACTGCGCCGCCCCGGGCGCGAGGGCGCCGAGGGGGAGGGCGAGGTCATCGAGATCGACCCGGGCGAGTTGAGCGGGATGTTCGCTGCGCCACAGTGGCTGCGCGACCTGGGTTTCTCCGCCTGGCTCCTGGTTGGGGCGGCGGCGGCGCTGATCGGCGCGATCTGGCTGCTCTCGCTGACGGAGACGATCGTGCTGCCGGTGATCGTGGCCGGGATCATCGCCTCTGTCACCTCTCCCCTCGTCGACTGGCTGCGCCGGCGCGGGATCCCGCGGGGGATCGGCTCCGGGCTCGTCTTCCTGGCGATCATCGCAGTCGGCGTCGGCGTCGGCCTGCTCGTTCTCGCCGGGATCGCGAGCCAGGCGGACAGCCTCTCCGACCGGCTTCGAGAAGGGGCGAGCGAGATCGAGTCCTGGGTCGGCGACCTCGGGGTGAATTCCACCACTGCCGCAAACGCGAACGCCGACGCCAGCGCCTCGATCAGCAACGGCTTCTCCGCACTGACCCACGGCCTGCTCGGCGGGGTCGACAAACTCGCCTCGTTGGCGGTCTTCCTCTCCTTCACTGCCCTCAGCCTTTTCTTCCTGCTCAAGGACGCGCCGACGATCGGCGGCTTCGTCGAGCGCCATCTCGGCGTGCCCGTGCCCCTGGCCCGCTCGATCCTGGGTCGGGTGGCCGGCAGCATGCGCGGGTACTTCCTCGGGGTCACGATCGTCTCGCTGTGGAGCTCGACGATCGTCGGGGCGGGGGCTCTGCTGCTCGGAGTCCCCCTGCCGGGCACGATCGCGGCGGTCACCTTCGTCGGCGGGTTCGTCCCCTACCTCGGCGCTTGGGCGGCGGGCGCCTTCGCGGTCTTGATCGCCCTCGGCGGCGCCGGGCCCGAGACCGCCCTGGCCGTCGCGGTCGTGGTCCTGATGGCGAACGGCGTTCTCCAGCAACTGGTCCAGCCGATCGCCTACGGCGCGGCCCTCAAACTGCATCCGCTGGCGGTGCTGATCGCGACGATCGCCGGCGGCTGCCTATTCGGCACCGTCGGCCTGGTGCTCGCTGCGCCGCTGCTCTCAGCCGCAGTGCGGATCTCAGCCGACATCAGAGAGGCCGAGGGTGAGGAGCAGGCTGCGGACGCCGATCCCGCACCCGCGTAGGCCTTCGAGGCCGGTGCCGCTCATCGCCGTTCCCGCCTAGGGATCGGGGTCGGTCAGCAGGCGCTTTTGACGGTCGCGCGCGCGGCTTTCAGCTTGGGCCGGATCCTCGCGCGCTGTTTACGGCTCGCGGCTTTTCGCAGCCGTGACTTGAGCTGGCCCACCCGTTGCTTGGCTTTCGAGCACGCCACCGATGGCTTCGAGGAGGTGACAACCGGTGGGGCGGGGGGCGCCGGCGCCGAAGTGACGGGCGGTGGCGGTGGTGGAGGAGGCGGGGGCGCGTCCATGCGGAAGCTCCAAGAGCCGATTTCCACGCCTTCGACGAACCAGGACACGACGTGGTTGCCCTCCAGTTCTGACGTGATCGAGTTGACGAAGAGGATGCCCCCTTCGGCGAGCTGTTCTTCGAGGCAAAGGACTTCTTCGGTGGGGAATGCCACGCAGATTTCGTATTCCGTGTCTTCGTCCGATTCGAAGTAGGCGCCGGGAAAGTCGCCAATCTGGCAAACGTGCGCGGGGACCGGGTTTTCCGAGAGGTCGTCGCAGCCGACGAAGGTGTCGTATTCGGCCGCAGCAGCCGACGACGGGATCGACAGCAGGGCAGCCGCCGTCAGCGATACGCACAAGAGCCCCCTCTTCATCTCCGCTCCCTCTCCGTCAGAAACCGATATGCCCCCAATGCCCGAATACGATAGTCATATTTCGAATTAGTCGATAGTTCGAGAGCGCGCGACCGGAATTGACCCATGGGCTCAGGCGATAATGGCCGGCATGCCTGGGGAGGAGTGGACGCGCGACGAGTGGAAAGTCCAGCGTTACCTGGATCGCGCCGACGAGTTCCCACACCGGCTGGAGGGGGAGGGCGTTCTGCTCGAGCACGTGCCGCGCGACGTGCGGCGGGCCCTCGACCTCGGCACCGGGGACGGCCGCCTGCTCGCTCTGCTGCAGGCGGATCGCCCCGAGATGACCTGCGTCGGCCTCGACTTCTCCGAGCTGATGCTCGCGGGAGCGCGCGAGCGTTTTGCCGGGGACGAGCGCGTCGAGCTGCTCGAGCACGATCTCGCCGAGCCGCTGCCGGCGCTGGGCCGTTTCGACGCCGTCGTCTCCTCGTTTGCGATCCACCACGTCGAGCACGAGCGCAAGCGCGCGCTCTTCGGCGAGGTGTTCGACCTGCTCGAGCCCGGCGGAGTCTTCGCCAACTTCGAGCACGTGGCTTCGGCTTCTTACCGTCTCCACCTGGCGTTCTTCGCGGCGATCGACGAGCCGATCGAGAACGAGGATCCCTCCGATCGCCTGCTCGACGTCGAGACGCAGCTCGGCTGGCTGCGCGAGCTCGGCTTCGACGACGCCGACTGCTACTGGAAGTGGCTGGAGATGGCGCTGCTGATCGGCATCAAGCCTGTCTGAGGCAGCGGGTAGCCGGGTAGATCGGTTTTAGCGGCACTTCATGTCTCGCCGCCAAAGTCAGGAAGCCAGTCAATGGAGCCTCGCCGGAACCAGATGGAGGGGAGCGTCGTCGAACGCCCTCGATGCCACCGTGTGTGGGCTGCCTTCGCGCTCTGCTGCGGGGTCGGCTTGATCTTCGCCGGGCCGGCGGCGGCCGGCGCCGCGCCGCTCTGCGACGGGCAGCGGGCGACGATCTTCTCCAACGAGGCGACGATCGCCGGCACCAAGGGCCCCGACGTGATCGTCGGTGGCCGCGGTCCCAACGAGATCTTCGGGGCCGGAGGCAACGACGTGATCTGCGGCGGCGCCGGCCACGACGCGATCTACGGTGACCGCGGTAACGACACGATCGACGGCAAGCGCGGCAACGACGCCATCCACGGCGGACGCGGCTCTGACGACGTCGATGGCGGCAGCGATCGCGACCAGGTCGTCGGCGGCAGCGGCAACGACGGCCTGTACGGCGGGCGCGGCGATCGCGACGAGGTCGACGGCGGGCCGGGTGACGACGAGGCCGGGGGTGGCCCCGGCGCCTTCGATTCCCTGATCGGCGGCGTCGGCCGCGACCGGATCGACGGAGGCGCGGGCAACCACGACATCGCCTCCTACCGCGGGGCGGGCGGGCCGGTCGCGGTCGACCTCGGCTCCGGGCTCGTGACCGGGGCGGAGCAAGAGCGCCTGGCCGGTATCGAGGACGCCGTCGGCGGTTCGGGCGAGGACGTTCTGCTGGGCTCCGACACGACGTCCAACCGGCTGGACGGCGGGCCCGGGGACGACCGCCTGCTCGGGCTGTGGCGGAGCGACCAGGCCTACGGCGGCCCGGGCAGCGATCAGTGCGTCGGCCCCTTCTCGGTCGAGGATTCCTGCGGCCCGGCCATCGGTCGCCGCGGCACCAAGATCGAGCTGTACGACAGTATCGTCGGCTCCTCGAGCCTCACGATCGCCGGTGACGACGGGGTCGACGACGTGACGGTCAGCCGCGGCGACCATGGATACGTGGTGAGGGGCGGCAGCGGCAATCCGGTGCTCCGCAGCACCCCGCGGTCCGGCGGCTGTGCGTCCACCGCAGGCTCGGTTTCCTGTGTTGGTCCGGTGAGCTCGATCCTCGTCTCCCTCGGAGGCGGCAACGACAGGCTTACGGTTAGGGGCACCGTGCCGGCCGAGGTCTCGGTGACGGTCGAGGGTGGCCCGGGGCGTGACTGGTTGCGCGGCGGGCGGGGTGGCGACACGCTCTACGCCGGTGACGACAGCGATCCCGACACGATCGCCGGCGGCGGTGGCGACGACGTGCTGTTCGGCGTCAACATCCTCCACCCCCGTCGCAACAGCGGCGCGGCGACGTTGGTCGGCGGCCCTGGCAACGACCTCCTGGTCGGCGGCCAGCCCTGCGACGACCTCTTCCATGGCGGTCTCGGCGACAACGACAGCGCCTCCTTCGCCCGGGTGCGCAACGCCGGCACCGTCGTCAAGGCGGCGATCGGCGGCAGGGTCTTCGACCCCGAGGCTGCTGCTTGCGGCGCCAGCCGGATCGACGGGACGGTCGAGAAGATCGAGGGATCGACCGGCCCCGACGTCCTGCTCGGCAGCGCCGGCGCCGACACGCTGCTCGGCCGCGGCGGCGCCGACCTGCTCGACGGGCGGGGAGGCGCGGACCGCTGCATCGGCGGTCGCGGCGGCGACGAGGACCGTCGCTGTGAGTACGCGCCCTAGCGACCGCCAGTGCAGGGTCTAATCTGCCCCCATGGCTCAACGCCCTAGCCGCCGCATCGTCGCCGTCCTGTCGATCTCCATCGTCGCCTTCGGGCTGATCGGCGGCTCGGCCGGAGCCGCCACGCCGAAGCTGCAGCGCATGCTCGACGGGATCGTCGCCTCGGCGGAGGGCCCGCCGGGCATCTCGGTCCTGATCGACAGCGGAAAGCGGAAGAGGTTCTTCCGCGCCGGCGTTGCCGACCTGTCCAACCGCCGCCGACCCCAACCGGATGAACACGTGCGCATCGCCAGCGTCGCCAAGGGCTTCAACGCCTTCATCGCGGCCACCCTCGCCGCCCGCCCGAAATCACTCTCCTTAAGGGAAACGCTGGGAGCGAGCATCCCGGGGGTGCTCCCCAGCGCCGAACGGGTGACCCTCACCCAGCTGCTTCAGCACACCAGCGGCCTGCCCGACTACATAAGGGCCCCGGCCTTCGTCGAGACCTTCCTTGCCGATCCGGCTGCCTACCTCTCGCCGACCCAGCTGACCGACTTTGTCCGTGACGAGCCGCTCGAGTTCAGGCCGGGTTCCCGCTACCACTACTCCGACACCGACAACATCGCCGCTGCGCTGATGGAGGAAGTGGCCGCCGGCCGCACGTACACGAGCCTGCTGCGGAGCGAGGTCTTCAGGCCCTTCGGCATGCGATCCAGCAGCCTGCCCGAGACGATCAAGATGCCGCGGCCGTTCATGCACGGCTATGAGATCGAGCAGGGCAAGAAGCCCGCCGACGTGAGTGAACTGATCAATCCTGCTGGCGCCTGGGCCTCGGGCGGGATCGTCTCGACCCCAGCCGATCTGTCGCGGTTCGTCCCGGCCTACGTGCCGACGATACTGCGCGCCTCGCGCAGTCTGGCCAAGGCCTTCAGGCCGGGGAAATCATCGCCCCCCGGCCCAGGCAAGAACTTTGCCGGGCTCGGCATCTTCCGCTACCGCACTCGCTGCGGTGACATCTACGGTCACACCGGATCGTTCCCGGGCTACCGCCTCTTCGTCGCCGGCTCCGCCAAGGGTGGACGGTCTGTCGTCTTCGTCGTCAACTCCCAGATCGTCCCCGGTCAAGGGTCCCAGCGGGTTGCCGCGGCGATCCGGCGCGCGCAGGCCCGGGCGGTCTGCCGGGCCCTGCGTTAGGAAGACCCCGCCCCGTACTCCTTGTAGGGGTACCACCATTCCTTGCGCTCGATCCGCGACTCCATGTGGACGTGCTTGGTCTCCTGGAAGGCCTCCAGGCCCTCGCGGCCGAGCTCGCGCCCGAGGCCGGACTGCTTGAAGCCGCCGAAGGGCCCGGCGTCGTTGTCGGTCAGCGGGTCGTTGATCCAGACCGTGCCGGCACGCAGCTCGCGCATGCAGCGCACGGCGTTCTCCAGGTCGCCCGTGTAGACGTTGGCGCCGAGCCCGAACTCGGTGCCGTTTGCCAGCTCGATCGCCTCGTCGAGCGAGCTGACCGGAACGATCGGGGCGACGGGGCCGAAAGTCTCCTCGCGCAGCAAGGCGCTGTCGGGAGCAGCTCCGACCACCACGGCGGGGGAGAGGAAGTGCCCCTGCCGGGTGCCGCCACGATCGCCGCCGGTGAGGATCTCGGCTCCGGCTGCACTGGCGGCCTCGAGTTGGGCGACGACTTTGGCGCGCTGCGGATCGGAGACCATCGGGCCGAGATCGGTCCCGACCTCGAACGGGTCGCCGAGCACGAGGCTGCGCGTGTGCTCGACGAAGGCGCTGACGTACTCGTCGAAGACATCCTCGACCACGTAGAAGCGCTCGGCCGAGGTGCAGACCTGGCCGGCGTTGAGGAAAGCGGCCCAGGCGCCGCCGCGGGCGGCGACCTCGAGCTGCGGGGCGACGTCGGCGCAGACGATGAAGGCGTCCTTGCCGCCCATCTCCAGGTTCATCCGCGCCACCCGCTCGGTGCAGGCGGCGGCGATCTTCTTGCCGGTCGCGACGGATCCGGTGAAGGCGACGCAGTCGACGCCCGGGTGGGAGGCGATCGCGGCGCCGACGTCGCCGGCGCCCGCGAGCAGGTTGACCACGCCGGGCGGCATGTGCCCAAAGGGCTCGGCCAGCATCAGGGTCGAGAGCGGCGTCAGCTCCGAGGGCTTGCAGACGACGCAGTTGCCGGCAGCCAGCGCCGGCGCCACCTTCCAGGCGAGCAGCAGCAGCGGGTAGTTCCAGGGCACGATGCAGCCGACGACCCCGAGCGGGTCCTTGACCACCATCGCCAGCTGGGTCGCCTCGATCGGTGGGATCACGCGACCCGCGTGGTCGCGCCCGATCTCCGCGTAGTAATCGAAGGCGGCCGCCGTCCACTCCAGCTCGTCGCGGTTCTCGATCAGCGGCTTGCCGCCCTCGGCGGTCATCGTCTGCGCCAAGCTCTCGCTGGCCTCGCGGAGCCGCCGCGCCACCTCGTGCAGCAGCTCGCAGCGCTCGCCGGCGGGCGTTCGCGCCCATCCCGGCCATGCCTCGCGGGCAGCGGCCACCGCCGCGTCGACCTGCTCCGCCAAGGCGGCTGCCACCTCGGCGATCGTCTCGGTCGTGTACGGGTTCTCGACCGCGATCGGCGGCCCGGCTCCGGCGATCGCCTCGCCGCCGATCAGCAGCGTCGTCGTGTGGCCACCGTCGGAGGACATCGGTGGGGTCAGGCTACCGGCAAGGCCTCGACCCTCAGCCGAGCTCCTTCCAGGCGATGATCGCCGCGATGGCGATCGCAATGGCGAAGATCGTTGCGGTGGCGACGGTCATGGCTTCCTCCTTTTCGCTCACCCTCGGGCTACCCGGCTATCCCCGCGGCTACCGCCCGACTGATCCATTTGCTTCAATCGGATGACCAGAGAAAGGAGGTGGTCCTAACTTGATTCACATGCTTGAGGGGACTCTGGAGGTGCAGGGCCGCTAGGCGCCGCACTGGTTTGGGCGCCCGGCGGAATCCACCCCGGGCACCGGCGAGCGTTGGAAGGCGGGCGTTGTCCCACCCGCTTGCGGTTTCCGCGTCTCGTTTCCAAGCACCTGGCCAAGGCCGCC
>JBEVMR010000018.1:0-8253 GCA_040508545.1 Solirubrobacterales bacterium
CGGGTCCGCACGTCGACGACGAGATGCGCCAGCGGATCGGGCGGATCGCCAAGGAGGCGGCCCGCGCGGTCGACTACCGCGGCGCCGGGACGGTCGAGGGCATGCAGGTCGGCGACGAGTACTTCTTTCTCGAGATGAACACCCGGGTCCAAGTGGAGCACTGCGTAACCGAGATGGTCACTGGAGTCGACATCGTCCGCGAGCAGATCCGGATCGCCGCCGGCGAGCCGCTGTCGATCGCCCAGGACGAGATGGTGATGCGCGGCCACGCGATCGAGTGCCGGATCAACGCGGAGGCCGCCCACAAGAACTTCGCCCCGGCCCCCGGCCGGATCAGCACCTACCGGGAGCCGGCGGGGCCGGGCGTGCGCGTTGACTCGGGAGTGGAGGCCGGCTCGGAGGTCACCCCGATGTACGACCCGATGTTCGCCAAGCTGATCGTCTGGGACCTCGACCGCGAGCTGGCCACCGCGCGCATGCTGCGCGCGCTCGCCGAGTACGAGGTCGGCGGCCTGACGACGCTGATCCCCTTCCACCAGGCGATCCTGATCTGCTCGCGAACGATGTCGAACCCGGTGACCATCTCGGTGACGCAGTGCTCGACCTGAACGCGGGTGTTCATCTCGAGGAAGAAGTAGTCCTCGCCGACCTGCAGGCCCTCGACGGTTCCGGCGGAGCGGTAGCCGACAGCCGCCGCCGCGTCGGTGGCGATCTTGCCGATCCGCTCGCGCATCTCCTCGTCGACCTGCGGCCCAGGCGCCTCCTCGATCACCTTCTGGTGGCGGCGCTGGATCGAGCAGTCGCGCTCACCGAGGTGGATCACGTTGCCGTGTGAGTCGGCGAGCACCTGGACCTCGACGTGGCGCGGGTCCTCGAGGTAGCGCTCGACGTAGACCCGATCGTCGGAGAAGAACTTCTCGCCTTCGCGAGCGGCGCCCTCGAAAGCCTCCTCGAGGTCGCCCGGGGTCATCGCCACACGGAAGCCCTTGCCGCCACCGCCGCCCGCAGCCTTGCAGGCGACCGGGTAGCCGGCCTCCTCGGCCTGAGCCTTGGCAGCCTCGACGTCGACAGCCGGCTCCGTCGCCCCGGGGACGATCGGCACTCCGGCCTCGGCCATGATCTCGCGCGCCCGCGTCTTCGAGCCCATCGATTCGATCGCCTCGGGGGGCGGGCCGATGAACGTAATGCCCGCGTCTCCGCAAGCTCGCGCGAAATCAGCATTCTCGGCGAGGAAGCCATAGCCGGGATGGATCGCCTCGGCGCCCGCTTCCTTGGCCGTCTCGATGATCTTCGGGATGTTCAGATAGCTCTCAGCCGGCACGGCTGGGCCGATCAGAAACGCCTCGTCGGCCTCCCTGACGTGCGGCGCGTCTCGATCGATCTCGGAATAAACGGCGACGGACCCGATTCCCATCTCCTTCAGGGTCCGGGCGACCCGGATTGCGATCTCACCGCGGTTGGCTATGAGCACCTTCTCGAACACGGCGGCGCAGTCTATTCAGACAAGTGGCGGAGAGGTGGGGTCCGGTGCCACCTCGCCTACGCCTATCACCGGCCTTTGGCCGGTGAAATCTTGTGCCGCTTCGCGGCAGGGATCTCTCCGCGGTGCCGAGGGGAGGCTAGGGCGAGGTGGCACCGGACCCCACCCGACCCCGAGTCGCAATAGGGTGCGCCGTCGTGTTGATCGAGCTGCAGAGTCACTCGACCGTTTCCGACGGCCAGCTGGCGCCCGCCGATGTCGTCGAGGAAGCTGCGAAGGCTGGTGTCACTACTTTGGCGCTAACGGATCACGATGCGATCGCGGGGGTGCCGGAGGCGGCGGAAGCTGCCGAGAGGCTCGGGGTCGAGTTTGTACCCGCGATCGAGATGTCCTGCGTGCACGAGTACGCCGAAGACCTGCACATCTGCGGGTACTGGGTCGACCTGGAGAAGATCGCGCCTGCTTGTGAGCGGGCTCAGCAGGAGCGGGTCTCGCGGGCTGGCGAGATCGTGGAGAAGCTGCGCGGGGAGGGTTTTGAGCTGACTTTGGACGACGCGGTGCGGGAGGCCGGGGATGCGCTCTCGATCGGGCGGCCGCATATTGCCCGGGCGGCAGGAGCGACCGGCGACCTCGGGCCTTTCTTCGAGGAGTACCTCGTGCCCGGCGCCAAGGCATTCGTGCCGCGGCGCTGGCCGACCGCCAAGCAGGCAGTCGCGGTAATCAAGGGGGCCGGCGGCGTCGCCGTCGTCGCCCACCCCTACTGGGACATCTCCGAGCCGGCCAAGGTCGAGGAGCTGATCCGCGCCCTGGGCGTCGACGGGATCGAGACCTTCTATCCGACGCACAGCGAAGAGCAGACGAAGCACCTGCTCGCCCTCTGCGACGAGCTCGGCTTGATCCCGACCGCGTCTTCCGACTACCACGGGCCGACGCACAAGACCTTCGCCGAGTTCGGTGCGTACGAGACCTATGGATTTGGCGAACCTCGAGTACCTAGGCGGGAAGAGCGGTAGTCCCCTGTTCCGACAAACGGCGGGCTAATTAGCCCGCCGTTTTGAGTATCCGCCGGCCCAGGGGACTACCGCTCTTCCTTTCATGTATTAGGGTTGCCTAACCATGAAGCTCGGAGATTCAGTCAGCGAAGGGGCGGAGCGAGCAATCGCCCATCTCAATGAAGATCACGCTGATGCGCTGCTGGACATGGCAAAAGCTGTGGGCGGCTGCCCCGAGGCGACCGCCGCCCGCTGCATCGACGCCGACCGCACCGGGCTCGACCTGATCGCCGATACGCCGGACGGCGAGAGCGAGGTTCGCGTCCCATACGACGAGCCGATCGACGGCCCCGAGGGGCTGCGCAAGGCAACCGTCAAGCTCGCCCAGCGAGCCCGGGCCGAGCTCGCCGAGAGCACCCCTTAGAGCGCCACTCCCAGCTCTTCGGCTACCCTCATTAGGTAAACCTAATTAGGGCGTCCTAAGCAGTTGGTAGTGCGACGGGGCGCATCGCGAAAGGAGCGGGGCCTTGGTAACGGTGATGAATGTCGTGCAGGTGCACGAGGGGCGTCGGGAGGCGTTCGAGCGTGCCTTCCTCGAGCGTGAGAGCCACGTCCACAAGGCCGAGGGCTTCGCCGGCTTCGAGTTGCTGCGTCGCGAGGGCGATGGCGCCGGCGAGTACGTCGTGCTCAGCCGCTGGGAGAGCGACGAGGCGTTCAAGGCCTGGGTCAACAGCGACCTCTTCAAACTCAGCCACCGCCACGCCGACGGCGAGCTCGCCCACGGCAGCGAGGTGCGCAACTACACGGTGATCGACGCCAAGGTGCCAGCCTAGGCATGGCCCCCATCCGTCGCTTCTTGAAGCATTTTCACCCCCATAGGGGGCACAAAGCTTCAATTTGCCTCGCGGTCGCACTGCTCGTGCTGGCGATGGCGGTGCCAGCCCAGGCCGCGCCGCCGAAGCGGATCGTCGCGCTGACGCCGTTCGCCGCCAACACCCTGGTCAAGCTCGGCATCAAGCCGGTCGGGATCGGCCAGACCCTCGGCGGCAAGGAACGCTTCTCGCCGAAGCTGAAGGGCGTCACGACGCTGCCGCTCTCCCACCCCAACGGGCCGAACCTCGAGCAGCTCGCCTCGCTCGACCCCGACCTGGTCTTCTCCTCGCCGACCTGGGCGAAGGGGAACGAGTCGATGGGCGACCTCGGCATCGAGGTCCTCGTCCACGAGCCCTTCCGGCTCAACGGCGCCTTCGCCCAGACGATCGAGATCGGCGCCATCGTCGGCCGGCTGAAGCAGGCGAAGGCCCTGGCCGCGTCGATGAGGAAGAGCGTCGCTCAGGCCCGCCGGGGCATCGAGGAGCACCCGACGGTGATGCTCATCCTCGGCGTCGGCCGCACCCCCTTCACCTTCCTCCCCAACAGCTGGGGCGGTGACATCGTCACCAAGGCCGGCGGGCGGCTGCTGACCGGCGGCGTCGAGTCGAGCTCGGGCTTCGAGCGGATCTCCGACGAGGTGGTCGTCGCCGAAGACCCCGACGTGATCGTCGCCGTCCCGCACGCCAACGAGGACGACATCCCCAGCCTGACCGACTACCTGCGCACCAACCCCGCCTGGTCGACGACCTCGGCCGTGCGCAACGGGCGGATCTACATCTCGGTCGATAACTCGCTGCTGCAGCCCGGTACCGACGTCGCCCGCACGATCCGCAAAGTGCGTCGCGTCTACCTCGAGAACTGAGCGCAGTTGGCGCGGCGCACGCTCGTCTTCGCGGCGCTGCTCGCCGCGCTCGCCGCGGCGACGGTCGCCTCACTGGCCCTCGGCGCCGTCAAGGTCCCCTTCGGCGAGGTGATCGACATCATCTTCGGCAAGGGCGGCAGCGGGCCCGACCAACAGATCGTCGAGACGCTGCGCCTGCCGCGCACGGTCGAGGCGCTCGTCGTCGGCGCTGCGCTGGGGATCGCGGGGGCGATCCTGCAGGGCGCGCTCGCCAACCCGCTCGCCTCCCCCGACGTGATCGGCGTCACCGGCGGCGCCGGCTTCGGCGCGATCCTGATCATCATCCTCTTCCCCGGCTCGATCGCACTGCTGCCGATCGGGGCGCTCTTCTTCGGCCTGCTGGCGGCGACGATGGTCTTCGCCTTCGCCTGGTCAGGCGCCAACCGCGGCAGCATCGGCAAGGTGGTCCTCGCCGGGATCGCGATCCTCTCCCTCTTCACCGCCGGCACCACCGGCCTGCTCGCCGCCTACCCCGAGCGCGCCCCTTCGGCCATCTTCTTCATCGCCGGCGGCCTCACCTCGAGCGGCTGGGACGAGCTGGAGACGGTCTGGCCCTACTTCGCCGTCGGGTTCGCCTTCGCGCTCTGCCTGATCCGCCCGCTCGACCGGCTGGCGCTCGGCGACGACGTCGCCGCCTCGCTCGGCTCGCGGCCGCACCTGATCCGGCTCGGCGCCGCGGTCGCAGCGGCGCTGCTGGCCGCCGCCTCGGCGGCGATAGCCGGCCTGCTCGGCTTCCTCGGGCTGGTCGTCCCGCACGTGGTGCGGATGGCGGGCGGCACGTCGAGCCACACCTTCGTCGTCCCCGCCTCGGCGATCGGCGGCGCCGCCCTGCTCGCCGCCGCCGACACCCTGGCCCGCACCCTGCGGGCGCCGATCGAGATGCCGGTCGGCCCCTTCATGGTGGTGCTCGGCGTGCCCCTCTTCCTCTGGCTGCTGCGCAAGGCGGTCTGATGGCGGAGCGTTCCGGCCATTCGAAGGACGTGCGGCCACTTGAGCGTCCATATGGGTGCCTAAGTGACGGCACGTACCCGCTGGAGGCACGCGGGATCGAGGTCGAGATCGGCGGCACGTCGATCCTGCGCGGCGCGGACCTCACCGTCCACCACGGCCAACTGGTTGCGATCGTCGGGCCCAACGGCGCCGGCAAGTCGACGCTGGTGCGGGCGGTCTCGGGCCTGCAGGGCATCTCCGCCGGCACGGCGCTCTGGTCGGGGCGCGAGGTCGGCGAGATGCGGGGGAGCGAGCTCGCCAGGGTGCGCGCCTTCGTGCCCCAGCGGATGCCGGTCCCGGCCGGCGTCACCGTCCGCGAAGCGGTGACGATCGGCCGCTCCTCGCACCTACGGCCCTTGCGCCGGCTCAGCGGCGAGGACCGCGACGGCATCGAGGGGGCGATGGCGCGCGCGGGAGTGACCCGCTTCGCCGAGCGGTCGCTGACGACCCTCTCCGGCGGCGAGCTGCAGCGTGTCCAGATCGCGATCGGACTGGCTCAGGAGGCGCCCGTGCTGATCGCCGACGAGCCGACTTCCCAGCTCGACCTCGGCGCGACGGTCGGCGTAGCGACCCTGCTGCGCGAGCTTGCCGACGACGGCCTGACGATCCTGCTGGTAGTCCATGACCTGGCGCTAGCCGCTGCCGTCGCAGACACGGCGGTGGTCGTCTCGGCGGGGCGCACGGTCGCCTCCGGCCCCCCGGCCGAGGTGCTCGGCGCCGAGCGTCTGGCGGAGATCTGGGGGGCCGACGCCCGGCTCACCGAGCACGACGGGCGCACCGCCCTGCACGTCGCCTGGACGGCCGCTCCCCCAGGCGTTAGGGCAACCTAATTCCGACTTTGTTAGGGTGGATTCTTAGGGTGCCCTAACCCAGTGCGCCCATGAAACGGCGCGCCGCGTGCGCGCAGAGGACAAGGAGATTCCCCTCAGATGAGTTCCAGCGAATCGAGACAGCGGCGGATCCGAGTTGGCCTGTTGGCCCTGGCCACGGCCGCCATCACCGCGGTCACCGCCGCGCCGGCCAGTGCCGCCCCCGCCACGGGCACTGCCAAGATCGTGCTCAGCGGATCGCAAAGCGACGGCAAGCTCGGCAACAAGCAGGCCTCCCTGGCCGTAACCGACCTCGATCTGCTCGCGGATGGCGCAAGCGCGACCACCCGCGGCACGCTGAAACTGCGCAACGGGAAACACACCGCCCAGCTCCGTCGCCTCGAGCTCGAGGCCGGTGGCAAAGAGGCGGCAATCAGCGCCAAGCTCGGCAAAGCGCGACTCACCTTCTTCCGAGCCAGCGGCAGCCTGACGATCGCCGAGGGCTCGGCGACGCTGCGCAACGCGAGGCTCTCCTTGACCAGCAAAGGCGCTGCCAAGCTGCGCCAGCGGCTGGGGCTGGACGAGCTGAAGGCCGGCGAGATCGGCCGCTTCAGCCTCGACGCAACCCTGGAGCCGACGGCCGCAACGCCGGCGCCGACTCCCGCAGCACCCGCCGGGAAACCGGCGGCCCCCCCGGTGGTCGACCCCTACGCGGCTCAGTGCGGACTGCCGGCGACGAGCGAGGCACAGGGCAACGTCACGCCCGCCGCGCCCGCGCCCGCGCTCGGCGGCGCCCCGAGCCTCTCCGAGGGCACGATCGGCTGGGGCTTCAGGCTGTCCTTCCGCGAATACGTCGCGACCATCGCCGGCGGCTCGGCGACGGCGATCGCCCCAGCCACCCTGGTGCCCCCGCCCCCCACGCCAGTGCAGGTCGGCACCTTCGAGTTCCCCGCCAGCGCCGGCAAGTACCTCGCCAACACCAGCGACGCCGGCGATGACCAGGCCGTGATCGACGGCGAGGGCGAGGCCGTGCTCTGCGCCCTCCACAAAGGCAAAGGGTTCCGCATCACGCTCTCGAACCCGACCGTGATCATCGACGGCGAGGACTCGCGCCTGGTGGTCGACATCGCGACCAACGTAACCGGGGCGATCACCGCCGCGCAGCGGGTGGACGTGGCAACGATCGAGCCCGGCGATGCCGAGGTCGCTTACGACGGCGGCCCACGCACCGTCAGCTGGGAGGCGATGCCGACCAAATTGACCCAGCAGGGCCTCGACGCGATGCAGCTCTGCAACCCGAAAGCGCCGAGCTGCGTCTACAACGCCGGCGACGCGCTCGACCCGCTCACGGTCGAGATCGTCGAGCCCTGGGGCCAGGCGGCCGCCTGCGACCTCTCCGGCATCAGCCCGATGCCGGAACCGACGGTGACGCCGTCGTGGCCTGCCGCGCCTGCCGCGCCGGCCACGCTGCCGAGCCTCACCAGCCCGCTCTCGGTGGACTCCGGAGCGATCAACTGGGGCCTGCGCAACAGCCTGCGCGGGACGATCTTCGGCACCGGCGTGTTCAACCTGCTCGACGGTGCGACCAAAAGCGACGCGGTCATGGCGGGCCCAGGGAAATTCTTCACCTGGCCGGCGACGTCGGGTGAGTTCGAGCCGGGCTCGCCTGGTCGCCTCGTCCTGCACGGCAAAGGGACCGTCGGCCTCTGCCAGATCGAACCGATGCAGGCATACGGAACGGTTCTCTCCGACCCGACCCTGGTGGTCGACGGCGCCAACTCGCGCCTGGTCCTGAACGTCAGCACCCTGTTCAGGAGCTCGTGGACGACCTTCGGCCCGATCGACGCGATCAGCCTCGACATCGGCAAGGTCGAAGCCTCCAGCGTGGCGGGCCCGGGGGCCGGCAAAGAAACGACCACCTGGACGTTCCCCGACCCGGGGGCCGACAACACCCCCGGCGGAACCGATGACAACACCGACTCGGCCAACAGCGCGGTCAAGCTGACCGCCACCGGCACGAGCGGCTTCTGGCTGCTCGGCAACAACCCCGGGCCCCCCTCGCCCTACCGCACGGTGGGCACGGGATTGAACAAGGTCGTCGTCTCGGTCGTCCACGAGGAGGTCGAGTAGCGGGATGAGCCGCGTGGCGACAGCCCTGCTCGCTGCGCTGGCCCTGGTCATGGCCCTCGCCGCACCCGCCTCGGCGGG
>JBEVMR010000119.1:0-14850 GCA_040508545.1 Solirubrobacterales bacterium
AATCCTTCACTTGTTCGCTGAGCCAGCCCAGGTAGCCGGCGCTGCCGGCGACGATCGGCGTCGCGACGATCTCCGGCTCGTCGTAGGAGTGGAGCTCGCGGACCGCCGCCTCCAGCTCGTCGTAGCGCGCCGCCTCGGTCTTCGCCAGGCAGAGCCACTCGCGCCCTTGCTCGACCTTGCCCTGCCAGCGATAGCGGCTGGCGACTGGGCCGATCACCTGGACGCAGGCGGCGAGCCGGCGCTCGACCAGGGCGGCAGAGATCCGCTCCGCCTCCTGCTCGGAGCCGGCGGCCGTCAGGACCTGAACGTAGTCGGCCATCTCAACCTATTTTGGACGTGCCCTCACATAGGTGCCCCTATAGGTGCCTAAGTGTCGGCACGTCCCGCGGCCGGGTCTTAGCCCGGATCCGCGACCAGCGCTTTGCCGTCGTCCTCGGGCATGACGAGGATCGCGCCCTCGCCGGTCACGTAGGCCTCCTCGCCGTGGTAGACGACGTCCATGCCGAGCGCCTCGTCGTGCTCGCTCGCCCGCAGCGGCATCACCGCGCCGACCAGCTTGAGCAGGATGAAGGTGGCGACGAAGGCGTAGACGGGCGTCACGACTGCTGCCAGCGCCTGCGACCAGAACT
Source organism: Solirubrobacterales bacterium (assembly GCA_040508545.1). GTDB lineage: Bacteria > Actinomycetota > Thermoleophilia > Solirubrobacterales > 70-9 > VRUE01. Next base: position 630 of record JBEVMR010000119.1, read on the forward strand.
GGCCGACGTCGCCGTAGAAGGCGCCGTCGGCGATCCCGTTCCAGCCGATCTGAGCCACCAGGCCGATGAAGAGGATGCCGGTGAAGCCGGCGATGCCGTGGGCGGCGAGGACGTCGAGCGTCTCGTCGACCCGCGTCCGCGGCCGGTACTGGATCCCGAAGTAGCAGGGGAGGGCGCCGACGAAGCCGAGGACCATCGCCCAGCCGGGGCTGATGTAGCCGCCGGCGGGGGTGATCAGCACGCAGCCGACGATGATCGCCGTGGCGGCGCCGATCGCGGTCACCTTGCGGCCGCGGATCAGGTCGAGCGCGAACCAGGTGATCAGCGCGCAGGCCGGCGTCAGCAGCGTGTTGACGAAGGCGAGCACGCTGTTGGTGCCGGTGCCTATCCCGCTGCCGCCGTTGAAGCCGAACCAGCCGAACCAGAGCAGGCCGGCGCCGACCAGCACGTAGACGGCGTTGTGGGGGAGCAGGGCCTGGCGGCCGTAGTCCTTGCGGGCGCCGACGACCAGCGCCGCCGCCAGCGCCGAGAAGCCCGAGCCCATCTCGACCGGGATGCCGCCGGCGAAGTCGAGCGCGCCCTGCTCGGCGAGCCAGCCGCCGCCGAAGGCCCAGTGGGCGAGCACGGCGTAGACCACGATCGACCAGAGCGCGGCGAAGACCATGAAGGCGCCGAAGCGCATCCGCTCGACCACGGCACCGGCGATCAGGGCGACGGTGATGATGCAGAAGGTCCCCTGGAAGGCCATGAAGAGGAGATGCGGGATCGTCCCTTCGCCGCGCGGCTCGAAGCCGACGCCGCTGAGGCCGACATGCCCGAGGCCGCCGATCAGCGCCCCTTCGCCGTCGAAGGCGAGCGAGTAGCCGAGCAGCGACCAGGTGACGGCCGCGATCGCCACTGCGGCGATGCACATCATGAAGGTGTTGAGCGTGTTCTTGGACCGCACGAGGCCCGCGTAGAAGAGGCCGAGGGCGAAGGTCATCATCAGGACCAGCGCCGTGGCGGCCAGCATCCAGGCGGTATCGCCGGTGTCGATTGCGGGGCTCATCGCTTCGCCACCGGGGTGACGGCGGCCTCCGCGGACTCGCCGGTTCTGATCCGCACCGCCTGCTCCAGCGGCACGACGAAGATCTTGCCGTCGCCGACCTCGCCGGTGCGGGCGCCGGCGCAGAGCGCGTCGACCGTCGGCTGCACGAATTCGTCGGAAACGGCCACCTCGAAGCGAACCTTCTCGGAGAGGCCCATCTGCACGGTCGTGCCGCGGTAGGTCTCGACCCGGTCGAGCTCGCCCCCATGGCCCTGCACGCGACTCATCGAGACGCCGCGCACCTCGGCGCGGTAGAGCGCTTCCAGCACGTCGTTGGCCTTCTCGGGCCGCACGATTCCGATCACCAGCTTCAAAGCCGCCTCCCCTCTCAGTTCTCCCAAGCCAGAGCGGGGCGAGCCTAACCGATTGAAATTAGCCGTGCGCTCCTCGGCGGCCCGCCGCAGCCGCGGTATCCCGTCTAATCGGTCGAGTCCCGGTGCACTTCGCCGGCGGTCGCCTGGGCGCGGGGACGGACGACGATCTCGTCGACGTTGACGTGGGACGGTCGGGCGACGGCCCAGCGGATGCACTCGGCGACGTCCTCGGCGCGCAGGGGCTCCATTCCCTCGTAGACGCGGCGGGCTGCATCCTCGTCGCCGCCGAAGCGGACCAGCGAGAACTCGGTCTCGACCATGCCCGGCGCCACCTCGGTCACGCTCACCGGCTCGCCCAGCAGCTCCAGCCGCAGGTTGCGCAGCAGTGAGCGCTGCGCGTGCTTGGCGGCGATGTAGCCGGCGCCGCCTCGGTAGGCCTCGAAGCCGGCGATGCTGGTGACGGCGACGAGGTGGCCGTCGCCCGAGGCGATCAGCTGCGGCAGCAGCGCCCGCGTCATCCGCATCGTCCCCAGGACGTTGGACTCGTACATCGTCCGCCACTGCTCTTCGTCGGCCTCGGCGAGCGGGCCGAGGCCGAGCGCGCCGCCGGCGTTGTTGACCAGCACGTCGCAGCGCGGTACGCGTTCGACGAACTCCTCGACCGAGGCTGGATCCGTGACGTCGAGGGCAAAGGCTTCGCCCCCGACCTCAGCAGCTACCTGCTCGATCCGATCCAGCCGCCGCGCCCCGAGCACGACCTGGAAGCCGTCGCCGGCCAGAGCCCGCGCCGTCGCCGCGCCGATCCCGCTCGAAGCACCGGTGACGACCGCGACCCGCGTCACGCCGACTACTCGCCGATCAGCTCAATACGGTACCCGTCGGGGTCGCGGACGAAGGCGATGCGGTGGCCCTCGGTGCGGCCGCCGGGGCGGTAGGGGGGCTTCTCCGGCTCGATGCCTTCGCCGGCGAGGCGCTCGAGAATGCCGTCGAGGTCCTCGACCAGGAGGGCGATGTGGTTGTAGCCGGTGCCGTGGTCGTACTCGGTGACGCCGTGGTTGTAGGTCAGCTCTACGCGGGGGATGTCTTCGCCCGGCATGCCCATGAAGACGTTGATCGCCTCGTCGCCGATCGGCATCCGCCGCACCTCCTCGAAGCCGAGCTTCTCGTAGAAAGCGACCGAGCGATCTATGTCGCCGATCCGGTAGCACGTGTGGAGGAAGCTGGGCATGGGATCTTCTCCGCAGGGTACTGTCTCTGCGATGAGCGAGACGCGGGTCAAGACCGCGACCGTCCACGGCCACTCGGTCTCCTACCTCGAGGCCGGTGAGGGGCCGGTGCTGCTGCTCATCCACGGCATCGCCGGGACCTGCGAGCACTGGCGCGAGGTGGTCGAGCCGCTGGCCCGCCATCACACCGTGATCGCCCCAGACTTCCCCGGCCACGGCGCCTCGGAGGCTGCCGCCGGCGACTACTCGATCGGGGCGCTGGCCAGCGGCCTGCGCGACCTGTTGCTGGCGCTCGGGCACGAGCGCGCCAGCCTCGTCGGCCACTCGCTCGGCGGCGGCGTCGCGATGCAGCTCGCCTACCAGCACCCCGAGATGGTCGAACGCCTGGTGCTGGTCTCCAGCGGCGGGCTGGGCCCGGAGGTGAGCCCGGTCCTGCGTGCCGCGGCGCTCCCCGGCGCCGACCTCTTCATCTCCGTCACCGCAGGAGCAGGGCAGCGCGTCGGCTCGGTCGTCGGGCGTGGCCTGGCAGCGGTCGGCCTGCGGCCCAACGCCGACGTCGCCGAGGTCGCGCGCGCCTACGCCTCGCTCGGGGACCCCACGCGCCGGGCAGCCTTCCTCGACACTCTGCGCGCCGTGGTCGGCACGCGCGGTCAGCGCGTCGCCGCCGGCGACCGTCTCTATCTGGCCGAGGCGGTGCCGGTACTGCTGATCTGGGGCGCGCGCGACTCGATCATCCCCGTCCGCCACGGGGAGGACGCGCTGCGGGCGATTCCCGGCAGCCGGCTCGAGGTCTTCGACGACGTCGGCCACATGCCCCAGCTGGAGGCTCCCGGCCGCTTCATCGCCGTGCTCGAACGCTTCCTGCGCGAGACCGAGCCGGCCCAGTTCGACCAGGCGGAGTGGCGGGCGAGGATCAGGTCCGCGGCCTGAGGCGCCGGCGTGCCCCCACGCACGCGAAATTGCGCTTGCCAGAGCGGATCGAGCCGGCAAGCTCGGCTCAATAGAATTTTCCCCGATGACGCCTCGGGAACGACGGCTGCGCCGTAGGACGCACCGTGCCAGCTGGAAGAAGAAGATCCTCATCCCCCTGGGGGCGATGGCCCTTGCCCTGGCCGTCGCCGGAACGGTGGCCGCAAGCTGGGCGATCGACGTCTACAACTCGGCGCCGCCGCTCGCCAGCCTCAAGCCGGTGCAGAAGGGCCGCTCCTCGGCGATATACGCGGCGGACGGCAGCCTGATCGGCTTCATCCGCGCCAGCAACATCCGCCAGCCGGTGCCCTCGCGCCAGCTGCCGCAGAACCTCAAATACGCCACGGTGGCGATCGAGGATCGGAACTTCTACAAGCACGGCGCAATCGACCCGGCCGGCATCGCCCGCGCCGCCTGGAAGAACCTGCTCGCCGGCGGCAAGCCGGTGCAGGGCGCCTCGACGATCACCCAGCAGCTCGTCCGCAACCTCTACATCCGCAACCCCGAACCGACGATCGAGCGCAAGCTGGTCGAAGCCCACCTCGCCTACGAGCAGGAGGAAAAGCACTCGAAGGGGCGGATCCTCACCGAATACCTCAACACCGCCCCCTACGGCACGGTCGAAGGCGAGACCGCGGTTGGGGCCGAGGCGGCGGCGCAGACCTACTACGGCAAGCCCGCCAAGGAGCTCGACCTGACCGAGGCGGCGATGATCGCCGGCCTGCCCCAGGCGCCCTCCGAATACAACCCCCTGCTCGACCCGCGCGCTGCCCTGGAGCGCCGCAACCAGGTGCTGAAGGCGATGGAGGAGCAGGGCTACATCACGTCTTCCGAATACAGCGAGGGGATCGACGAAGGCCTCAATCTGAGCCCGGGTCACAAGTACCGGGTGATCCGGGACCGCTTCCTCTTCGACCTGGTCCAGCAGGAGCTGATCGACAAATACGGCCTCAACACGGTCCGCTACGGCGGCCTCAAGGCCTACACGACGATCGACCCTGAGCTGCAGGAACGGGCGCAGGAAGCGGTCGACTACTGCAGCGTCTGCTACCCGGGAGGGGGGCCGGCGGCCGGGCTCGCCTCGGTCGACCCGTCCAACGGCGAGATCGTCGCCCTTGCCTCGACCGAAGGCTCCGAAGACGAAAGCGAATTCAACTACGCCTGGCAGGCGCACCGCCAGCCCGGCTCCTCGTTCAAGACCTTCGTCCTGGCGACGGCGATCAAGCAGGGCATCGACCCGGACACCACCTACTACGACGGCACTTCGCCGAAGACCCTGGACCTGCCGGGGGCGGGGCCCGCCTGGGTCGTCAACAACGCCGAGCCCAGTGGCGGCACGATGTCGCTCGCCTCGGCGACCTGGCACTCGACCAACGTCGTCTTCGCCCAGCTCGACCTCGACGTCGGCCCTGAGAACGTGACCCAGACTGCGCGCCAGATGGGCATCGAAGCGCCGCTGGAATCGGTGCCAGCGGAGGCGCTCGGCGGGCTCGCGGTCGGCGTCACGCCGCTGGAAATGGCGAGCGCCTACGCGACCCTGGCCAGCGGTGGCATTCACCACGAGGCGACCGCGCTCGCCCGGGTCGAGTTCCCCAACGGCGAAGTCGACGAACCCGACGCCGACGCCGGTGAGCGCGTGCTAAGCGAGGGCGAGGCCTATGAGGTGACGAGGCTGCTCGAGGGCGTGATCACGCAGGGCACCGGTGCCGGCTACACCTCGATCGGCTGCCAGGCGGCGGGCAAGACGGGCACCTCGGAGGAGCTCTCCGACGCTTGGTTCGCCGGCTACACGCCGCTCTACTCGACCGCGGTTTGGGTCGGCCACCCGCAGTCGCGCGAAGCGACTGGCTATGGCGGGCCGACTGCGGGGCCGATCTGGCGCTCCTTCATGGAAGCGGCGAACAGCGAATGCGCCGAATTCGAGGTGCCGGCGAGCATGCCCGAGCTGGAAGGCTTCGACAGCGACGAGACGACCGGCTCGGCAGGCTCCTACAGCGAAGGCGAAGAAGAATACGAAGGCGAAGAACCGGAATCCGAAGAGCCGTCCGAGAAAGAGCAGGACGGCGGAGGTGATTCCGAAGGCGGCGAAGCAGCGCCTGAAGCCGAACCGGCGCCCGAAGCCGCGCCGGCTCCGGCCCCCTCATCGCCCGGCGGCGGGGTCTCGGCCGGCGGCGTCGCCGCCGGTTGAGCGGGCGCGTCGGATCGGGTCATGGTGCGCGGGTGAGCGACGCCGGCGAGCAGGCGCTGATCCGCCGCTTTCGCACCGCGCGCCGCGACTCGAGCCTCGCGGTGCTCGAGGGCTTCCACACTCTCAAGCATGCGTTGCGTTTCGGCGGCGAGGTCCTGGAGGCGGTTGCGTCTGACCCGCAACAGCTGCGCGAGCTGGCTGCCGAGCTGGCCCCGGACCTCGGCGACTCGCTCTCGGAGCGCACGGTTCCTGTCACCGCCGAGCTCATCGCCGAGCTGGTGCCGCAGGCGCCGCGCACCGGCGTCGTCGCGATCGCGCAGCGGCCCGACGTCGATTTGGCAGCGGTGCTCGCGGACCAGCGGCCCGCGCCGCTGGTCCTGCTCGAGGACCCACGCACGATGGGGAACATGGGGGCGTGCGTGCGGGTCGCCGCCGCCGCCGACGCCGCCGGCCTGCTCACCACCGGCTCCAACGATCCCTGGCATCCCGACGCCCTGCGCGGGGCCGCGGGCCTCCATTTCGCCCTGCCCGTCCTCGGCGTCGAGGAGTTGCCGGCAAGCGACCGGCCGCTTGTCGCGATCGATCCCGGCGGCGAGGACCTGCGGCCAGCTGCGCTGCCGCCACGCGCGATCCTCGCCTTTGGCACCGAGCGCTACGGGCTCAGCGACGAGCTGCTCGGGCGAGCCGACGTGCGCCTCGGCATTCCGATGCGCGACGGCGTCTCCAGCCTCAACTTGGCGACCGCGGTCGCCGCGGTTCTCTTCGCGCAGCGCGCCTGAGTGGACAAGCGCGTCGATCCATATACGATCGTCGCGCTCCTCCATCCATCCGCCGAAAGGACCCCCGTGCCGTTTGCAGACTTCAGTTTTGGCGAAGCGCTCCTGCTCGCCTTCGAGATCTTCTTCCTCGTGATTTGGATCTGGATCCTGATCACGATCATCAGCGACCTCTTCCGGGATCACGAGCTGGGCGGCTGGTCCAAGGCCGCCTGGGTGCTGTTCCTCGTCTTCATCCCGTTCCTGACCGCGCTGATCTACCTGATCGCCCGTGGCAGCGGCATGCGCGATCGGTCGATCAAAGCCCAGGCGGAGGCGAAACAGCATTTCGACTCCTACGTGCGTGAACAGGCGCACGGCGGCTCGCCCGCGGATGAACTGCACAAGCTCAACGAGCTGAAGGAAAAGGGCGCGCTCTCGAGCGAGGAGTTCGACAAGGCGAAGGCCAAGCTGCTGGCTTAGAGCGAATCCCGGTAGGGGTTCCACTTAACTTTTTCGGTGGATTGCGGTTGGGCTGACGCCCCCTAACCGCTGACGAAAAAGTACAAGACGTTCCACCCCTACCGGGATTCGCTCTCTCCCTCGCTGTCGAGAGGATTTTTCCTGCAAGCTGGACGGTTCTGCAACAGGAGTTGCAAGTTATTAGCAACTCCTCACATTCTTCAGGCGACTTCGTTAGCGTGACGCGCGATGCGCGCCTCTGCCGGTACCTCCCGGTGGCTGTTGCTCCCGGCCACCTTTCTGCTGCTCGTGCTCTGCCTCGCGGCGAGCGCGCCGGCCGAGACCCTGCGCGAGAAACTCGACGCCACGCAGAGCAAGCTCAGCGACGTGCGCGAGGACTCGAGCGAGCTGACGGCGACGATCGCCGAGCAGAACAGGGCGATCGACTTGATGCTCGGCGAAGTCTCCAGCCTGCGCCAGGAGCAGGCGGCGCTCGAGTCGGAACTGGCGGCGAAGCAGGCGGAGCTCGATAGCGCCAGCGCCAAGCTGAAGGCGGAGAAAGAGCGCCTGGCGCAGATTCGCGCGCGCCTGCAGCGGGCGCTCGAGGTGCTGCGCGAGAGGCTCGTCGCGATCTACGAGACCGGAAGCCCGGACGTGATCAGCGTCGTGCTCGAATCGGAGACCTGGTCGCAGGCAAGCACCCGCGCCGAATACCTCAACCGCATCCAGGACTACGACGACTCGGTCGCCGACCGGGTCAAGGCGCTGCGCGACGAAGCCAAGCAGGCCGTCGCGCGGATGGCCGAGATCCGCCGGCAACTGAAGGGGGCGCGCGACGCGATCGCGGTCAAGGAGCGCGAGGCGGCGGCGGCGAGGGCGGAGGCCGAGTCGCGCTTCGGCGAGCTGAAGGCCGCCCAGGCCGAGCGCCAGCAGGCGCTCGACGAGCTCGCCTCGCGCGAGGAAGCGCGGAGTGACAACCTCGCCGTGATCTCCGAACAGCTCGCCAGCACCGGCGCGCCGGTGCCGACCGGAACGCCCGCCCCGCTGACCCCCGGACAGAGCGCCAACTACATCTCCGAAAGCCAGGCCAGCGTGCCCGCCGGCGCCCCGCCGGCGGTGCAGGCCGCGATCGAAGCGGCGAACTCGATCGCCACCACCCCCTACGTCTGGGGCGGCGGCCACGGCTCGTTCGAATCGTCGGGCTACGACTGCTCGGGCTCGGTCAGCTTCGCGCTCAACGGCGGCGGCTTCCTCTCCAGCCCGCTCGACTCCACCGGCCTCTCGACCTGGGGCGAACCGGGGCCGGGGCAGTGGATCACCGTCTACGCCAACGCCGGCCACGCCTGGGCGATCATCGCCGGGCTGGCCTTCGACACCTCGGGCGGCGCCGGCCCGCGCTGGCACCCCGAACCGGTCAGCTCGACCGAAGGGTTTATCGCGCGGCATCCGGCTGGGTATTGAGAGCCCACCCGATAGGGGTTCCACTTAACTTTTTCGGTGGGGCGCCGGTGGGCTGGCGCCCGGAGCCGCTGACGAAAAAGTACAAGACGTTCCACCCCTATCGGGTGGGCTCTTAGGCCCAGGCGCGTGCCAGCTCGGTGAGGTAGCTGGGGCACTCAACGCCGGGCAGTAGACGCTCGTCTGCTTGCGGCGTTCCTGCGGCCAGGCGAAGGGGGATCGTGCCTGCCCAGACCGGCAGCGCGTAGTCATCATCGTCGTCGAGTGGGCCGCCGCTGCGGACCTTGGCCGAGGCCTCGCCGAGCGGTAGGCGCAGGACGGCGGTCGCCTTCAGCTCCTGCGTCGTCGGCGGTCGGGCGTCGCCCCAGCGGCCGGGGATGAGTTTCTCGGTGAACGCCTCGAGCACCTGGCATTTCTCCTCGTCGGCCTCGACCACCTCGGCCTGGCCGAAGACGACGACGGAGCGGTAGTTGACCGAGTGGTGGACGGCGGAGCGGGCCAGCACGAGGCCGTCGAGCAGGGTGGCGGTGACGCAGATCTCGGTTCGCCCGGCCCGGCGCAGGGTCGGGCTTGCCGCCGAGCCGTGGAGGTAGAGCGAGTCGCCGTCGCGGGCGTGGAGCGTGGGGATCACCACCGGGTGTCCGCCCTCGCCGACCGTGCCGACGTGGCAGATCGGCGCCTCGTCGAGGATTGCCTCGATCTGCTCGCGTTCGTAGACGGCGCGCTTGGGCATCCGCGTAACCCGCGTCCGCGGTCTTGCCGGCGTGTGGTGCTCCGATCTCATCGCCACTGCGCCCCTTCCTGATATCTGTTACAGTACAGAAATAGCTTATGAACTGACACAGTACCGGATCTCCGGCGAGGGCGCGGGCGAGATCGCCGCCAGCATCGAGCGGGGGATCGCCACGGGCGAGCTGCGGCCCGGCGAGGCGCTGCCCGCCGTGCGCTCCCTCGCCGCCGGGCTCGGCGTCAGCCCGACCACCGTCGCCGCCGCCTTCAAGGGCCTGCGTTCGCGAGGGCTTGTCGTGACCCGGGCGCGCAGCGGCGCCCAGGTCAGCTGGCGCCCGCCGCTCGGTGCGACCTTGCTGGGGGCATCGGTGCCCGAGGGGGCGCGTGACCTGGCCAGTGGCAACCCCGACCCCGAGCTGCTGCCCGATCTGACTCCAGTGCTGCACCGGATCGAGCCTCCGCGCCAGCTCTACGGGGGTGATCCGGCTGATCCGGGCCTGCTCGAGCTGGCGAGGCTGGAGCTCGAGCGGGACGGCATCCCGGCAGAGCACTTGGCCGTCGTCAGCGGCGCGCTCGACGGGATCGAGCGGGCGCTGGAGGCGCAGCTCCGCCCTGGCGACGTGGTCGCTGTGGAAGACCCCGGCTTCGCCGGCCTCTTCCATCTGCTCCGCGCGCTTGGCTACGCCCTGCGACCGGTGGCGATCGACGCGCGGGGGATGGTTCCCGCAGCGCTCGCGGAGGCGCTGGAGCAGGGCGCGGCCGCGGTTGTGCTCAACCCACGCGGCCAGAACCCCACCGGCGCCTCGCTCGACTCGGGGCGGGCGGCGGCGCTGCGGGGTGTCCTCGACCGCTACCCCGACGCGATGGTGGTCGAGGACGACCACCTGGGCCCGATCGCCGGGGCGCCGCGGCTGAGCTTGACCGGAGGCCGCAGCCGCTGGACCGCGGCGCGTTCGCTGGCCAAGTCGCTCGGCCCCGACCTGCGCCTCGCCGTCCTGGCCGGGGACGCGGAGACGATCAGCCGCGTGCGCGGCCGCCAAGCCGTCGGCCCAGGCTGGGTAAGCCACCTGCTCCAGCGCACCGCAGTAATGCTCTGGGAGGACGAGAAGGTCACCCGCGGATTGGAGCGAGCTGCCACCGCCTACGGAGAGCGCCGCGATGCTTTCGTCGGCGCCTTGGCCGAGCACGGCATCGAGGTGGAGAGCCCCGCGGGCCTAAACGTCTGGATCCCCGTCCCCGACGAGACCGCCGTCGTCCAGGCCCTGCTGGCCGACGGCTGGGCCGTGATGTCAGGAGCCCCCTTCCGCCTCCAAGCCGCCCCCGCAATCCGAGTAACCACCAGCTCTCTAAAGCCGGCCGAGTCGCCGGTGCTTGCCGCCGCAATCACTCGAACCCTGGAGCCATCTCACCGAACGCGCTCCGCATAAGGACCGTTCGGTAGGGCTGAAACGTCTTGTACTTTTTCGGCGACGCCTCCGGGCGTTAGCCCACAGGCGATCCACCGAAAAAGTTAAGTGGAAGCCCTACCGGACGGTCCTTCACGCAGGCACCTCGGACGACTCCACCGGCCGCCCTTCGTCCCGCCAAGTCCCAACGCCCCCTCGGGCGACGTGGATCACCTCGAACCCCTCGCGCTGCAGGACCGAAGCCGCGAGACCGCTGCGTTTGCCGCCCTTGCAGATCGTCGCGAGGACGCGATCGCGCGGCAGCTCGTCCAGCCGTCCCACCAGCTCGCCGTATGGAACGTGCAGCGACCCATCGATGTGGCCGGCGGCGTACTCCTCCGCCCTGCGCACGTCGAGGACCAGCGGCGGCTCGTCGTCCTCCAGCAGCTCGGCGAGCTGCTCCGGTCCGAGCGGCTCGATCCTCGCCACCGGCCGCTCCTCCGCCCGCCAGGCGCTCATGCCGCCGCCGAGGAAGCCCCGGACCTTCATCCCGACGGCAGCCAGCAGCTCCGCCGCTTCCAGCTCGTTGCCGTCGGAGGCGGCGATCACGACCACCTCACCCTCGGGCGGGACGACCTGGGCGACCTTGGTGGCGAAGCCGGTGTCGTAGGCCGAGGCGCTGATCGCGCCGGGGATGTGGGCCTCGTCGAACTGCTCGTTGGTGCGCGAGTCGACGGCGAAGGCGCCGGCGGCGATCGCCGCCTCGAGCCGGCGCGGGGTCAGCCGCGCGGGTGAGCTGATCGACTCGATCAGTGGGCCGCGGTTGAGGGCGACGATGCGCTCGACGTTGGGTGGGCGCTCGCCCAGGCTCGAGATCGCCTCCTCGACGAACGCGGCCTCGCCGGCGATCGCGAGTGCCCGGTTGTGGCGGCGCTCGAAGCCGATCGTCGAAGAGGTCTTGAGGTCGATCCCGGAGCTGCCGCAGAGCGAGCCGCCGAGGTGGCCGGGCCAGACCTCGACCTCGTCGGGCAGGGCGAGCAGCCGCTCGTGCAGGGAACGGAAGATGCCCGCCGCGCCCTCACGCGGGTCGACTGCGAGGTCGGGGCGGGCGACGTCGCCGACGAAGAGCGAGTCGCCGCTCAGCACCGCGACCGGGTCGCCGCCGCGCTCGCCGTCGCGCAGCAGGAAGGAGGTGTGCTCGGGCCGGTGGCCTGGCGTGTGGACCGCCTCGATCGAGACCGACTCGCCGAGCTCCAGCGCCCAACCGTCGGCGAACGGCTCATGCTCGTACTCGGCCCCGGACAGCTCGTTGACGTGGATCGTCGCCCCGGTGGCGCGCGCCAGGCGGCCGTGGCCGGAGACGTGATCGGCGTGGGTGTGGGTCTCGAGCACGTGCTCGATCCGAACTCCGTGCAGGCGGGCGAGGTTGACGTAGGGGTCGATGTCCCACTGCGGATCGACCACGGCGGCGACGCCCGCCGCGGAGTCGCCGACCAGATAGGAGGCGCAGCCGAGGTCCTCGTGGATGATCTGTCGGAAGAGCAATTCGGCGGTCCGGTTTGCTGTGGATCGTTGAAGGGGTACCGTTCCCGCCCAGGGTAGCGGCCGCGAAAGGAGCGCAAATGGGAGTCGAAGAGGAAACGTCGCTGGAGCACGAGCTGAGCGAGCTGCTCGAGGTCGAGCGCTTCGAGCCGCCGGCGGAGTTCCGCGAGCAGGCGCTGCTCGCCGATCCCGCCGTCTACGAGGAAGCGGCCGCGGACCCCGAGGCTTGGTGGATGCGGCAGGCAACCGAGCTGCTCGACTGGATCGAGGTGCCGAGCCAGGGCCTCGACGACTCCAACCCGCCCTTCTACAAGTGGTTCGCCGACGGCAAGCTGAACGCCTCGGCGAACTGCCTCGATCGCCACGTCGAAGCCGGCCTCGGCGACCGCGTCGCCTACCACTGGCGCGGCGAGGAGGGCGAGGAGCGCGACATCACCTACGCTCAGCTGCTCGCCGACGTGCAGCGCTTCGCCAATGCTCTTCGATCTGTCGGGGTCGGGGTGGGCGACGTCGTCGGGGTCTACCTGCCGATGATCCCCGAGGTCGTCGTCGCGATGCTCGCCTGCGCCCGCATCGGTGCCCCCCACAACGTCGTCTTCGGCGGCTTCTCGGCCGAGTCGGTGCGCGAGCGGATGGAGTTCTCTGCGGCCAAGGCGCTGGTCACCGTCGACGGCGCCCGCCGCAAGGGCAAGACGGCGCCGATCAAGTCGCAGGTCGACGAGCAGATGGGCGACCTGGCCTCGCTGGAGACGATCGTCGTCGTCCGCCACACCGGCATCGACTGCCCGATGCGCGAGGGGCGCGACCACTTCTACGACGAGCTGATGGAGGCCGCCGACCCCGAGTGCGCGCCCGAGCCGCTCGACGCCGAGCACCCGCTCTACATCCTCTACACCTCGGGCTCGACCGCGAAGCCGAAGGGAATCCTGCACACGACCGGCGGCTACATGACCGGCGTCACCGCCACCCACCGCTACGTCTTCGACATCAAGCCCGAGTCCGACGTCTACTGGTGCGCCGCCGACGTCGGCTGGGTCACCGGTCACTCCTACATCGTCTACGGCCCGCTCTCCAACGGCGTCACCAGCGTGATGTGGGAGGGGGCGCCCGACTATCCCCACAAGGGGGTCTGGTGGGAGACGATCGCCCGCTGCAAGGCGACGATCCTCTACGCGGCGCCGACCGCGATCCGCACCTTCATCAAGTGGGGGGCGGGGATCCCGGCCGAACACGACCTCTCCTCGCTGCGCCTGCTCGGCTCGGTCGGCGAGCCGATCAACCCCAAGGCCTGGCTCTGGTACCACAAGGTGATCGGCGCCGAACGCTGTCCGATCGTCGACACCTGGTGGCAGACGGAGACCGGCGCGATCATGATCACGCCGCTGCCGGGGATCACCGCCACCAAGCCCGGCTCGGCGACGACGCCGTTCCCTGCGGTCGGCGCCGAGGTCGTCTCCGAGGGTGAGGGCGAGCCGATCGAGACGGGCCAGGGGCTGCTGACGCTGACCCGGCCCTGGCCCTCGATGCTGCGCACGCTCTACAAAGAGGACGATCGCTTCGTCGAGACCTACTTCTCGCGTTTCGGCAAGGAGACCTACCTGGTCGGCGACGCAGCCCGCCGCGACGAGGACGGCTACTACTGGGTGATCGGCCGCATCGACGACGTCGTCAACGTGTCCGGCCACCGGCTCTCGACGGCCGAAGTCGAGTCGGCGATCGTCGCCCACGAGAAGGTCGCCGAGGCGGCGGTGATCGGCCAGTCCGACGAGGACACCGGCCAGGCGATCTGCGCCTTCGTCACCCTGGGCGGCAGCACCGAGCCGAGCGACGCCCTGATCGAGGAGATCCGCGCCGCGGTCGCCGACCGGATCGGCAAGTTCGCCCGGCCCAAACGGGTGATCTGGGCCGACGACCTGCCCAAGACCCGCTCCGGCAAGATCATGCGCCGCCTGCTGCGCGACATCGCCGAGGGGCGGGCGCTGGGCGACGTGACGACGCTGCGCGACCCCGACGTGATGCAGGAGCTCGAGGCACAGATCTCAGCGGCACGTGCCGAGGAGGACTGAGGCGCCCAGGGCGTGCCGTCACTTAGGCACCTATATGGAC
>JBEVMR010000055.1:0-4485 GCA_040508545.1 Solirubrobacterales bacterium
CCTCAGGGGCTAGCGAATGGCGGCGAGTTGATCCGCAACCTTGCGCACGCGATGCTCGACCTCGGTGCGGTTGCGCTTCAGGGTCGTCTCGACGGTGCGCTGGCGTTTACGCGCCTCGCGCTCGACTTTGCTGCGGGTCTTGCGTGCTTCGGTGGTCGCCTTGCGACGGGCGGTGGCGCCGCGGCGCTCGGTGCGCTTCACCGTGCGGCGCAGCTGCTGGCCGTAGGACTTGAACTGCTTCTGCGCGGCGGTGCGGCCGGCGAACGGCTCGACCAGCTCGGCGACGCGGTCACTGACCTCGAGCACGGCGCCGACCGGGACGTCGACCGCGCTTTCAGCTGCCGCGCGAGCCTGCTCGACCCGCGACGGAGCGGGGGTGGGAGCTTTTTTCGCCTGGGTTTTCGGTTTGGAGTTGCTGCTTTTGCTGGCTTTGGTTGCCAAGAAAGATCATCCCTTCGGGGTGTTTGTGGAACGGGGCGGGTTCGCGAGTGTAGCGAACATACGTTCTTCCGAACACCTGTTCTAAACCGCTCCCTCGAAGGCGTTACGGACAGTCGCCAAACCCTGCTCCCCGGCCGCTGCCAGGATCGGATAGCGAGCATCGAGGCCGAGGTCCGCCTCTGCCAGCGACGACTCGCCAAAGGCCAGCGCGCCCCCCGCCTCGCGGACGATCAGCTGGGCGGCTGCGATGTCCACCGAGCGGCAGGGCCGCAGGCTGAGCATTCCGTCCAGGCGCCCGGCAGCGACGTAGGCGGCGGTGATCGCGATCGAGCCGATCACCCGCAGGCGGAAGACGTGGCCGTCGAGGGCTTGCTCGAGCGGCAGCATTCGCCCGGGCGCCGCGGACTCGACCCCGAGCAGCTCGAGCTTCTCGGCATCGGCGGCAACCTCCAGCGGCCGCCCCTCCAGGTTCGCTCCCTCTCCCCTGCGGGCGGCAAATCCCTCGCTGGCGCCGAAGTCGTAGACGTAGCCGAACTCGACGTCGGCCATCGACGGCCCCGAGGCCACCGCGATGCTGAGGCTGTGGGAGGGCAGGGTGCGACGTGCATTGAGGGAGCCGTCGATCGGGTCGATCACGACCCGGGCGGAACCCCCGTCGCCGAAGACGACCTCACCCCGCTCCTCGGAGATCGCGACGAAGGAGGCGCCGGCAGCGGCCAGTTGCTCGAGCTCGACGAAAACGGCGTCCTCGCAGCGGCGGTCGATCACGAGGCTGCGATCGCCCCCCTCTCCCACCCCCTCGTACTCGGTCCGGGCCTCGATCCCGGCCGTCTGCTCGAACAGCTCCCGCTGCTCGCCGACGATGCGACGGCAGATCTCCATCCAGTCTGCGGAGAGAACGTCCATCTTCCGCATCCTATGGAGGCCACTCGCCCGAGCCGTCCCGGTAGCGTTGGACCATGCTTGCCTTGGCCGAGCCGCAGGAGCGTGCGATCGAGCACCGCTCCGGCCCCCTGCTCCTGATCGGCGCAGCCGGGACCGGCAAGACCGAGGTTCTGGCCCAGCGCTTCGAGCGGCTCAGCGCGGCGGGCGCGGCGCCGGCGCGAATCCTCGTCCTCGCCTCGTCCCAAGCCACCGCCCAGCGTCTGCGCGAACGCGTCGAGCAGCTCCTCGACCGCCCTCTGGAAGAGCTCTGGATCGACACCTGGGACCAGCTCTGCGAAAGGCTGCTCAGCGAGTACTCGACCGCGGCGAACCTCGACCCGTTCTTCAGCGTCCTCGGGCCCGCCGAGCGCTTGGCGCTCCTCCTCGACCGCCTCGACGAGCTCCCCCTGCGCGACCACCAGATCCGCGGCAACCCGGCCGGCCTGCTCGCCCGCCTGCTTCAACAGATCGACGAGGTCAAGGCCGGCTCCACCCCTCCCGATCCCGAGCTCGCCGAGCTGATCGCCGCCCATGACCGCATCCTCGCCGACAACGGCAGCCTCGACCGCGGCGACGTCTACCTCACCTTGAGCAGGCTGTTTGCAGAGCGCGGCGAGATTCGGGCCGGAGTCGCTGCCCGCTTCGAGTACGTGATGGTCGACGAGCTCGAGGACACCACCTCGGCCCAGCGCGCGCTCCTCGCCGCCCTTGCCCCCGAGCGCCCGAACCACCTCTACGCGCTGGAGAGCGAAGGGGCGCACTCGAGCTGGTTCCGCGATCTCCACCCCGAGGGCGACGTGGTCGGGCTGGAGCACCAGTTCCGCGAGCCGCCGGTGCGTTTCTGGCGCTGCACGAATGAGCGCGCCCAAGCGCAAGCTGCGGCGCGCGAGGCCGAGCACCTGCTCGCCACCGGCACGGAGCCCGAGGACATTTGCGTTCTGGTCGACAACCCGGCCCGGGCTGGATCGGTGGCTGCCGCGATGGAAGAGCGCGGCATTCCCTTTCACCTCTCCGGGCCGGCGGCGTTGTTCCAGCGGCCCGAGGTGCGCGACGCGATCGCCTGGCTGCGAGCCCTGGCCGATCCGGGGGACTCGGCCGCTGCGGCGCGGGCGCTGACCCGGCCTCCGGTCGAGCTGCGCTCGGCCGACCTGGCGCGATTGACGACGATCGCACGGCGGCGAAAGTTGGACATGGTCTCCGCTTGCGAGGCAGCGCTCGAAAGCCCCCAGATCTCACCCGAGGCCCGTGAGCGAATCCAGTCCTTCCTCAAGCTCTACGGAACCGCCTCGGCGGTGCTGGAGGAACGCCGCGCCGACGTCTTCGTGCGGCGCTTGGTGGAGGCGGTCGGGCTGCGCCGCCAGCGGCTTTTCGCCGCCCAGGCCGAGGTTGCCGAGAGGCTGCTCGGGCTTTCGCGACTCGCCGAGCTGGCGGCAGCCTGGACCCGGCGCCACCCCAACGGCGCGACCCGTGACTTCGTTCGCCACCTCAGCGCCGTCGCCGACGCCGGAGTCGAGCCGGCCGGCGTGGCCGAGCCGCCGGCGCGGGGCGCCGTTCAGGGCCTGACCCGCGACGCGGTCAAGGGAATGGAGTTCGAGCACGTCTTCGTGCTCGGCCTGGAGCGGGGCGCCGGAGCCGAGCGCGTCGGCCGCCCGGCACGCAGCGGCCTGGTCCTCTCCCGCGTCGAGCGAGGCGAGGACGGGGAGGCCCGGCCGTCGCAGGCCTACGCCGACGCGCTCGCCGGGTCCGGAGGCGAGGAGGAGGGACACGAAGAGGAGCTATTCGGCCCCGCCGAGGGACTGCACGCGACCTACCGACTGCTGCGCGAGGAGGTCTTAGAGGCCTCTTGGAAGGCGGGCCGGGAGCTGTCCGAGCCGCGGCTCGACACCGCCATCGACGTCAACCGGGCGATCGCCCGCTACCTGGAGCTGCTGAAGCTGGCTGCACTCGCCCAGCGACCCGGCGACGAGGCGACCGCGGAGGCGATCGACGCGGTCAACGGCCTGCTGTGCCAGGTCGCCACGCCCGAGCAGCAAGCCGAGCTCGACGCCTCCTCGCTCGATTCCTACCTGCTCGGCTCCGAGCGGGAGCGCGAGGGGCGCCGGCGGCTGATCTCCGCCCGCCAGGAGCCCTCGCTGGAGGCCTTTCTCCCGCGTCGCGGCGACGGTGCGCTCAGCCTCTCCGCGTCCGACCTCGGCCTCTATCTGACCTGCCCGCTGAAGTACAAGTTCGCCCGCGTCTTCGGCATCCCCCAAGAGCCGACGATCAACCAGCGCTTCGGCATCCTCATCCACAACGTCCTCGAACGCTTCCACAAGGAAGGCGAGGACCAGGCAACCGAGGAGGGGCTGCGTCGCCTGATGTCCCTCTTCGAGGCGGGCTGGCGGCGCACCGGCTTCGGCAGCAGCGACGACGAGCTGCAGTTCCGCGACCGGGCCCGGGAGGCGATGCGGCTCTACTGGGAGCGGGAGAGCGAATCGGAGGGCGAGCCGGTCTGGCTGGAGCGGAAGTTCGACATCCGCATCGGCGAACACCACGTCCGGGGGCGGGTAGACCGGGTCGATCGCCTCCCTGACGGCGACTACGAGCTGATCGACTACAAGACCGGCGAGCGCAAGAGCGAGGCCGACCTCGAGAGCGACCTGCAGCTCGCCCTCTACCGCCTCGCCGCCCGCGAGGCGTGGGAGCTCGAGGCCAATACCGGCAGCTACTACTACGTGCTCGACGCCGACAAAGTTGCCGCGCCGGTCCGTGCCGACGACGCCGAACGGGTCGAGCAAACCGTCTTCGAGGTCGGCGAGGGGGTCCTCGGGCAGGACTTCGAGCCCCGCCCGTCGCCGACCGTCTGCAGCTGGTGCGACTACCGCCTGATCTGCCCGGCGGCGGAGAGCTGAGGGTCAGTAGGAAGTCCGGTTGTCCTTTTGGTGAATTGATGTCGCACGCGCGCTGCGCGCGCTTAGCGACTGAGGCTGAGCGCGGCTAACGCCGCGCAGAGGACAGATTGCATATCGCCGCCTTCGGCGACATTCACCAAAAGGACAACCGGACTTCCTATCGACGCTGAGCTGTACTCGCTTTGAGCTTGAACGAAAGTGAGTTGAGCTGACCCACTCTGGCTCGATA
>JBEVMR010000079.1:0-5768 GCA_040508545.1 Solirubrobacterales bacterium
GCTCAGCGCCGCCTGGTCCTTCACCTTCGAGGGCGACGCCGACCCCTGCAAGTACCTGCCGACCGACTGGCTCTACAAGGCGCCGCTGCCGAAAACGAAGTTCCTCGCTCCCTTCCCCGACGCTCGCTTCGAAGGGCGGCTGGTGGTCGACGACGAACCGTTCGAGCTGAGCGGCTGGCCGGGGATGATCGGCCACAACTGGGGGACCGAGCACGCCGAGCGCTGGATCTGGCTCGAGGGCACCGGCTTCGCCGACTCGCCCGACACCTACTTCGACGCCGGCGCGGCGAGGATCAAGCTCGGCCCCTGGACGACCCCGTGGATCCCCTCGGGAATGCTGATGCTCGACGGCGAGGCCCACCGCCTCGGCGGCTTCGGCCAGATCCGCGGCGCGACGATCGAAGCGTCCCCCGGCGAGTGCTCATTCGTCCTCCCGGGCAAGGACGTCGTCGTCCGCGGCAAGGTCTCCGCTCCTAAGAAGGACTTCGTCGGTTGGGTCTACGCCGACCCCGGCGGGCCTGAGCACAACACCATCAACTGCTCGGTCTCCGACTTGGAGTTGACGGTCGAACGTCCCGCCATTCCGCCCTTACAGCTGACCCTTCCTGCCGGTGCCGCATACGAGTTCGGCATGCGCGAGACCGACCACGGCATCCCGGTCCAGCCGTACCCAGACGGCTGATGAGAAGGAGGGCAAGGTGCCCCTTCCCCGGAGACCGTTGCGCAGCTGAACGTGGGCAAGGGCTCAGGCGCGGTCCCTGGAGCCTCCGTGGGAGGGACATCCGTCCTCCTCTACGCTTAGCTAAGGATGGCGACGAGGACTGCCCAGGCTGTAGACCATGAGCTTCTTGCGGCCGGGGAGTGGATGTCGACTGGGGAGTGGGCTGAGGTCAAGAGCCCTTATGACGGGACTGTGGTCGGTCGGGTCGCCCAGGGGGACGCCAGCTTGGTGGACCGCTGCGCGATCGCGGCGCGGGCTGCGTTTGAGTCCGGGGGGTTTCCCCAGTACGAGCGTGCGGCGGTGCTTGATCGGGCTGCTGAGCTGGCTGGGGAGCGGACTGACGATCTGGCGCTGACGATCGCTGCTGAGGCGGGCAAGCCGTTGAAGACGGCGCGGGTCGAGGCGGAACGGTGTGTCGACACGCTGACCTTCTCCGCGGTCGAGGCGCGCAAGCTGAGCGGTGGCACGGTGCCGATGGAGGCTTCACCGGCGGGGGTTGGCAAGTTGGGGGTGATGATGCGGGTGCCTTACGGTGTCGTCGGCGCGATCAGCCCCTTCAACTTCCCGCTCAACCTCGTCGCCCACAAGCTCGGCCCGGCGCTTGCCGCTGGCAACGCGGTCGTGCTCAAGCCCGCTGGGCAGACGCCGATCTCGGCGCTGAAGCTGGCCGCGATCCTGGTCGAGGCCGGCCTGCCGCAGGGCTGGCTCAGCGTCATCCCGGGCCCCGGCTCTGAGGTCGGCAACGCGATCGTCGAGCACGATCTGACCGGCGCGCTCAGCTTCACGGGCTCGGCCAAGGTCGGCTGGGACATCCGCAGTCGCGTCCCCCACAAGAAGGTCAACTTGGAGCTGGGCTCCAACGCGCCGCTGATCGTCCACAACGATGGCGATTGGGAAGCGGCTGCCGACAAAGCCAAGCTGCACGCCTTCTCACACGCTGGCCAGAGCTGCATCTCGATCCAGCGGATCCTCGTCCACGAGGAGATCGCCGACGCGTTCAGCGAGCGCCTCGTCGCCAACACCAAGTCGCTGCGGGTCGGCGACCCGCTCGATCACGAGACCGACGTCGGCCCGTTGATCTCACCGGGCGACCGCGACCGGGTCAAGGAGTGGATCGACGAGGCAACCGCCGCTGGGGCCGAGCTGCTGACCGGAGGGGAGCTGGTCGACGGGGGCCGTTGCCTGGCGCCGACCCTGCTCGCCAACCCCCCGCGCGAGGCGAAGGTCTGGTGCGAGGAGATCTTCGGGCCGGTGGCGACTGTCGACCGCTACGCCGACTTCGGCGAGGCGCTGCGGATGGCAAACGACTCCAAGTTCGGCCTTCAGGCCGGCGTCTTCACCCGCGACATGGGCCGCGGGCTGGAGGCCGCCGCAACGCTCGAGTTCGGCGGCGTCCTGATCAACGAGGTGCCGACCTTCCGCGCCGACCAGATGCCCTACGGCGGCGTCAAGGACTCCGGCAACACCCGCGAGGGCCCAGCGTTCGCCGTGCTCGAGCTGACCGAGGAGCGCTTCGTCACCTTGCAGGGCTGAGTCTCTCGATCCCAACTAAGTTGGGGATATAGAAATAATAGTTGCTATAATTAAGGGGTGGACTTTGCTCGCCCCCTGCTTGTCATCACGCCGACCTTGGACGGAGATGTCCTTGCTGTGCTTGCCCGCGCGGAGGAAGAGTTCAGCGGCAGGCAGCTGCACCGTCTGCTCGGCTATGCCTCCGAGCCAGGTGTGCGCAAGGCCGTCGAGCGCCTGGTCGACCAAGGCGTGGTGGATCGGCGCCAGGCAGGAAGGGCCAAGCTCTACCGCCTCAATCGCCAGCACCTCGCGGCTGCGCACATCGAAGGACTCGCCAATTTGCACCTGCAGCTGATCGCGCGCCTGCGTGAGACCATCGGGGCATGGAGGCAACGCCCGCATTCGGCATTTCTCTTCGGCTCGGTCGCTCGCGGGGATGCGGTGTCGGCAAGCGACCTCGACCTCCTCGTGATTCGCGGCGCGACCGTCGAGGAAGGGGCCGACGCTTGGGAAGCGCAACTGGCAGCGCTCGAACGGGAGGCCACCGAGGCAACTGGCAACGACGCGCGGATCCTCGAGTACGGCGAGCAGGAGCTGGCCGCCCCAGAGATCAAGTCGGTGGTCGAGGAGGCTCTCTCCGATGGCATCGAGCTCTTCGGCTCGCGGCAGCGCCTTCGTCGTTTGCTGCAGGAGCGGTCCGGATGACGCCAACCCGTATCAGGGACTGCGATGGATCGACGATCGAGGGTCGCCTGCGGAAGGCCGAGCAGTTCCTCGAAGCGGCAGCAACGATCCGAGATCTCGCCGACGACGAGGCCGATGTCGGTGACGCCTTCGTGACCCTCTGCGTTCACGCCGGGATAGCGGCCTCAGATGTGATCTGTTGCGCTGCGTTGGGGCATTTCGTCCAGGGTGAGGATCACAACCAGGCGATCGCCGAGCTGTCGAAGGTCCGGCCCGACGGCAAGGAGCTAGGCAGCGCCCTCCGTGCGCTCTTGGGAATGAAGACTCGCGCCGGCTACGCGGCACCACCCGTCAGTGCGACGCAGTGCAAACGCGCTTGGCGTCGCGCCGAGCACCTTGTCGATTCGGCCCGGTCACGGCGCAGCGGCTGAGCGGTCGGTTACTCGTGCGGCCGGGCCATGCGGCGGTGGTCCAGCGCCTCCTCGAGCACGGCGGGCTCGACGCCCTGCTCGAGCGCGACCTCGCGCAGCGAGCGCCCCGACTCTGCCGCGGCCTTGACGATGTCGGCGGCGCGGTCGTAGCCGATGTGGGGATTGAGCGCGGTGGCCGTCGCCAGGGTGGCCTCGGCGTGGCGCTCGGTCATCTCCTCGTTGGCCTCGATTCCGGCGACGCATTTCTCGTTCAGCAGGCGCGAGGCGGAGGCCAGCAGCTTCACCGAGTCGAGCAGGTTGCGGGCGATCAGGGGCACGCGCACGTTGAGCTCGAACTGGCCCTGGCTGCCGGCGACGGTGATCGCGGTGTCGTTGCCGATCACCTGGGCGGCGACCTGGATCACGACCTCCGGGATCACCGGGTTGACCTTGCCGGGCATGATCGAGGAGCCTTTTTGCAGCTCCGGCAGGCGCAGCTCGGCGAGGCCGGCGCGCGGGCCGGAGCCCATCAGCGCCAGGTCGTTGGCGATCTTGTTGAGCGAGACGGCGTAGACCTTGAGTGCGCCCGATAGCTCGACCAGGGCGTCGCGGTTGCCCTGCGCCTCGAACGGGTCAAGCGGCTCGGAGATCACCAGGCCGGTGTCCTCGGCCAGCTTCTCGCGCACCTTGGCGGCGAACTCGGGGTGGGTGTTGAGGCCGGTGCCGGTGGCGGTGCCGCCGAGCGGGATCTGGCCGACCCGGCGCAACGTTCCCTCGACCCGCTGGATCCCGAGCCGGACCTGCGCCGCGTAGCCGCCGAACTCCTGGCCGAGGGTGACCGGCACCGCGTCCATCAGGTGCGTGCGGCCGGCCTTGACCGTGTCGGCGAAGCGCTCGGCCTTCTCCTCGAGCGCCGCCTGCAGCCCCTCCATCGCCGGCAACAGGTCGTGGGTGACCTCGCCGAGCGCGGCCAGGTGGACCGCGGAGGGGAAGACGTCGTTGGAGGACTGGCCCATGTTGACGTGGTCGTTGGCGTGGGCCCCGTCACCGGCGAGGTTGGCGAGCACCTCGTTGGCGTTCATGTTCGAGGAGGTGCCGGAGCCGGTCTGGAAGACGTCGACCGGGAACTGGTCGTCGTGCTCGCCCGCGGCGACCGCGTCGCCGGCGTCGGCGATCCGCGCGGCGAGATCCGCGTCGAGGCCGCCCAGCTCGCCGTTGACCCGGGCCGCGGCTGCCTTCAGCCGTCCCAGCCAGCGGACGACGGGAGCGGGAACCCGCTCACCGGAGACGGGAAAGTTCTCAACGGCCTTGGTGGTCTCGCCACCCCAGAGCTGCTCGGTCAAGTCGGTTCCTCCATCGAAGTCGTGGTACCGGCAGCGTATTCAGCCGGCAGCCGCGGCGATGTCGAGATCGAGCAGCCGAACTCGGCTCGTCAGCCCGAGCAGCGCCTGGGCCGTGGTCCAGACGGGGGTGAGAGCGCTCCCCCTGGCATAGGCGATCGAGCCGTTGCGACGAGCGAGAGACGCTAGGTAGTCGAGTGGGGTGGGGCCGCCCGGCGAAACGCTTGGGCGGGGGCCGAGGCCGGCGACGCGGAGGGCGATCAGAGCGACGCCGGTGCTCTGCGCGTTCGGGCTGCCTCCGCGAACGACGGGGAAGCCACCCTCGGGAGCTTGGGCCGCGCGAACAGTGTTAGCCGCGCGACGCGCAGCCGTGTATCTGCCGCTGACCGCCAGCGCCCATGCGTTGATGGCGACCGAGTCGACCTCATCGGGGGAGGCGCTACTTGGGAAGCGGTCGAGGAGCCGCTCCGCGAGCAGTTGCGCGTCGCCCGCGGGATCCTGGCCTCCGCGCAGCGCCAAGGCCAGCTCGGCCCACTCGCTGCCTGGGCCGTCGTTGTGTCGCAGGAAGCGGCTCGCTCCCCGGGCGAGCCGGCGGAGCTCGGCCGGCTTTCGGGCAGCGTCAGTGCCCGCCCGCCCTCCGCCCGTCCCCTGGCCTTCTGATGCCCCGCCCGCCGCCCCGGTGGGGCTCAGCTCCGGCGGCGCGCCGAACAGCGGCCCGTAGAAGAAGCGGACTTCGTCGCCATCGCTGATTTGGGCGAGGCAGCCGCCTGAAGAGAAGCGGCCGTTGACGCTGAGCGACCAGTAGTCGTCGGGGGGAGTCGAGGCGTGAGGGCCGATGCGCTCGATGAAGAAGTCGCGGAAGCTTGGGTTCCAGTTGCCCTGCCACGAGATGCCCGCGGCGCGCAGGCCGTCGTCGAGCGCACCGGTGGCGGTGGGGACGGGAGTCGCCCCCGGCGCGCCCGCGCAAGGGTGCGGCCCGCTGCCGTCGCCGCCGTCGACCGCATGCGGTGCGGTGTCTACCGGTCCGGCGAACAGCGGCACGGGGTCGGTCGAGCTTTCGACTTTCAAGTCGACCGTCGTGCCCGAAGCCGGCGGCGCGGC
>JBEVMR010000001.1:0-34115 GCA_040508545.1 Solirubrobacterales bacterium
GTCGGACACGCCTTCGCGCTGAGTGTCCGCCGAACCAGGTCCGACTGCTCCCGCACACGCAAGCGCAGCGACCCGGAGCTCGCGGCCGGCGGCGGACAGCAGGAACCGAGCGAGCGTGAGGTCGCCGGCGGAGAGACGGACGGCGGCGGTGAGCTCGTCTGGATCGATGCCCCCATCCATTTCTTCGCGCAGCTCAGCTTCGATGGCCTCGGTCGGTAGTGGAGCGAAGTCGACCGGCTGGCAGCGCGAGGCGACCGTCTCCAGTAGCGCTTCCGGTTCGGAGCTGAGCAAGATCAGGTGGACGAACTCGGGCGGCTCCTCCAGCGTCTTCAGCAGGGCGTTCTGGCTCTCGTCGCGCATCGCCTCCGCCGCCTCGACCACGAAGACCCGCTTGCCGCCCTCATACGGCCGGTAGGCGGAGGCGCGGATCACCTGCTCACGGACCTCCTCGACCATGTGCTGGGCGCCCTTGGGCGCGATCCAGACGAGGTCTGGATGCGGAGAGGGATCGAGCAGGGCACGGCGGCGCGCGTCGTCTGCGTCCTCAGCGGCTCCCGCAAGGATCTCAGCAGCAAACGCTCTCGCCATCTCGCGCTTACCGGCGCCCCGCGGCCCTCTGAATAAATACGCATGCGACGGGCCGCTTCTCAGCGCCGCATCCAGCGCCATCTGTGCCCGCGGCTGGTGGGTTGCCGGGGCAGTCATACCTTTCTCCCGTGGGTGGCACGGTGGCGGGGGGCCCCCATAGCGGAGGGCTCGCGAAGCGAGTCCGAGCACATGGGGGAGGGCCGCCGTGACAGGACCCGCGGGTCAGCCGGCATGATCCCTAACGACCCCCATCACCCGCGCATGAACCTCTTCGACACCCCCGTTTGCGTCGACGACGACAACCCGGTCCGACGCGATCAAGGCGATCTCGTCATAGGCCTCGGCGACCGCTCGCTGCAGCTCCAACCCCTCTGCCTCGAAGCGGTCCTCGCCGTCGGCTCGCCCCAGGCCGACCTCGGGATCGATCCGCAGGTAGAGGGTCAGGTCCGGCCAGAGGCCGTCGATGGTCGTATCGACGAGCGCCAGCACGTGGCTGGTGCCAAGCCCGCGGGCGCCGCCCTGGTAGGCGACGCTGGAGTCGGCGAAGCGGTCGGCGACGACGGTGCCGCCGTCGTCCAAGGCCGGCCGCACGACCCGCGCCAACAGGTCGGCGCGCGCGGCCGAGAAGAGCAGCAGCTCGGCGAAGGAGTCGAGCTGCAGAGCCGGGTCGGCGAGCAGCTCGCGGATCCGCTCGGCCGCTTCGGTCCCCCCCGGCTCGCGGATCAGCAGGGTCTCGTCGCCGAGCGCCTCGGCGAGCAGCCTCGCCTGCGTGCTCTTGCCTGACCCGTCCACTCCCTCCAGGGAAATGAACAACGCCGGGGGCCTCAGCCTTTGGCCGCGGCTTTGGCGCGTTTGCGCCCCCGCGTGGCGGTGTCTGCCTTGGACGCTTTGGCTTTCTTCTTCGGCGCGTCCTCGTCGCCCACGACCGGCGGTTTTTTGCTCATCGCCGCTTTCGCCGCTTTCGCCGCTTCGCGCTCGGCCCGGCGTTTCTTCATCTCCTGCATCGACTCGCAGTCATCGTTGAGGCAGAGGTTCCAGGGCCGGCCGCGGAAGGGGACGACTTTGAGCCGCGGGGTCTCGCCGCAGACCGAGCAGCGGTCTTCGAGCTTGAAGACGTCACCGCGCTGGGGCAGCGGAAAAGTCTGGTCGCAGGACTCGGGGTCGTCGAGGGTCCACCCAGTGCATCCCACAAACCTTTTCCCTGATTTTTTCGCCCGGATGATCCGCAGCATGTGCGGCGAGCCGTCCTCCTTCTTGCGGCCCGCTTCCTCGCAGACTTTGCAGGGGCCGAGGATGCGGTCCTCGTCCATCCCTTTCCAGATCACTTTCGCCAGGTCCTCGCGACTGCCGTCGATTTCGGTCCAGGTCTTGTGCAGGAGCTCGCGGCTCTCGCCGACGACGGCGCCCTTGGTCATCTCGCCGGCGGCGATCCGGTCCATCTCCGCCTCGAGCTGGGCGGTCATCTCAGGCGTCGCCATCGCCGGCACGTAGTTCTTGAAGGCCTCGTAGAGGGCGATCCCGGTCTCCGAGGGGACCGGCGGGTTGCTGTAGACGTAGCCCCGGTCGAAGAGCTTCTGGATGATGTCGGCGCGGGTGGCTTTGGTGCCGAGGCCGCGCTCCTCCATCATCTCGATCAGTTTGGCCTGCGAGATCCGGCCCGGCGGCTGGGTCTCCTTGTCGACGATCCAGGGCTCGCCGTCGAGGTCGAGCTGCTGGCCCTCCTTCAGGGCGGGGATCTCCTCGTCGGCGGAGCGGGCGTAGGTGTAGATGCCTGCATAGCCGGGGTCGACGACGACCGAGCCGCGAACGAAGTAGGTCTCCGAGCCGGCCTCGATGTCGGCCCGGGTCGACTCGGTGATCATCGGCGGGCTGAAGGTGGCGAGGAAGCGGCGCACGACGAGTTCGTAGACGCGCTTCTTCGACCCCTCGAGGGCGCCCGGGTGGATCGCCTGGGTCGGGTAGATCGGCGGGTGGTCGGTGGTCTCTTTTTTGCCGCGGGTCGCTTTCAGCTCGCCGTCGAGCAGGCCGGCGGCGGCGGAGAACTCCTTGACCCGGACCAGTGAGGAGACCAGCTCGCGCACCGGCAGCGAGGCCGGGTAGACCGTGTTGTCGGTGCGTGGGTAGGAGATGAAGCCGTCCATGTAGAGGTCCTCGGCGATCCGCATCGCGCTGGCGGGGGTGATGCCGAGGCGGCTGGAAGCGTCGGTGCTGAAGGCGGTGGTGTTGTAGGGAGTCGGCGGTTTGCGCGTGTTCTTGCGCGCCGTCACCGACTTGACCGTGCCGGGGCCCGAGGTGCCGGCGAACGCCGCGTCGGCCTCGGCTTTCTCCCAGAATTTGTCGGTGGCGTGGTGGGCCTCGAAGCTGCCGTCGGTGTGTTGGAACTTGGCGAACAGTTCCCAGAACGGTTTGGCGACGTGGGCGCGGCGCTCCATCTCGCGCTCGACGATCAGGCCCAGGGTCGGGCTCTGGACGCGGCCGACGGAGAGGAAGTTGGAGCCGAAGCGGCGGCTGGCGAGCGAGACGGCCCGGGTCAGGGTCGCGCCCCAGAGCAGATCGATGTCCTGGCGGGCGGCGCCTGCGTTGGCGAGCGGGTAGGAGAGCGTGTCGAGGTCGCCGAAGGCGCGCTCGATCTCTTCCTTGGTCAGCGCCGAGTAGCGGGCCCTCTGGATCACCAGGCTGCCGTCGGCGGTGCCCTCGCGGGAGCCGAGGTCGGGGTTGGAGTCGAGCATCTCCTCCAGCGCCTCGAGGCCGATCAGCTCGCCCTCGCGGTCGAAGTCGGTCGCGATCACCAGCTCGTCGGCCTCTTTGGCGACTTTTTTGATCGCTTTGACGACGTTTTTGTCGGTCGGCTCCTTGA
Organism: Solirubrobacterales bacterium; assembly: GCA_040508545.1. Classification (GTDB taxonomy): domain Bacteria; phylum Actinomycetota; class Thermoleophilia; order Solirubrobacterales; family 70-9; genus VRUE01. The sequence continues at coordinate 3,446 of JBEVMR010000001.1, forward strand.
TCAGCTCGGCGTCGATCAGGTCGTGCAGGTCCGTCTTCTGCCAGTTCGAGTAGCCCTCGGGGAAGGCGGGACCGAGCACGTGGCCCTTGAGCCCGATCGTCCGGTGATCGCTGCCGCCCTCGTCGGTCCAGGTATAGAAGGGGACTTTGAAGGTCTTGTCTTCCTTCGCCTCGCCGCGGCCGAGGATGTCGGCGATCTTCTTGGCGCTGTTGTTCTTCTCGGTGACTATCAGTCGCATGGGGCGGCGAGGGTAGCAGGGGCGTTCGGCGATGCAATCGGGGCGGCCGCCCGCCGATCCCCATAGGATCGGCGCGATGAGGGCACTGGTCACCGGCGGAGCGGGATTCATCGGCTCGAACCTGGTCGACGCGCTGCTCGCCCGCGGCGACACCGTGACGGTGGTCGACGACCTCTCCACCGGGCGGCGCGAGAACCTCGACGGCGCCCTTGCCATCGGCGGCGAGCTGGCCGAACTCGATATCCGCGACGCCGCCGGGCTGACCGAGCTGATGGCTGCAGCGCAGCCGCAGATCGTCTTCCACCTCGCCGCACAGATCGACGTGCGCCGCTCGATCGAAGATCCGGCCTATGACGCCGCCGTCAACGTCGGCGGCACCGCCAACCTGCTCGAGGCGATGAGGACGGCTGGCGCATCCCGGATCGTCTTCGTCTCCACCGGCGGCGCGATCTACGGCGAGGGAGACGGGCAGCAGCTGCCGCTCGACGAGAGCACGCCGATCGCGCCGCTGTCCGCCTATGGCCAGAGCAAGTTCGCCGCCGAGGGATACCTGGCGCTCTACGAACGGCTCTACGGCCTCTCCGGGGTGAGCCTGCGGCTCGGCAACGTCTACGGACCGCGCCAGGACCCGCTGGGCGAGGCAGGCGTGATCGCGATCTTCTGTGGCCGGCTGCGGGCCGGCGAACGCCCGACCGTGTTCGGCGACGGCACCCAGACCCGCGACTACATATACGTGGGCGACGTGGTGGCGGCGGCGCTGGCTGCGGCGGAAAGCTCGTTCAGCGGGCCAGTCAACATCGGCAGCGGCATCGAGACCGACGTGCTCGAGCTGGCGCGATTGCTCGCCGAGATCGACGGAGCCGAGGGATTTACCCCTGAGCTCGCCCCCGCCCGCGCCGGCGAGGTGCAGCGAATCTCGCTCGATGCGAGCAAGGCCGAGCGCGAGCTCGGCTGGCGGGCGACGACCAGCGTCGCCGACGGTCTGCGGCTGACGCTGGACTCGATCTAGCCGGCCACTAGTCTTTTGCCTATGCCCGCCCAGGCCTACGCCGGCAAGGAGTGCGTCTGCCAGCTCCGCAAGGGGATCTGCGACCAGTCGTGCGTGCGCGACATGCTCGAGACCCCCTTCTACATCGCCTGCCTGAAACTGAAGGGGCGGCGCTGCCTGGTGGTCGGCGGCGGCGACATCGGCCTAGAGAAGGTCGAGGGGCTGCTCGCCTGCGACGCCGACGTGACCCTGATCGCCCCGGTCGCCCACCCCGAGCTGGAGTCGCTGGCCGCGGAGGGCTCGATCGAGTGGGAGAAGCGCACCTACGCGGGTGCCGCGGACCTCGAGGGCGTCTTCATGGCGATCGCCTGCACCAGCGACACCGACGTCAACATCGCTGTCTTCGACGACGCCGAGAAGCGAGCGATGCTGGTCAACATCGTCGACGTGCCGCCGCTCTGCAACTTCATCCTGCCGGCGATCGTCCGCACCGGGCCGCTGGCGATAGCGATCTCGACCGCCGGCGCATCGCCGGCGCTGGCGAAGCGGATGAAGCGCGAGGTCTCCGAGCTGTTCGGCGAGGAGTACGCGAGGCTGGCAGTGATCCTCAACGACGCCCGCGGCTGGGCGAAGGGGACGCTGCCGACCTACCAGGACCGCAAGGAGTTCTTCGAGGGCATCGTCAACGGCGATCCCGATCCGGTCGAGCTGATCCGCGGCGGCGAAGAGACGCAGGTGCTGGCCCTGATCGAGGCCGCCAAAGAGCGTGCCGCTGCGGCGCTGGCCTAGGAGGCGCCGCAGGCTGAAGAGCGGACTCGTTCGAGCATTCGCTGGAGCTCGTTTGCTTCGGGGTCGGTGAGATTGACGGCGAAGGCGGTCTTCAGCTCGTCGACCACTACCGGGCGCATCTCTTCCAGTAGATCTTGGCCAGCGGGAAGCAGGGTCGCGTAGCTGACCCGGCGGTCGGTCTCGCAGAAGGTTCGCTCCATTAGGCCGGCCTTGATCAGGCGGTCGACCAGCTTGGTCAGGCCGCCGCGGGTGATCACCATCGCCTCGGCCAGCTCCCCCATCTTCATCCGCTGCTCGGGGGCGTCGGCGACGGTAGCCAGTACCTCGTACCAAGGCAGCGGCGGGAAGTCGGACGCCGCCAGTGCTTCCTGCAAACGGCCGACGATCGCCGCGTGGGTGCGGGTGAGCGCGCCCCACGCCTCGCCGTGAGGCGTGGGGGCGGGCGCCGCCGGCGCTCCATTTGACGCCTGGGCCGGCACGGTGGCTTGCTCACTCATAGAGCCATGATCCCAGATGAATATTGCCTAGTCAATAGTTGACTTGCTAACTACTTCTGCTACGATTGTTTCCTAGTCAAAGGTTTATCAGGCAACAACCAAGGAGACATCGAGATGAGCACGCAAACGATTCAGCAGCAGGTCCCCGCTGGCACCTACGTCGTCGATCCGGTCCACTCCTCGATCGGCTTCGCCGTCGTCCACAACGGCGTCTCGACCTTTCGCAGCGGCTTCGGCGAGTACGAGGCGGAGCTCAGCGGCGGCGGGAGCCCGAGGCTCGAGGGCAGCGTCGACGTCACCAGCATCCAGATCGACGAGCCGCAGCTGAAGGGCCACCTCCTCTCCCCCGAGTTCTTCGACGCCGAGCGCTATCCCCAGCTGCGCTTCGAGTCGAGCGCGCTGGAGGTTGCCGAGGACGGCTCGGCGACGATCCGGGGCGAGCTCGGGATCCGCGGCGAGACCCGTGAGGTCGAGGCAAGCGGGCGCTTCGTGCAGCTCGGCGCCGACCTCGCCGGCAAGCCCCGCGTCGGGCTCTCGCTGGAGGCGAGCGTGGACCGGCGCAGCTTCGGGCTCGACTGGCAGGCGGAGCTGCCGAGCGGCGGCGAGGTCCTCGACTACGAGGTGAGCATCGCGGTCGAGCTGGAGCTGGTCGAGGAGGGCGAGTAAGCGATGAGGGTGCTGGGCATCTCGGGAAGCTTGCGACGCGAGTCGCACAACAGCGCCCTGCTGCGGGCGGCCGCCGAGCGGCTGCCCGCCGGGGCTGAGCTGGTCCCCTACGAGGGGTTGGCCGAGATCCCGCCCTACGACGAGGACGTGGAAGTGCGCGACGTGCCTGAGTCGGTGCGCGAGCTACGCGAGGCGATCCGCGGCGCCGACGCAGTCCTGATCGCCACCCCCGAGTACAACCACTCGATCCCGGGCCAGCTCAAGAACGCCCTCGACTGGGCCTCCCGCCCAGCGGGCAAGAGCGCCCTGAACGGAAAGCCGACGGCGGTAATCGGCGCCTCGACCGGCATGTTCGGCGCCGTCTGGGCCCAGGCAGAGCTGCGCAAGGTGGTGGGAGCAATGGGCGGCCGGGTGATCGAGGTCGAACTCCCCATAGCCCACGCGGCAAATCTGCGCCATGGCGATCGACTGGAGCTTCCTCCCGAGCAGGCCGAGCGCTTAGAGGGGATCCTCGCCGAGCTGGTCGCGGCAGCGGAGTTCGAGGCCGCCGCGCCCATCGCCGCCTGATCCACACAAACCGCCTCATCCACACAAATGGAAGGGTTGTGTCCCCCACGGAGGCATCAACCCTTCATCTGGGCAGCCTAAGCCGCGGGCAAGGCGAAGAAGGCGACCGCCGCGAAGTGGGCTGCGGCGGCGAGGATCACCAGGGCGTGGAAGACCTCGTGGTAGCCGAAGACCCGCGGGCTGGGATTTGGGCGTTGGGTGGCGTAGACGACGGCGCCCACGGTGTAAAGCAAGCCTCCAGCGGCGACCAGGAGGGTGCCGCCCACACCCATCTCCTCCCACATGCCGGGGAAGGCGACTACGGCGACCCAGCCCAGTGACATGTAGACGAGGGCGGCGACCCATTTGGGGTGCTCGATCCAGACCATCTCGACGATCGCCCCGATCACAGCTCCGATCCAAACCACGGCGAGGATCGCGTCGGCCAGCGGGCCGTCGAGGACGAGCAGGGCGAACGGCGTGTAAGTGCCGGCGATGAGGAAGAAGATCATCGAGTGATCGAGGCGGCGCATCCAGCGGCGCACGTCGGGCCGCTTCCAGTTGACCCGGTGGTAGAGGGCGCTGGTGCCGAGCAGGGCCGAGAGGCTGACCGCGTAGATCGCGACGGCCAGGGTCGCCTGCGGCGTCTTCGCGGCGATGATCAGCGCCGCACCTAGGACGAGTGAGATGAAGAAGGCCCACTCGTGTGAGACGCCACGCAGCCGCGGCTTGACCGAGGCGATCGCCTCGGTTGCAGCTTCCTTGGCGGATTCTGCTTTCTCAGTGGCGGCGTTCCGAGCGGCGCTGGCGCGCTCACCCATCCGCTCTGCGCCCCTGCGCAGCTCATCGACCATGTTCGGAGGTTACCCCCAGTCGTTTATCGCGTCCCGGAAATTCCGCAAAACATCCGGGGTTGGCTTGAAATTTCCGTCCGAACCAGTGCCGAGGATATGAAACGCGGACCCAACCACCGCAGACGATCGGTTCTCCCCGTGAACTGTGGCGGTACGCCAGGACTGGAAGTCAGTCAGTAGGTCTTTTCAGACCTAGCCTCATCAGGGTCACTTCCAGCCCTAGCGTGGACTAGCAACCTGGGTCCGCCATTCCTTCTCTGATCGTCAGCGCCCATGCGACTGACCATGTCTATCTGGTGGTTATCGAGTCTCCGTATCAAGGTATCCCTTTCCTCCGGACGAAAAAAGGCGATTTTGAAAAGAAATAGTTGAGTGATTAAATGGGGGTGTTTTCCCTTCTATAGAGCCAAAAAAAGGCTATCCCGCGAATTCTCCTCTGAAAATTTTTCCGGCAATTTAGTGCGAATCAGCACTTTCTCAGAGGCGCCGCTGTCGACTTGCAACCATTGAGGAGGAAAGAAACCTTCCTTATTTGCGGCAGAGGACCCGTGTTCCGTCCGAACAACTGGCAATCCTGGGCAGCTCCCCCTAAAACGCCTCGAGAGGAGAAGTTCGATGTCCCAGACCGCCACCAGTGCTCCGAAAAACGGTCTCAAGGGCCTGGCTATCGAACGCCGTTTCTCCTCGCAGGGCACGCATCCTTTCGACGAGATCGAGTGGGAGATCCGCGACGCGGTGATCGGCGATCCCGCCGCGCCGGCCTTCGAGCAGCGCGGGGTCGAGTTCCCCAAGAGCTGGAGCCAGAACGCGACCAACATCGTCGCCCAGAAGTACTTCCGCGGGCAGATGGGGAGCGAGCAGCGCGAGAGCTCGGTCAAACAGATGATCGGCCGGGTCGCGGGGACGATCTCGGGCTGGGGGCGCGAGGGCGGCTACTTCGCCTCCGACGAGGACGCCGACGCCTTCGAGGCCGAGCTGACCTCGATCCTGCTCAACCAGAAGGCTGCCTTCAACTCGCCGGTCTGGTTCAACGTCGGCTTCGAGGAGCGCCCGCAGTGCTCGGCCTGCTTCATCCTCAGCGTCGACGACTCGATGGAGTCGATCCTCGACTGGAACACCAAGGAGGGAATGATCTTCCGCGGCGGCTCGGGCTCGGGGATCAACCTCTCCAACATCCGCGGCTCGGTCGAGCCTCTCTCCAAGGGCGGGCTCGCCTCCGGGCCAGTCAGCTTCATGCGCGGCGCCGACGCCTGGGCGGGGACGATCAAGTCGGGCGGCAAGACGCGGCGCGCGGCGAAGATGGTCGTCCTCGACGTCGACCACCCCGACGTCGAGCACTTCATCTGGTGCAAGGCCAAAGAGGAGGAGAAGGCGGGTGCCCTGCGCGACGCCGGCTTCGACATGTCGATCGACGGCGAGGGCTTCACCTCGATCCAGTACCAGAACGCCAACAACTCGGTGCGGGTCACCGACGAGTTCATGGAGGCGGTCGAGGCCGGCGAGGACTGGAGCCTGACCGCGCGCACGACCGGCGAGGCGACCAAGACGCTGCCGGCGCGCGACCTGATGAACCAGATCGCCGACGCCGCCTGGCGCTGCGCCGATCCCGGCGTCCAGTACGACACGATCATCAACCGCTGGCACACCTCGCCGGAGTCCGGTCGGATCAACGCCTCCAACCCGTGCAGCGAGTACATGCACGTCGACGACTCGGCCTGCAACCTCGCTTCCCTGAACCTGATGCGGTTCCGCCGCGAGGACGGCAGCTTCGACGTCGAGGACTTCAAGCACGCGGTCGACGTCGTCTTCCTCGCCCAGGAGATCGTCGTCGGCTTCTCCAGCTACCCGACCGAGCAGATCGGCGAGAACGCCAACGCCTTCCGCCAGCTCGGCCTCGGCTACGCCAACCTCGGCGCGCTGCTGATGTCAGACGGGCTGCCCTACGACTCCGACGAGGGCCGCAACGTCGCCGCCGCGATCACGGCGCTGATGACCGGGCGCGCCTACCGCCAGTCGGCGGAGATCGCCGCCGGCGCGACCGGGCCCTACGACGAGTACGAGAAGAACCGCGAGGCCCACAACGGCGTCATGCGGATGCACCGCGACGCCTCCTACGACGTCGACCCGACCGGGATCAAAGGCGACCTGCTCGAGGCAGCGCAGACGGCCTGGGACGAAGCGGTCGAGCTGGGTGAGGAGCACGGGTATCGCAACGCGCAGGCGACGGTGCTGGCGCCGACGGGGACGATCAGCTTCCTGATGGACTGCGATACCACCGGGATCGAGCCCGACTTCTCGCTGGTCAAGTTCAAGGAGCTGGTCGGCGGCGGGCAGATGACGATCGTCAACCGCTCGGTCCCGCTGGCCCTCAGCCGTCTCGGCTATAGCGACGCCGAGGTCGATCAGATCAACGCCTACATCACCGAGAACGCGACGATCGTCGGCGCGCCGGGCCTGAAGGACGAGCACCTGCCGATCTTCGACGTCGCGGTCGGCGAGCGGGCGATCTCGCACACCGGCCACATCGACATGATGGCCGCGACCCAGCCCTTCATCTCCGGCGCGATCTCGAAGACGGTCAACCTGCCCCAGTCGGCGACGGTCGAGGACATCGCCGACGCCTACACGCGCGGCTGGAAGGGCGGCCTCAAGGCGCTGGCGATCTACCGCGACGGCTCCAAGACCGCCCAGGCGCTGCGCACCGATGCGCAGGACGAGAAGGAGGCCGAGGCTGAGGTCGTCGCGGCGCCGCCGGAGCGCAAGCGGATGCCGCGCGAGCGCGAATCGATCACCCACAAGTTCTCGATCGCCGGCCACGAGGGCTACATCACCGCCGGCAAATACGAGGACGGCTCGGTCGGCGAGATCTTCCTCACCGACATCGGCAAGGAGGGCTCGACGATGCGGGGGCTGATGAACGCCTTCGCCACGGCGATCTCGCTTGGCCTCCAGTACGGCGTGCCGCTCGAAGACTTCGTGCGCAAGTTCAGCTACATGCGCTTCGAGCCGGAGGGTATTACCGGCAACCCCGAGATCCCCTTCGCCAAATCGCTGCCCGACTACATCATGCGCTGGGTCGCCAGCCGCTTCATCGAGGACACCGAGACGCTGGAGGAACTGGGGATCATGACCACGGAGGTTCGAGCCAAGCAAGAGGCGGAGACCTCCCAGCTCGGCCTCGGGATCGCCACCGACACCGCCGGGCCGGCCAACGGCGGCAACGGCCACTCCAAGCCGGGCAACGGCAACGGCGCCGAGAAGGCGAGGGCGAGCGGCGGCGAGGCGGTGCCGGCGGCGTCGGCCTTCACCGAAACCCCACCGGTCCTCCCGGCCAAGATGTCCGGCCTCGACCTCGGCCCCGCCTGCGAGCAGTGCGGCGGCATGATGCAGCGCACCGGCTCGTGTTACACGTGTTCCAGCTGCGGCAACAACACGGGTTGCGGCTGAGCCGCCGAGGTGAGGAGGATCGGGCACCCTCCCCCTGAGGCCGTTGCGCAGCTGGATCGCTCGGCGAACTGCGACTTGCCTGTCCGGGAGCCTCAGTGGGAGGGTGCCCGATCCTCCTTCGCCATCGCTAGCTGAGCACGACTCGGGCGTTGTGGCGGGGGGTCTCGGTGATGGCTCGCCTGAAGATTCGCTCGGGCCTTGGGTCAGCTGGACGGATCTGGCGGCGTTTGACCAGCTCCTTTAGGACCACTGCCATCTCGAACTGGGCAAAGGAGGCGCCGAGGCAGCGGCGGACGCCACCCCCGAAGGGGATCCAGGTGTAGGTGCCGGGTGGGTTGTCGAGGAAGCGCTCGGGCTTGAAGGACTCCGGGTCGGGATAGATCTCTGGGTTGCGGTGGACCAGGTAGATGCTCGGCACCGCCGACACACCCGCGGGCAGCTCGTAGCCACCGATCTCCACTGACTCGGTGAGGCGGCGGATGACGATCGAGATCACTGGGCGCAGCCGCAGCGTCTCCTGGATCGTCGCGGTCAGGTAGTCCTCCGAGCCGGCTTCGACCTCCGCGCGGAGACGATCGAGCTTCTCCGGGTGACGGCTGAGCCGCTCGACCGCCCAGGCGAGCGAGGTAGCGGTGGTCTCGTGCCCGGCGACGAGCAGGGTCAACAGCTCGTCGCGCATCTCCTCGTCGCTCATCGGGCTGCCGTCCTCGTGGCGGGCGCCGACCAGCAGCGAGAGAATGTCGTCGCGCTCGTCCAGATTCCCATCCCGGCGGCGCTCGGCGATCTCGCGGTAGATCAGCTGGTCGACCCGGTCGATGCGGCGCCGGAAGGGGCCGATCCCGCGCACTCGCCCGGGACCGACCAGAAGCACCGGCAACAGCACGCGCGGATTGGTCGTGAGATCGAGGAAATCGCGCAGGGCGTCGCGCAGCTCGGCCATCCTCTCCCCCTCGCGCACACCGAAGACGGTGCGCAGGATGATGTCCAGGGTGATCGCCTGCATTCGCGGACGCAGTTCGTACGGGGTCCCCGCCGGCCAGCTCTCGATCTCCGCGGCGGCGATCTCCGCCATCGTCTCGCCATAGCCCTGCATCCGCTCGCCGTGGAAGGGCGGCAGCAGCAGGCGGCGCTGACCGATGTGGGGCTTCTCGTCGAGGACGAGAATCGAGTTGCGACCGAGGATCGGGGCGAGGATCTGGTTTCCCTCGCCAGCGTGGTAGACGCTCGGGTCGCCGGTGAAGACCTGCTTGACCGCACTCGGATCGGCCAGGATCACCCATGTGCCTTCGTAGGCGATCTTGAGCGTGAACATGTCGCCGTAGCGGTCCTGGCAGGAGAACAGCATCCGCCGCGCTTGGCGCGACCAGATCGCCGTCTGAGCCGGGCGAGGCAAAGGCGGTCCCGGCGGAAGGCGTCGCTGCACAGGTCCAGTGACCGTCCGCGGAGCCGTTGTAGTCGCTGCCTCCATTGCGCCTCATCGCGACGTTACACCCGCCGGTGCAACCTTCGTGTGAGATCCGTCCTTACTTAACCGGAACTCGACACTCCCACCATCGCCGAATCCCATAGCCTGCGCAATCGTCGTGCCCCCGCCCCGGCTGCCGACCTCCGTCGAGCACAGGATCCTGCGAGGCGCCTGCGCATTGCCAAGTGGCTTACAGCGGGCGATTTTCGGTGCGCCCGCCAAGCGTGACGGGCAAGTGCTCGCGTGTGAGATGCAGACGCTGTTGAAGCTGGCACGGCTGGCCCGCGACGACTCGGCCTCGGAGTCGGGGACGCTTGCTCCAGCGCAGGCCCGTGCCCGGATTCAGGCTGGCGCAGCCGCGGCAGCAGGGCCGCGGCCGGCGGCTCCTGTGGTCACAGACCTGGCGATTCCCGGCCCGGCGGGAACGATCCCGGCGCGTTTCTACGAGCCGCCGGGCCTGGGGCTCGAGGACCGGCCATTGATCGTCTACTTCCACGGCGGCGGTTGGACGATCGGCGGTCTCGACACCTGCGAGAGCGTCTGCCGCTTCCTCGCCCTCAACACCCCCGCCGCGGTGCTCGCGGCCGGCTACCGCCTCGCCCCCGAGCACCCCTTTCCCGCCGCGGTCGAGGATGCGCTGGCCGCCTACCGCTGGGCGGCGGTGGGCAACTCGCGGCTGGGCGCCGACCCGGCGCGCATCGCCGTTGCCGGTGACAGCGCCGGCGGAAACCTCGCCGCGTCGCTCAGCCTCCTCGCCCGCGAGGACGGCGGCCCGCGGCCGGCCATGCAGGCATTGATCTACCCGGTAACCGACGCGGTTGGCGGCCACCGCTCGCGCGAGGAGTTCGCCGAGGGCTTCCTGCTGACGCGAGCGGACATGGACTGGTTCGAGCACCACTATCTGCCGCCCGGCGCCGATCGCGCCGACCCACGCATCTCGGTGCTGCGCGCCGCCGACCTCAGCGGGCTGCCTCCGGCCTACGTCACCACCGCCGGCTTCGATCCTCTGCGCGACGAGGGCGAGGCCTACGCGGCGCGGATGCGCGACGCCGGCGTGCAAGTCACCCTGCGGCGCCATTCCGGCTTGATCCACGGCTTCGCCAACATGACCGCAGTCAGCGGCGCTGCCCGCGCAGCGATGCTCGAGCTCACCGCCGCGATCGCCAGCGGCTTGTCCTAGATACCCCCTGGGGGTATTTGCTACGCTGACTCCCAGACCGGCCAACTGAGATTTCGAGGAGCCCGCATGGACGCCGCCGCTCACGCTCACGACCACGAGCATCACGCAATGCCGACCGAGGGAAGGGCCCTGACCGCAGTGGCAATCAGCGCGACCCTGCACTGCCTGACCGGCTGTGCGATCGGTGAGATCGCCGGGATGGCGATCGGCACCGCGCTCGGCTTCTCGAACCTGGGCACGGTGGTGCTCGCGGTCGCCCTCGCCTTCCTCTTCGGCTACGGCCTGACCAGCCTGCCGCTGCTGCGCGCCGGCCTCGCCCTCTCGGCGGTGATCCCGATCGCGCTCGCCTCGGACACGCTGAGCATCGCGACGATGGAGGTCGTCGACAACGCGATCATCGTCACCGTCCCCGGCGCGATGGAGGCGGGCCTGGATTCGCTGCTCTTCTGGGGCAGCCTCTCCTTCGCCCTCATCGTCGCCGGCGCGGTCGCGATGCCGGTCAACCGCTGGCTGATCGCCCGCGGCAAAGGCCACGCCGTCGTCCACGAGACCGGCATCCACGGCGGCCCCCCGGTCCGCGTCGTCGCTTACATCGCCGTCGCGATGGCGATCTTCGGCAGCGCCGTGCTGCTGGCGGAGGTGCTCTCGTGAGCGCCGCGGCGAAGACCCGCGGTTACAGCGCCGAAAAGGAGGCCGTGCTCAAGCGCCTGCGCCGGATCGAGGGCCAGGTGCGCGGAGTCGAGCGGATGGTCGAGGAGGACCGCTACTGCATCGACGTCGTCACCCAGGTCACCGCGATCCAGGCCGCCCTGGACAAGGTCGCGCTCGAGCTGCTCTCTGACCACGCTGCGCACTGCGTCGTTGGCGCAGCCAAAGCGGACCAGCCCGAGCGCACCGAGGAGCTGATGAGCGCGGTCAAGCGACTTCTGCGACACGGGTAGACGCCTACTCATACTGCAGAGCACGAAGCACATCGAGGCGCGAAGCGCGCCTGGCGGGAGGAACCGCGGCGAGGACTCCGGCAAAGGCGGCGAAGACCAGCATCACGATCAGCTGCCCGACCGGATAGGAGAGGGTGAAGCCTTCGTCCTTCAGCGGCTGCGCGATCAGCGCCGCGAAGATCACCCCGATCACCATGCCTAGCAGCGCCCCGATCAGCGCCGTGATCACCGCCTCGTAGCGGATCATCGTCCGAACCTGGCGCCGCGACATGCCGATCGCCCGCAGCATGCCGAGCTCCCGCGTGCGCTCGTGGATCGAGAGCGCCAGCGTGTTGGCGATGCCGAACAGGGAGACGATCACCGCCAGCGCCAGCAGGGCGTAGATCAGGCCGAGCAGTTGGTTGATCTGTTCTTCCTGGTTTTCCTTCAGTTCCTGCTGGTTGCGCACCTCGACCACCGGAAACTCGCGGTCCATCGCCTTGATCAAGGCCGCTTGGACCCTTTCTGCGTTCGCGCCCGGCGCCAGCTTGACGAAGTCGAAAATGTCGTCGCTCTGGTCGAAGGCCCGTGCCATCAGGGGCTGGGTGACGATCGCCGAGCCGAGCAGTTCCGCCTTGTCTTCGAACTCACCGACGACCGTGAGATTGGGCCGCGCTCCGATCTGGGTCAAGAAGCGCACCTCGTCGCCTCGCTCGAGGCCGTTGTCAGAGGCGAGGGACTTGTCGACGATCATTTCGCGGTCGGAGAGCCGTCTCAGAGTCTCCGGCCCACCCTCGGTCCAATCGATGCTCAGCACGGCGCCAGCGTCGGGGGCCAGTGCCGAGACACGCTCCTTGCCCCCTCCGTCAACCAACTTCGCCTGCGCGGTGCGCACGGTCGAGACCAGGCCGACACCGGGCACCTGGCGGGCGACCTCGGCAGCACGAGGCGAGATCGGCGAGAAGCCATCGGAGTTCTGCAGCACGAGCTCGCCCTGGAAGCTCTCGTCGACCGCGGTGGCGATCGAGCTCTTGATGCCGGCGGCGAAGACGGTGACGAAGGCGACGACGGCGAGGCCGATCATCAGCGCCGCCGCGGTGACGGCGGTGCGAGCGGGGTTACGCTGCGTGTTCTCGCGGGCAAGGCGGCCGATGAGGCGGCGCACCATCTCCAGCGGCCGTCCCGCGAGCGAGGCCAGCGGCCGCACCAGCCGGGGGCTGAAGAGCGAGACGCCGAGCAGCACGGCGACCGCGCCGATGCCCAGCCGCGCGGCAGCCCCACCGCCGCCCGATCCGCCGAAGAGGCCGGCCAGCACCATCGCCAGCCCGCCGACGCTGAGCAGCACGGCAAGCGCCACGACGACGATGCCACGCCTGCGGCTCTGCGGCAGCTCGAGTGCCAGCAGGGCAGCGATCGGGGGTACGCGGGTCGCTCGCAGCGCGGGGATAAGCGAGGAGACGAGGGTGACGCCGATCCCGATCAGCAGCGAGACGACAATCGTGCGGTCCTTCGTCACCAGTGAGGTGGTCGGCAGGTCGATCCCGATCGCGACGAAGAGCGCGTTGAGGCCGACGGCAATCGCGTAGCCGCCGGCGAGCCCGAGCAGGGCGCCGATAACGCCGATCGCCAGCGCCTCGACCACGACCGAGCTGAGGATCTGGCCGCGACCGGCGCCGAGAGTGCGCAGCATGCCGAACTCTTTGATCCGCTGGGCAACGGTGATCGAGAACGTGTTGAAGATCAGGAAGGCGCCGACGAAAAGGGCGACGAAGGCGAAGACGAGTAGCGCGATCCGCAGGAAGCCGATGTCTTCGCGGATCTGGTCGGAGTTGCGTTTGGCGTTCTGCTTGGCGGTCTCGACGAGCAGGTCCGGCGGCGTGACTTCGCCGACCCGCCGCGCAAGCGTGGCTTCGCTGACGCCCTCCTCGGCCGCGATCAGGATCTGGTCGAATTCGCCGCGCTCGTCGGTGATCCGCTGGGCCTCGGGCAGGATCAGCCCGGCCGAGCTGGCGCCGCCGAAGGAGGCCTCGCCGAGCTTGGTCAGCCCGACGATCCGGTAACCGGTGACCCGTTCGACCGATGCCAGCTTGAGCGTGTCGCCGATTGCGAGGCCGGCCTCTTCGGCGGCGCTCTCGTCAAGCGACACTTCCCTGGCGGTTCGCGGCGGCCGGCCCTCTACGTAGGTCTGCGTTTCCAACTCCTCAGGCAGGATCGAGGTGATGAACTTGGGCGCGAACTGGTTGCCGATCTCTTCGTTCTCCTCGTCGAAGAAGGCCCCCACGGTGAGAATCTGCCCAGTCGCGAGCCGCACGCCGTCCACCCGCCGCACCTTCGGGAGCACGCTTGCCTTGAAGCTCGGCGTCTCGCCGCTTTCCTGGCGAACCTCCTCTTTCGCGGTGATCACGACGCTCGTCTTCGCCAGCGAGTCTTCGAAGATTTCGTCGAAGGCGGCGAAGGTCGTGTCGGTGAGGATGTAGGTGCCGGCGACGAAGGCGACGCCGATCACCACCGCCAGGATCGTGGTCAGGGCGCGGATGCGGCGCGCCCAGAGGCTCTTGAGGGCGAGGCCGGTCACAGGCGGGCCGTCAGTCGATCGTCTTCATCAGCTCGATCACCTCGTCGGCCGAGCCGGGAGCGGCGTCGTGGACGACCTTCCCGTCGCGAAGCGTGATCAGCCGGTCGGCGTGGGCGGCGGCGGCCGGATCGTGGGTGACCATGATCACCGTCTGGCCGAACTCGTCGACCGCCTGCCGCAGCAAGCGCAGCACGTCGGCGCTCGCTTTCGAGTCGAGGTTGCCGGTCGGCTCGTCGGCGAAGACGACAGCCGGTTTGGAGACCAGGGCGCGGGCGACGGCGACGCGCTGCTGCTGGCCGCCCGAGAGCTCGGCGGGGCGATGGGTGCGCCGATCCTCGAGGCCGACCGTGCGCACCAGCTGGTCGAGCCAGGCGGCGTCGGGCTTGCGGCCGGCGATCGAGAGCGGCAGCACGAGGTTCTCCTCGGCGGTGAGAACCGGCAGCAGGTTGAAGAACTGGAAGACGAAGCCGAGCTTGTCGCGGCGCAGCTTGGTCAGCTCGCCGTCGTCGAGGGCGGTGATCTCCTCGCCGTCGAGGACGACCGTGCCGGCAGTCGGCTTGTCGAGGCCGGCGAGGATGTGCATCAGGGTCGACTTTCCCGACCCTGACGGTCCCATGATCGCGGTGAAGCGTCCCGCGTCGAAGCCCGTGCTGACGTCGACCAGCGCGTCGACCGCCGCCTCGCCCTCTCCGTAGCGGCGCGAGACGTCCGTTGCGATCACGACCTGCCCGTTCTGGCTCATCGCTTGGCACCGTATCGAGATGATCGAGCGAGCGGACTGAACCACTGCTCTCACCTAATAGCCTGCCCCCGACATGGGGGCCGCGGATGAACTCGACGGATTGCTGGTCGATCTCGACGGGGTCGTCTGGGTCGGGCGCGAGCTCGTACCGGGGTCGGCGGAGGCGCTGCGCGCGCTGTCCGACGCGGGCATCGAGATCGTCTTCGTCACCAACAACCCGGGCAAGCCGGCCGGCGAGTACGCGCGGCGGCTAAACGAGGCCGGCGTCGAGGTCGGTCCCGACCGGATCGTCACCGCCGGCGAAGCCACGGCCGGGCTTGCGGCTGAGCACGTAGGGACCGGCCGCACGGCGTTCGCGATCGGCGCCCCGGCCTTCCACGAGACGATCGCCGCCGCCGGCCTGAGGCTGCTCGAGGGCGAGGCCGGGCGTGAGGCGGACGCGGTGCTGGTCTCCGGACACCGTGGCTTCGACTACGACGAGCTGCTGACGGCGACGCTGGCGCTGCAGCGTGGCGCAGCGCTCTTCGCGACCAGCCGCGACCCTACCCTGCCGATGCCGGGCGGGCCCTGGCCCGGGACGGGAGCCGTGCTCGCCGCGGTCGAGACGGCTAGCGGGGCGACGGCGGAGATCGGCGGCAAGCCGGAGGCCCACCTGTTCGAGATGGCCCGCGAGCGGATCGGCGGCGCGGAGCGGGTCGCGATGGTCGGCGACCGGGTCTCCTCCGACGTCGAGGGAGGGCGGCGGGCGGGCCTGGAGACGATCCTCGTCCTGAGCGGGGCGACCTCGCGGGAGGAGGCGGCGACCGCGGTGCCCGCGCCCGACCGCGTCGTCGAGAGCCTCGCCGCCCTGGTCTCGTGAGCGCCGCCGCGACGCCCCCGGTGGCGCGGCCCGGCGTCGCCTTCGCCGGCGTCTTCGCCGTCACCTTCTCCGGCCTGCTCGCCGTCGGAGCGGTGCTGCCGGTCCTGCCGCGCTACGTGCACGGCCCGCTCGACGGCGGCGACATCGCCGTCGGCATCGTGATCGGCTCCTACGCCGTAACCGGGCTGCTGCTGCGCCCTTTTGCCGGCCGCCTCGCCGACCGCCGCGGCCGCAAGTCGACCGTCCTGCTCGGCTCCTTCCTGGTCGCCGTCGCCGGCTTCCTCTACCTGCTGCCGCTGGGCATCCCTGGGCTGGTCGGCGCCCGGCTCCTGCTCGGGGCCGGCGAGGGCACCGTCTTCACGGCGGGCTCGGCCTGGATCGTCGACATCGCGCCGCCGGAGCGCCGCGGGCGGGTGATCGGCCTCTACGGGCTCGCGGTCTGGTCGGGGCTCAGCATCGGGCCACTGGTCGGCGAGGTACTCCTCAACGTTTCCGGCTACACGCTGGTCTGGCTCTTCGCCGGGGCCGCGCCGCTGGTCGGCGCGCTGATCGCACTGCGCCTGCCGGACCCATTCCACCCCAAGCCCGCCGAGGACGAGCACCAACCGTTGATCGCCCGCGAGGCGATCCGGCCGGGGACCGCGCTCGCCCTCGCCTCGCTCGGCTACGCCACCGTCGCCTCCTTCGTCGTCCTCCACCTCGACGCGCGCGGAGTCGGCCACGGCGCCGTCGTCTTCGGCGTCTTCGCGACGATGGTGGTCCTCACCCGCCTGGTCGGCGGCGACCTCCCCGATCGCGTCGGCCCGCTCCGGGTGGCGATCGTCGCGGCAATCGTCGAGGCGATCGGCCTGGCGACGATGGGGGTCGCCCACAGCCTCGGCGTGGCGATCGCCGGCGCCCTGGCGATGGGCGCCGCCTTCTCGCTGCTCTACCCCTCGCTCTCGCTGATCGTCGTCGGCCGCGTGCCCGAGACGCGGCGCGGCGCGGCGCTGGGCACCTTCACCGCCTTCTTCGACGCCGGCATCGGTTTCGGCGCGCCGCTGGCCGGCATCGCCGCGGCGCTGACCGACTACGAGGGCGCCTTCCTCTTCTCCGCCGTGATCGCCCTTGTCGCGGTGGCAACGATCGCCTTCGCGGTCCCAACCCGAAGGCGGCCCCTACCCGCCTGAAGTTGGTGCCTCAGCGTTCGGCTATCAGCAGCGCTTGGGCGGCGCGGCCGATGCGGCCGCGCTCGTCCGAGAGCACCGACTCTGCAGTCCCGATCCCGTTGGGCTGAGGGAGGGTGACCGCGTCGACGCAGACCCACTCGCCCTCCGGCATGCGCTCCAGGTAGACGCTGAGATCGACGTTGATGAAGAGGAAGCGGCTCCAGTCGAGCACGGCGCTGATCCCGTTGCCGACGTCGGCGGCGACGAGGGTGCGCTGCAGCGGGCTCGGCTCCTCACCGGCGACGAGCTGGCAGCCCATCCGCATCCAAACGGTCGCCGGCCCGGGCTCGCGAAAGCCACCGCCGACCGATCGCCACTCCATCGCCGTGTGGTAGCCGACGTCCTGGCCGGTCGAGAAGAACTCCGGCTTGCCGCCCTCCTCCGGCCCCGGCGGCGCCGCCGGCGTAGTGAGCACCTCAGCGGGAATCTCGATCTCGCCGCTGCGGATCCGCCAGGCCCGAGCGACCATCAGTGGCCCGTCTTCGCCGGAGAGAGTGGCCTCGATCATCTGCACCGACCGCCCCGGCCGCACCATCTGCGCCTCAACCCGCATCGGCCCAATAGGCACCGGCTTCAGGATCTCGAACGTAACTCTCGCGACCTGGAAGCCATCAGCGCCCTCGACCCCCTCGATAGCTCGTCCCAACAAAGCTGACGGAGGACCGGCGTGCTGCGCCCCCGGATCCCATGGACCCCTGGTCAGCTCAGTTGCGACGAACTCATCGCCAGCTTTTTCGTAGAAGGCTCCTGACACGCTCGGCATCGTATGGGCGTCGGGAGTCGCCTCGAGAGTGCCTCGCTGTTCGGCACCGCGGAGTGATTCAGCCGCGAAGCGGCACCAAATTCGTCGCCGCAGGCGACATAGGCACTGTCGAGGCGACTCCCGACGCCCTCTACCCTTGGCTAATGGAGAAGATCAAGAAATCAGACGAGCAGTGGCGCGAAGAGCTAACGCCCGAGCAGTACGAGGTAACGCGCAAGGCGGGCACCGAGCGCGCTTTCACGGGACCGTACGTAGACGAGAAGAGCGACGGCATGTACCGCTGTGTCTGCTGCGGCGCCGAGCTGTTCTCCTCCGACACCAAGTTCGACTCGGGCACCGGCTGGCCCAGCTTCACCGAGCCGGTCAACCTCGAGCACGTCGAGCTGAGGCCGGACAACAGCCTGATGATGCGGCGCACCGAGGTCGTCTGCAAGCACTGCGACGCCCATCTCGGCCACGTCTTCGACGACGGCCCGGGGCCGAACGGCCAGCGCTACTGCATCAACGGCTGCGCCCTCGAGCTGAAGCGCGGCTGAAGCTCGGGGCTAGCTCGAGCCCCCGACCGCGCCGAGGTAGCTGAACTTGACAGCGAGCGCGACGGCCTCGGTGCGGGTGTCGACTTCGAGCTTTTTGATTGCGTTGCGGACGTGGGTGTGGACGGTGGCCGGGCTGAGGCCGAGCCGTTCGGCGATCTCTTTCACCCGCAATCCCTCGGCGAGCAACTCGAGGATCTGCCGCTCACGCGGCGAGAGCAGCAGCAGCTTCTCCACCTCCGAGGGCTTGCCGCCGGCGAAGTCGCCGCCGAGGAAGGTGCCGCCGCCGGTGACTGCTTTGACGGCGCGGGCGATGTCCTCCGCCGGAGCGGACTTCAAGACGTAGCCGGAGGCGCCTGCGCGCAGCGCGAGGGCCAGCAGGTCGGGCTGGGCGTGCGCCGTGAAGATGATCACTTTGGTCCGCGGCCGGACCTTGAGCACCTCCTTGGTCGCCTCGATGCCATCGCGCCTGGGCAGCTCGACGTCGATGATCAGGACGTCGGGTTCGAGCTCTTTGACCACGTCGACGACGTCGCGGCCGTTCGACGCCTCACCGACGATCTGCAGCGCGTTGGTCCCGGCCATCCGCGCTTTGATCGCGTCGCGGACGATCTCGTGGTCGTCACACAGAACGACGCGTTTGGCGTCGCGAAGACTGGCGCTCATCTTGCAACGATCCTCTCAGGGGAGCCATAGGGATACAGAATATTAGGTAGGGTAAAGCCACCTGCTTGGTCTTGGCGGTTCTCTATCAGCGCGATCATCGTCCGTCCCACGGCCACAGCAGTCCCATTCAGGGTGTGAACCGCCTGGATTGCTTCGTTATCGGCAGGTCGATACCTACAACTGAGGCGACGGGCCTGATAGTCGGTCGTGTTCGAGCAGGACGTCAGCTCCCGATAGCGGCCCTGGCTCGGGATCCACGCCTCGCAGTCGTACTTCTTCGCCGCCGGCGCGCCGAGATCTCCGGCAGCGACGTTGACCACCCGGTAGGGGATCTCCAGCTCGGTGAGGATGCGCTCCTCGATCGCCAGCAGGCGCTCGTGCTCGGCCGCCGACTCTGATGGCTCGACGAACGAGAACATCTCGACCTTGTCGAACTGGTGCACGCGGAAGATCCCGCGCGTGTCGCGGCCGGCGGCGCCGGCCTCGCGGCGGAAGCAAGGTGAGAAGCCGGCGTAGCGCAGCGGCAGCTGCTCGGCCTCGAGGATCTCGCCGGCGTGCAATCCGGCTAGCGCGACCTCCGAGGTGCCGACCAGGAAGAGGTCGTCCTTCGGCATCTCGTAGATCTGGTCGCGATCGCCGGGCAGGAAGCCGGTCCCGTAGAGCGCCTCTTCGCGGACCAGCACCGGCGGCACCACCGGCTCATGGCCCTCGCCCCGGACCAGGTCGAGGGCGTAGCGGACCAGGGCCAGCTCGAGCATGACGAGGTCGCCCTTGAGGTAGGCGAAGCGCGAGCCGGAGAGCCGCGCCGCCGACTCCATGTCGATCAGGCCCAGCTCGGTGCCGATCTCGAGGTGGTCGCGCGGCTCGAAGTCGAAGCTCGGCCGCTCCCCCACCTCGCGCAGGACGACGGCGTCCTCCTCGCTCATCCCGTCCGGGGCGTCGGGGTCGGGCAGGTTGGGAAGCGCTGCAGCAACCCGCTCGAGCTCGGCCTCGACCCGCTCGAGCTCGGCCTTGCCGTCCTCGATCTTCTGCTTCAAGCCCTGCACCGCCGCCATCGGCTCCTCGGCGTCCTCGCCGCGCTGCTTCGCCTCGCCGATCTGCTTGGAGAGGGTCTTGCGCTCGGCCTGCGCGCCCTCGATCTCGGGCAGCAGCTCGCGTCGCCGCGCATCGAGGGCAAGCAGCGCGTCGACGTCCTCGGCCGCGCCGCGGCGCGCCAATGCCGCCTTGACCCGCTCGGGGTCGGAGCGGATCAGCTTCAGGTCGAGCATCGGGGGCTCCGGCTAGGGCGTCTGGCCGGGGCGGGGCGATTCTTCGGCTTCGCTGCCCGCGTACTTGGCGACGAAGCGGGCCAGCGCTTCGGCCTCCTCGCCGACGACGATGTTCTGGGGCATGATCGCCCCGGAGAAGCCGCCGTTCTGGATCGCGAAGAGAGCATCGTCGTAGGTCTCGGTTCGCTGGTCGAGGTTCGGCCCCTGCGTGCGCTCGCTGCGATTGCCGGTCCCCTGCGTGCCCGCCTTGCTCAGCGTGTGGCAGCCGCTGCAGTGGGTGGAGAAGATCACGGCCCCGTTGTAGTCGGGGTCGTTCTGGGAGACCGAGATGCCCTCCTCGCCGAACCCGCAGGCGGAGAGGACGAGGACGGCCATGGCGGCCAGGGCTATTGCCAATGCAGGTCGCACGCGGCGCGCATCATATTGTCCTGCTCAGCTATGAGTCCGCCCGACCCCGCCAGCTTCCGCGCCGCGATGGGGACACTGCCCACCGGAGTGACCGTCGTAGCTGCCCCCGGGCCGCAGGGACCGGCCGGCGCCACCGCCAACGCGGTCAGCTCGCTCTCGATCGAGCCGATGCTGATGCTGGCCTGCCTCGACCGCGGCTCGCGCACCCTGCTCGCCGTGCAGGCGGCCAACCGCTTCGGGATCAGCGTCCTGCACGCGGGGCAAGAGCCGATCGCCCGCGCCTTCGCCACCAAGGCCCCGATCGCCGACAAGTGGGACGGCGTCGCCTGGCACGAGATCGACGGCATCCCGGCGATCGACGGGGCCCTCGCCTTCGTTGCCTGTGACCTGCGCGACGTGATCGCCGGCGGCGACCACGTGATCGTCACCGGCGAGGTCACCGCCCTGGAGACGAGCGAGGGCGACCCGCTCGTCTTCCACAGCGGCGAGTACCGGCCGCTGGGCTGAACCGGCGCCGGTCGTAACGGCGGGACAATACAGTGGAGACGGCTATCGGTATTCTTCGAGTGCTGGTTTGGGAACCAGCAGGACTTGGCGAGCCAGTGGGAGGGGCACCTACCGATGGAATTCAAAACGGAGGGATGGCGCCTGCTGGCAGGCGCCATTCTCATCGCGCTCATATCGGTCTGCTCGCTGCCCAGGGCTGCCCACGCCCTCGAGACTGTGCCTTTTGACGGGGGATTGACCGGCTTCCCGATCGCAGAAAGCGCCACCAGGGCGAGTTTTACGATCGCGCTCGACCTCGTCGAAACCAAGGGCGACGAGCAAGAGGTTCTCGAGCTCCGCGGCAGACGCACGACGTCGGGCAACACCGGCACCTACAACGTCTCCGCAGGCGTTTCCGCCACTCCCTGCCCGGGCACGTACAGGCTCAGCGCCGATCAGGAGAACAGCCTGAACGGGTACACGCTGACGTACGGGGCGCTGATGAAGCTCGTCAAGCCGGCGGGCCTTCCCGCCGGCGCCGGTTGCGACCAGCTACCCCGTTCCACTGGCCGGGTGCTGATGGGGCTGCGCAATCCCGTAATCGGTCCGCTGGCCACGGTCTTCGCCCTCGATGTCCGCAAGCAAGGGGGAGGAACGTTCGCCGGCACGCTCATGTCCGGCGCCTTGCCCGCATGCGCGGGCGGCTACCGACTCGAAACCGAACTGGTTCTTCCGGGCCGCAGGAGGAGCCTCGACCTCGAGGTGCAGATGCTCGAAGTCAGGCGGTACATACAAGGACAAGGAGAAGGAAGCGTCGAGGAACCGTGCTGAACGGTCCCAAGCGGCAGATCGCCGCCGGCACGTTGCTGCTGGTAATCGCCATTGCCGGACTGGGCGCAGCGGGTGGCCGCTGGCTGCTTCTCGAGACCCATCGGCACGTCGTCGTCCAAATCAAGGACATCGACGGCGTCGCGGACGTCTTCCTCAATTGCCGGCTGGCGGCGAGCGCGGAGACTGGTGAGCCCGTCAAGACCGTCGACCTCGGTTGGCTCGCCCCGGACGACCGGATCTTCATCAGCGTCACCAGCAACGATCCCACTCCAGCCTGGAAGTTCACCGGCACCAGCAACGGCGCGCGCCTGTTCCACCCCAAGCGCGGCAGCGCCGCGGTTCCGACCTTCGGTACGACCGCGCACGCGCTCGTGTTCGCAGAAGCCTTCACGGCAGCCGGAGCCGAACTGGGCCCGGTCGGATGCCAGCCTCCCAACACGCCGGCGGAGAAGGAGTTCGAACTCACCGGCTACGCCTGGTCGCCCGACGAGTGGAACGCGAGCGGATCCGGCGAGAGCTCCGGCAACGGTCGGCATAACGGCTTCTACGATCGCGTCGACTGGGTGGGCGGGTGGTCGCTGATCGGCCTGGCCGTACTGGGCGCGATTGCCGCTCTCCTCACGCCGTCGATCCGCAACTTCGCCTGGTCCCCCCGGCACAGCCTGCTCGGCGCAGCGATAGCGCTGTTCGCAGCGATGGCCATCGAGTCGTGGCTGCCGACGATTCTCGTAGTGGGAGGGATAGCCCTCCTCGTCCTGGCGGCGTTGCTGGCAATCCGGAAAGGCATCGTCGGCCTTGGGCATGCCGAATCGGCCAGTTCAGAAACCGGTGCACAGCAGCCCACGGCTTCCGTACCGGGCAGCCCCGCCTGATCGCCCAGGCAAAGCCCGGGCCTCGAACGCGTCGCTGATCCCGGACGAGCTGAGGCGCTAGCCGGCCCGGTGGCAGACGGCCTCGACGTTGTTGCCGTCGGGGTCGAGGACGAAGGCGCCGTAGTAGCCGGGGTGGTAGATCGCTCGGAGGCCGGGGGCACCGTTGTCGGTCCCGCCGGCGGCGAGGGCTGCGGCATGGAAGGCGTCGACCTGCTCAGCATCCCTCACCCCGAAGGCGACGTGAACCCCGCTCACCGGGGGGCGTTCGCGAGCATGAACCCAGAAAAATGGCTTCGGACCGTGCTCGGTCTCCTTGCCGAAGCCGATCGCCCCCTCGAACTCCATCATCAGCCCGATCCCGATCGGCCGCAGTGCCTTCTCGTAGAAATCCTTGCTGCGCCCGAGGTCGGCGACCTCGATGCCCACGTGGTCAAGCATGGGCACAGCCTACCCGCGCATCGAGACTGCAACTAGCCGCCCATATGCCGGTCAACTGCAGTCTCGTCGCCCGGTGCGCTCAGAAGGCGCCACTGGTGCCGGCGGCGCGGAGGCCGAGGAAGAGGATGACGCCGCAGCTGACGGCCATGATCCCCATCTCGCGGCGGACTATGGCCAGGGCGAGGGCCTGCTGGTCGGAGGCGGGGAGGGCTTCGAAGTCGATGTCGCCGAGCTCGCGCTGCGCGGCGCCGGCGCGAGCGCCCTCCGCCAAGAAGGAGACGATGAGGGGCAGGATCCCGTACAGGTAATGGATTTCGTCCGCCGGTTCGTGACCGGTGAGCAAGAGCGAGCCACCGAGCAGCGCCTGCAGGAAGACGGCCCCCTGGGCGGCGCGCAGCAGGAACCAGAAGGGGACCGAAGGGGCTTGGCGCAGCCAGGCGATGCCGCCGACGGCGAAGGCGGCGAGGTTGAGGGCGATCAGCGCGCAACCGACGACGAGGTGAACCGCGGCCATCAGACTAAATCCGCCCGAAAGGGTCGGGATTCGGCTTGCTGATGCGGAAAATCACTATGTAGCAAGTTGTCACAAGGTGGGTGTATAACAGCGAGTGCAGGCGACGAAAGCGCGGCGCGGGGAGCGCCCACTGAAATGGCCGCCGCACCTCCACCCCAATGCTGAAGAGCTATCTACCGATCCTCGTCTTCGCCCTGCTCGGCCTCGGCGTCGGCACCGCCTTCGTCCTGCTCAACCACGTGATCGGGCCGAAGCGGCCGAAGAAGCCGACCGCGGCGAGCCGTCGTCAGGCCGAGCCCTACGAGTCAGGCATCCCGGTCGAGCCCTCGGGCGGGATGCGCTTCGGCGTCGGCTTCTACCTGATCGCGATGCTCTTCATCCTCTTCGACATCGAGGTGGTCTTCCTCTACCCGATCGGGGTCATCCTCAAGGACGCCGACAGCCTCTTCGTCCTCGGCGAGCTGGTCGTCTTCGTCGTCCTGCTGTTGATCGCCTTCGTCTACGTGTGGCGGAAGGGTGCGTTGGATTGGAAGTAGAGCGACAGACGATGCGGGACCGGCAGCTGCGCGCCCGCGACATGCTGCGCGGCGACCTCGAGGGCGAGGAGCTGGAGCGCTACGTCGAGGAAAAAGTCGTGATGACCAACTTCGACAAGCTGCTCGGCTGGGCGCGGGCGAACTCCTGCTTCCCGCTCACCTTCGGCCTCGCCTGCTGCGCGATCGAGGCGCCGATCTCGATCGTCACCGCCCGCTACGACCTCGCCCGTTTCGGCGCCGAGGCGTTGCGCGCCTCCCCGCGCCAGGCCGACATGATCATCCTCTCGGGCCGGGTCTCGATCAAGATGGCGCCGGTCGTCCGCCGCCTCTACGACCAGATGCTGGAGCCGAAGTGGGCGATCTCGATGGGTGCCTGCTCCTCCTCCGGCGGCATGTTCTCCAACTACGCCGTGGTCCAGGGCGCCGACAAGTTCATGCCGATCGACCTCCACATCCCCGGCTGCCCGCCGCGACCGGAGGCGGTTCTCTACGGCTTCACCAAGCTGCAGCGCAAGATCATGGGCAACCCCGACCAGGGCTGGCGCCAGCGCTACAACGCCGCCGGCACCGAGGAGTGGGCGCGCGGCGGTCCGCGCAGCGAACCGAGCCCGGAGGCGGCGGAGGCATATGAGGCGGCCCGGGGGCTGATCCGTGCCTGACGCCCCCGGACTCGAGCTGATCCGGGGGGAGATCGAACAGGACCACCCCGGCGCGGTGCTCGACACCAGCTTCGACCGCAACCAGCCGGCGCTGGTCGTCGACCCGGCACAGATCA
The DNA here is from genome assembly GCA_040508545.1 of Solirubrobacterales bacterium. GTDB lineage: Bacteria > Actinomycetota > Thermoleophilia > Solirubrobacterales > 70-9 > VRUE01. The sequence goes on from JBEVMR010000001.1 coordinate 28,510, forward strand.
TCGCCGTGCTGACCTGGCTGCGCGACGCGCCGGGCCAGGGCTACGGCTTCCTCTCCAGCCTGCACGCGGCCGACTACCTCCCGGCCTCTCCCCGCTTCGCGGTGCATTACGAGCTGCTGAACCGGGATCGAGTCGAGCGCCTGCGCGTGAAAGCGATGCTCGCCGACCCCGGTGAGGATGCCCTGCCGGAAATCGACTCCTGCACCGCGATGTTCCCCACCGCCGAGTTCCAGGAGCGCGAAGTCTTCGACTTCTTCGGAATCGTCTTCAAGGGCCACCCCGACCTGACCCGGATCCTGCTGCCCGACGACTACGTCGGCTGGCCGCAGCGCCGCGACTTCCCGGTGGGTGGGGAGCCAGTGACCTTCACGTACAACGAGCGCAACTATGGCTGAGATCGCTCAGGCCCACGGGACCCTCGACACCGAGGTGATGACGATCAACATCGGGCCGCACCACCCCGCCACGCACGGGGTGCTGCGCCTGATCGTCGACCTCGAAGGCGAGACGGTGCGCGACCTGAAGCCGGTGATCGGCTACGTCCACACCGGGATCGAAAAGTCCTGCGAGGACAAGAGCTACTGGAAGGTCATCCCCTTCGTCGAGCGGATGGACTACGTCTCCTACTTCTTCCAGATGGAGGCCTTCTGCGGCGCGGTCGAGCGCCTCGTCGACCTCGAGATCCCGCCGCGGGCCAAGTACCTGCGGATGATCTTCCTCGAGCTCAACCGGATCCACTCCCACCTCGTCTGGCTGGGGACGACGGCGCTCGACCTCGGCGCAATCTCGATGCTCTGGTACTGCTTCCGCGAGCGCGACAAGATCCTCGACCTCTTCGAAATGGCGACCGGGCAGCGGATGCACACTCGCTACTTCCAGGTCGGCGGCGTGATCGAGGACATCCCGCTCGGCTTCGAGGCGAAGCTGCGCGAGTTCATCGCCGAGATGCCGATCCGGGTCGGCCAGTACCAAGACCTGCTCGACCGCAACGAGGTCTTCCTCTCGCGGACCAAGGGGACCGGGATCGTCTCGCGCGAGCGGCTGCTGGAGCTGGGCGTGACCGGGCCGCTGCTGCGCGCCGCCGGCGAGCCCTGGGACCTGCGCAAGGCCTTCGACTACCTCGCCTACCCAGAGATGGACTTCAAGATCCCGGTCGGCACCGTCGGCGACAACTACGACCGCTACCGCGTGCGGGTGGCCGAGATGATCGAGTCGACGCGGATCGTCGAGCAGGCGCTCGACGCGTTGCCCGACGGTCCGTTCATCGCCGAAGACCGCAAGTACGTGCTGCCGCCGCGCTCGGAGCTCTCGACCTCGATGGAGTCGCTGATCCACCACTTCAAGCTCGTCACCGAGGGCTACCGGGTCGAGGCCGGCGAGGTCTACTACGCGATCGAGTCGCCGCGCGGCGAGCTCGGCTGCTTCGTCCTCGCCGACGGCTCGGCGAAGCCGGCTCGCGTCCACCTCCGCGACCCCTCGTTCGTCAACCTGCAGGCCTTCAAGGACATGTCGGTCGACGGCTACGTCGCCGACATGATCTGCAGCCTCGGCATGCTCGACCCGATCCTGGGGGGTGTCGACCGGTGAGCGACGGCAACGGGCGCACCCTGCCCGTAGACCGCGCGGTCAGCGAGGGTCGCGTCCCCGAGCGGTCCCCAGAGGCGATTCCCGAGCTGCACGAAGTCGATTGCCCGCCCGAGCTGCGCGAGCAGATCGAGACGCTGATGGGGCGCTATCCGGACAAGCACTCGGTCTCGATCCCTGCGCTCTGGGCGGTGCAGCGACTCTACGGCTGGTGCACGCCGGAGGGGATCCGCCAGGCGGCCGCGGTGATGCAGGTGACGCCCGCCTACCTCGAGTCGGTCGCCTCCTTCTACGACCTGCTCCACACCGAGCCGGTCGGCCGCCACAAAGTCGCCATCTGCACCAACATCAGCTGCTGGATGCGCGGCGGCGACGAGCTGCTCGACGCCTTCCGCGAGGCGGGCGAGGGTCGCGAGGATCTCTTCGTCACCGGCTTCGAGTGCCTCGGCGCCTGCGACATCGCCCCGATGGCCTCGATCGACGAGCGCTACTTCGGCCCGCTCGAGCCGGGCGAGGCGCGGACGGCGATCGACCAGCTGCTGGCGGGCGAGGACGTGCTGCCCGGCAAGGCGCTGGAGCAGCGCCCGCTGGCCGGCGACGCCGGCGGCGCAAACGGGGGCGGCAATGCCTGAGACGCGCCTCCTGCTCGAGCACGCCGAGGACCCGGCGCTGCGCACGATCGACGGCTACAAGAGCTACGGCGGCTACGCGACGCTGGAGAAGGCCTACAGGGAGATGGAGGCGAGCGAGATCCTCGAGGAGCTCGAAGACTCCGGCCTGCGGGGCCGCGGCGGCGCCGGCTTCTCGATGGGCAAAAAGGCCTCCTTCCTGCCGCGCGGGGACATGGCCAAGTACCTCTGCTGCAACGCGGACGAGTCCGAGCCCGGGGCCTTCAAGGACCGCGAGCTGATGCAGCGCAACCCCCACCAGCTGATCGAGGGGATCGCGATCGCCGCGATTGCCGCCGACGCCGGCCACGCCTTCATCTTCATCCGCGGCGAGTACGACTCCCAGGCCGACATCCTCGACGCCGCCGTCGCCGAAGCGTACGAGGCGGGCTACCTCGGGGAGGACATCCTCGGCTCGCACCGCGACCTCGAGCTGATCGTCCACCGCGGCGCCGGCGCCTACATCTGCGGCGAGGAGACGGCGCTGCTCGACGCGCTCGAGGGCAAGCGCGGCAACCCGCGCCTCAAGCCGCCGTTCCCCGCCGTGCAGGGCCTCTACGGCGGGCCGACGCTGATCAACAACGTCGAGACCCTCTCCAACGTGCCGCGCATCGTCGCCCACGGGGCCGAGTGGTTCAAGGGATTCGGCACCGAGCAGTCGCCCGGCACCAAGGTCGTCTCGGTCTCGGGCGGCGTGCGCCGGCCGGGCAACTACGAGGTCGAGCTGGGGATCCCGACCCGCGAGCTGATCTACGACCTCGCCGGCGGGCCGCTCGAGGGGCGCGAGATCAAGGCCTTCTACCCCGGCGGCTCCTCCGCCCCGGTGCTCACCGCCGAGGAGGGGATGGACCTCCCCTACTCCTTCGAGGCGATGGCCGAGGCCGGCTCGATGCTCGGCTCGGGCTCGATCATCGTCGCCGACGACAGCGTCTCGATCCCGCACATGGCGCTGCGCACGGCGCGCTTCTACCACCACGAGTCCTGCGGCAAGTGCACGCCCTGCCGCGAGGGCACCAACTGGACGGTGAAGATGCTGGAAAGGGTCGTGCGCGGCGAGGCGACGCCGATGGACCTCGACATCATCAGCTCGGTCCAGGAGAACATCATGGGCCACTGCCTCTGCGTGCTCGGCGACTCGATGGCGATGCCGGTCAGCGCGATGGTGAAGAAGTTCCGGCCTGAGTTCGAGCAGGTGATGGACGAAGCGAGCGAACGGCTCGCCGTCGTCCAGGCTCCGGCCGAGATCCTCGGGGCCGCCACGTGAGCCGCGAGGTGACGATCGTCGTCGACGGCCGCGAGGTGGCCGCGACCGAGGGTGAGATGCTGCACGACGCCGCCAAGCGCGGTGACGTCGAGATCCCGGTCTTCTGTTACGAGCCGAAGCTCGGCGACCCGGTCGGCGCCTGCCGCATGTGCCTGGTCGAGATCGAGGGGATCCCGAAACTGCAGACCTCCTGCTCGACCCCGGTCCGCGACGGCATGGTCGTCCACACCCGCACCGAGCAGGTCAAGCACGCGCAGAGCGCAGTGGTCGAGTTCCTGCTCGTCAACCACCCGCTCGACTGCCCCGTCTGCGACAAAGGCGGCGAGTGCCCGCTGCAGGACATCACGCAGGGCTGGGGCCCAGGCAAGAGCCGCATGACCGACCAGAAGCGCCACTTCGAGAAGCCGATCGAGCTCTCGCCGCTGGTCGCGATCGACCGCGAGCGCTGCATCCTCTGCTACCGCTGCGTGCGCTTCAGCCAGGAGGTCTCCGAGGACTCGCAGCTGCAGCTGCTGGAGCGCGGCGACCGCACTTTCGTCGGCACCTTCGACGACCGGCCCTACGTCGACCCCTTCCACGGCAACATCACCGACCTCTGCCCGGTCGGGGCGCTGACCAGCTACACCTACCGCTTCCGCGCCCGGCCCTGGGACATCGAGCAGGCGGGCTCGGTCTGCACGCTCTGCCCGAGCCAGTGCAACGTCAGCTTCACCGTCCGCGACGAGCAGGTGAAACGGGTGATCTCCCGCGACAACGCCGATGTCGACGACGGCTGGCTCTGCGACCGCGGTCGCTACGGCTTCGAGATGTTCGCCGCCGAGGAGCGGGTGAGCGGGCCGCGCCTGCGCGGCGGCGAGGTCGAGTGGGACGAGGCGATCACGAAAGCGGCCGCCGCGCTGAAGGCCGGCGGCGCCGAGACGGCGGCGATCGTCGGCGACGCGTCCAACGAGGAGGGCTACCTGGTCCAGCGCATCCTGCGCGAGGCGCTCGGCTCACCCCACGTCGAGTCGCGGATCTCAGGTGGCCCGAGCCGCGACACGCTGCTGCAGCTCGCCCAGCCCGATCTGTCGGCGCAGGTGCGCGATATCGACGACGCCGACGCGATCCTCCTCGTCGGCTCCGACCCGCTGCACAGCTCGCCGATCCTCGACCTCCGCATCCGCAAGGCGATGCGGCGCAACGGCGCCAAGCTGGCCCTCGCCACCGACCGCCCGACGACGCTCGACGGCGGCGCCGAGGCGGTCGCTCGCTACGCACCGGGCGAGGCGACCCACTTCCTCTCGGAGCTCTCCGCCTCCCTGCGCTTGGGCGACCAAGGCGGCGCCTCCTCCGTCGCCGACGTTTTCAAGGACGCGGAGAAGGTCGTGATCCTCTGGGGCGAGCGGATCGGCCGCGAGGGCGAGGAAGCGGTCACCAGCCTGCTGGACGTGGCGACGGCGCTTGACCTGGCGGGCACGGACGGCAGCGGCCTGCTCGAAATCCCAGACGTAACGAACGCCCGCGGCCTGCGCGAGGTGGGCTGCCTCCCCGATGCGGGCCCGGGCTTCTCTGACGCTCCCACCGGCAAGAGCACCGAGCAGATCCGCGAGGCCCTCGAGTCCGGCGAGCTGAAGACCCTCGTCCTCTTCGGCGCAGACCCCCTGCGCGACTTCCCGGACACCGCAGCCTGGCAACGAGCTCTAGCCGCAGCCGACCACGTCGTCGTCTTCTCCACCTTCGAGAACGCGACGACCAAACTCGCCGACGTCGTCTTCCCGCTCGAGACCCACGCCGAGAAAGACGGCACGGTCACCCACCCCGACGGCCGCCTCCAACGAGTCCGTCCCAGCGCTTCGCGCCCGGGCGATATCCGCCCGAACTGGGGAGTGCTAGCGGAGCTCTCGCTAGCCCTCGACCACGACACCGGCGTCACCTCCCAGCCTTCAGCCCTTGCAGCTCTAACCCAAGCGGTCCCGTTCTACGAGGGCATCGACGACGCAGTCATCGCCGGCCGCGGTGTCCGCTGGCAGGATCGCCCGGCTGCTTCGAGTCTCTCGCGGGCCACGGGGGACGACTCCCCAGGCCGGCCTTCGCCGGGAGTTCCTGGGGAG
>JBEVMR010000080.1:0-42038 GCA_040508545.1 Solirubrobacterales bacterium
TTAGCGTGGAGCTTCATCCGGTTCCTCCTTGTTGCTGGGGCTTCGACACCGCCAGCCTCCAAGGAGGTCCGGATGAACAACGTGGTTAGGAACTACACCTAGGGCTGCTCGGCGGAGCGCTCGGAGCGCCGCCGCAGAAACGCCTGGCCCGGTTTCCAGAGGCTGACCAGGCCAGCGACGAGGGTGACGAGGAAGATCTGACCGAGCATCATCTCGATGCCCGAGAGCATGCGACCCACCTCGCCGGCGGGGACCAGGTTGCCGTAACCGGTCGTGGTCAGCGTCGTGTAGCTGAAGAAGAGGAAGTCGCTGCCCTCGACGTTTTCCGCCGCGCCGAAGAAGCCGCCGCCTTCGATCCGGTCGATCAGCCCGTAGGCCCAGGTGAAGAGGATGCCGAGCGAGGCGTAGACGCTGATCGCGCCGAGGATCGTGCGCGAGGAGACCGTTTCAGAGGTGACCACACGGCGAAGCACCGCGCCCATCGCCACGGCCAGCAGGCCGATCTCGATGAAGTTGGCGCCGCTGAGCCAATGCCGGCCGCCCGAGACGGCGCTGATCAGAGCGAGCAGGATCGCCAGCAGCGCCAGCGCCAGCGCCCGCCGGACGAAGACAGGTTTGGCGTGGGCGCTGGTCAGAGCGACCACCGAGGTGGCGCCGGTGACGGCGGTCAGCAGCACTGCCGACCAGCCCCGGTTCGAGAGCACCGAGCCGAGGACGTAGGTGAGCATGACCAGCAGCAGGACCAACCCGAATGCATCGCTGGCGCGCTGGGCACGCTGCCGCCACCGCTCACGGTTCATGCTCGCTTGTTCGGCTAAGACACGGGCGATCCTGCGCTCGGCGTCGTTTGCGGGTCGGGTGACCAATCGCACAAACCGCTCTCCTTCTCATAACCTAGTCTCCATTAGGTGAGCCGCGAAGACTTCTACGCCTCGCCGCTCGGCGCCGCCTACAGCGCTTACATGGAGCGGCCCTGGGTGAGCAGCCGGATCAGCCCGGTCGTCTGGGGCGGCGACACGAAGCCCTACTACGCGAGCATTGCCGCCGCTGGCGAGGTGCCATCCGGCGGGACGATCGTCGACTGCCCCTGCGGGGCGGGCCCGGCGATGCGCGCAATACCGGCTGAAGCCAACTACGTCGGCGTCGACCTCTCGCCCTCGATGCTGCGCCGCGCCCGCGAACGCGCGGCACGCCGCGGCCTGACCAAGACGGAGTTCGTCGAAGCCGATGCCGCCGCGATCCCGTTGCCGGTCGACTTCGCCGACCTGCTCTTCTCCTTCTGGGGCCTGCACTGCTTCCCCGACCCCGCTGCCGCCCTGCTCGAGGCCGCCCGCATCCTCAAGCCCGGTGGCCGCCTCGTTGGCTCCAGCTTCCTCCGCGGCACCGACACCCTGCGCCAGCGTTTCTTCATCCGCCCCAACGTCGGCGACTTCGGCCCGCTCGGCACCCAAGCGGAGACCGAATCCTGGCTCGCAGATGCCGCCCTCAACCTGGCCAGCGCCAGCCGTTCGGGGCCGTTCCTCTTCTTCGAGGCCCGTAAGCGCACCTGATCCGGGACCGAGCGGAGGGGGTGGGATTCGAACCCACGAGACGCCTTACGACGCCTAACGGCTTTCAAGGCCCGCAGGTAGGGGCCGGACGTGGCTTGTTCATGGGGCGTGTGCATTACGTGTGCCTCTCGGTGTGCATGGCCGGGGTCAGGTCGGCGGCGCGTGCGGCCTGTTCGCCCTCGGCCAGTTGGGCGGCCACGTACTCCGAGACTAGGTTTGCAGCCTCGCCCTCGGTGCCGGGCATCAGGTGGCCGTAGCGGTCGTAGGTCACGGTGATCGAGCTGTGCCCCATGCAGCGGGTGATTGCCAGCGCGTTAACCCCCGCCGCGATCATCAGGCTGGCGTAGGTGTGGCGGGCCTTGTGCAGCCGCAGCCGCTCGGTCAGCTCCGCCGCCTTCCATGCCGCGTCGGCTCGGCGGTACAGGCCCTCGGCTTGGAACGGGTCGTCGGTGCCGGTGCCGAAGACGAGCGCGTCACCTGCGGGGTCGTCCTGCCGCAACCAGTGGTCGAGCAGCACCTCCCGCAGCGGCGCGGGTATGGGCGTGACGCGCAGCGAGGCGGGCGACTTGGGGGGCTTCGGCCCCTCCTTGGGGTCCCAGCTTTCCTCTACCGCGATGGTGCCCTCGGCGCGATTGACGCGGCCCCACCTGAGCGCCTGTAGCTCGCCGTAGCGCAGGCCCGCGTAGAGGGCGGTGGCCCATACCGGCCGATCCTCATCGGGCACCGCTGCCAGCAGGGCGTCGGCAACCTCGATGCTCACGATCTCCACCTTGGCCGAGCGGTTGGCGGGCAGTTCCAGATCGTGCGTCGGGTTCACCGCCAGGCCGGAGCGCACACGTGCCCTGCGGTAAATCGCCTGCAACGGCTTAACCGCGTTGCGGATCGCGGAAGCTGAGCGCTTCTCGGCTTCCCACGTGTCTACGAGCGCCTGCACGTCGGCCACGGTGATCGAGCCGAGCTTCTGGCCGCCAAGCTCGGGGAGGATGCGCCGCTCAAGATCGCGCCGGTAGCCGCGCAACGTGGCGGCTGCGAAGGGGTCCCCACTGCGATTAGTGATGGTGCCCGCCTCGGCACCGGCCAGCCAAACCTCGGCGGCCTCGTTGAGCGTGGTTGGGGCTGCAACCCGTAGGCCGCCCTGGTCCACCTGCCGCTTGGTATCGGCCTCCCATGAGACCGCTTCGCCTTTCAGCGGGAAGGTTCTCCGCAGCGGCTTGCCATCGCGCGCCGAGTAGACGGAGGCCTGCCAGCCCGCTTTGCAGTTGCAGCGCTTGCCCTTGCGGTGGGCGCACCCGTCCGAGTGGCGGCGTTTAACGGCCACTACCGCTCACCTGCCACGGCCAGGGCGAAGACGATGCGGCGGGCGGTGTCGCCGTCTAGATCCTCGATCGCCTCGGCGGCGGGTGCCAGGTCGGCGGCTTCGGCCAGCCCGCAAAGGCGGTCGAAGTGGAGAAGCGAGTTAGCTACCTCGCGCTCGGTGGTCGGGTCATCGATGCGCCGCTCGAAACGGTGCCGCGCTCGCTGTACTGCGCTGGCGGCCGGGCGGCCTTTAGGGTCTTGCTCGGGCATGGAGATGTACCTCCGTGTCAAGGCCCTCGGTCGGCGTGTAGAGCGCCACCGGGGGCCGCTTAGTTGTTCAGCGACCATAGCCCTCATCGCCCCACCTGGCCAGCAGGCTCCGCGTTCTCCCTGAGCCAGCGCTCAAGCTCGGCGCAGGGGACCAGCACCTTGCGCCCCTTGCGGACGATCTTCAAGTCGGGCCTCACGTACGCGGTGAAGAAGTCCTCGCCGCAGCCGATGGACGCGGCGGCTTCGGTCGGCGTGAGCGCGAAGCGGGGGATCGTGGCCTCGGGCTTCTTAGCCATGCCGCCTCCCGTAGCAGCGCCCGCACCGCTGCCCGCCGTTGCCCTGCCCACCATCGCCGCACGTGCAGCCCCGCGCTCTCACGGATGCCCGGATGCCGCCAGCCCTACGTGCGGTGTCGCGAGCGACACGCTCCCATATGTAGACAAGGTCTCGAACGTCGTCTATGTCGCCCCCGGCGCGCTCGACGGTACGGGCGATGGCTTCAAGCTGGCGGCGGGGCAAGCTCACTCGTCGGCCCCCCCGAACTCGCGGAGGGTCTGCTCAACCAGCCCGCCCGCCTGCCCCTTGTCCCCACCATCGTCGTTGCTATCCGGCACACCCGCCACATCCGCATTGGTATGCGGGTTTGAGGCCGATTTGCTATCCGGCACAGAGGGGGGTTTGTGCCGGCTCGAATCCCCCCGTTTTCCGCTTGACAAAGCCGACGTGCCGCTTGTGCCGTTTGGGGTCGCCAGGTAGCGTCGCCAGGCGTCCTCGAACTGCTCCGCGAGGTAGCCCTTGGCGGTGCCGCCCTCGCTCAACCGCACCGAGCGCGAGCGGATACCAAACGGCCGTAGGAGGTTGGCGAGGTGGCGGGGGGTCATGCCGTCGTTGCCCCGGCCCCAACCGGCCCACGGGGCTTCGGGGTCGGCCTTGAGCGCCGCCAGGAGGTCGGCGGTGGTGATGCGGTCCTGGTCGCCGAGGGCCTCGCGGATCGCAACCAGCAGTTGCACGCCGTAGCTCTCGCTCTCGGTCCCCGCGCCCCCGTAGAGCGAGACCAGCGCCTTGCGAGCGCGGCCCGGCCAGGTGGCCCCGACAGCGTTGGCGATTGCCAGCAACGGCTCGGCCCCGTCTTGCGCTCGGTCGCTCAACTCGTCCGGTAGCGCTGGCTCGGCCTCGCTCAGATCGGCCACGTTCATCTCGGCCCAGACCTCGGCGGCCTCTCGCAGCGGCGTGCAGGCCGCAACGATGCTCCGGTAACGGCCGCGCTCGACCACCTCGCCGGGCGCGCGCCGCCTCATGCGGATCGGGATGCAGCGGTCGGCAATGGTGTCGGGAAGCTCGCCGATCCCCGCCAGCGCCTTAGCCGAGAAGACCGGGAACAGCTTCACGTCGTGGTTGGGGCCAACGCAGCGCGGCACTTCTGACCCGCGCCGCCAGCCCGCGTTAATCAGGCCGCGCAAGTCCTCCTTGTCGCGGGCCTTGGGACCCCAGATCGTGTCGATCTCGTCAAACAGCAGCGTGGCCGAACCGTCCCTCGAACTGACCACCCTGAACAGGGCAGCCTCCGAAATGTTGATCGCCTCGATGGGCCTCGGGCAAAGGGTTGCCAGCACCTCCAATAACCGCGACTTGCCGGACTGCTTCTCGGCGCTGGTGATCGCCAGGTAGGGCGTGGAGTCGGCGGCCTCGATGGCGTGGCTGTGCAGGACCCACAGCGCCACTACGTCGCGTTGCTCATCTGAGAGGACCACGAAGCGGCGGACCACATCGGCGATGCCGTCAAGTAGGTCAGCCGGGGAGGCAATCTCCCACCGCGCCCGCTGCACCGCCGCGCTGATGCGGTCGGGCTGTTCGCGTCCGTCCTCGGGCATCTCGGCGAGAAGTTCTTCGGCACGGGCCTGCACCTCGGGGGGCTGGTCGCTCCGTGCTGCACTGCCTTGGGTCGTAACGCTCTCGTCCAACTGAAACCTCGGTGTTAAGTGCTGCCGCGTTCACTTCGTCCTCGGCCCGGTTCACGCCACCGAAAGTAGCCAAGCCTGCGGGCAGCTAGAGGCCCCTGAAAGAGCAACGCCGCCTCAGTTGGACGAAGGGCGGCGCTGCCGGTGCGAGGTGTGTGAACGGACGAACCTCGGGACCGAGGCTACCGCTCAACCAGGGCAGCAGGCCGCATGTCCGGGCACGAGACAGCCGTGCAGGTGGTGGGGCTGGCGGCCTACCGCCAGCACCGGCCCCAACCGGACGCGGCGGGTCGCCTTCGCCCGGCAATGGACAGCGTGTGGGCAAGTTTGCCGCGCGGCGGTAGTAGGTAGCCGTCACCGCAACGAGCGCCCCCGCCCGCCCCCGCCGAGTTGCTCCTCGCGGGCGTTCTCCATATGTTCGCGCTCAACCAAACAACGGGGGCGGCACCGATGACACGGCCCGCCCCCTGACGCCGGGAGCAGCCCCGGCGCGGGGGGAAGGCTACTCGCCACTCTCGCCCTAGCTGCGCCTGGCTGCTAACGGAAGGAGCAGCACGTGGACACACCAGCGCAGGGAGGGCAAGTACCCCTAAAGATTCCGCCCGAGGACGTGGGCCTATTGCGCGGCTGGTTCGCCGCTTGTGCAGACGGACGCCGGGCCGACGCCGAGAAGGAGCCGGACTCGGATGCCAACCCGCGCCGCCTCGAGGAGGCCGAGGCTTTTGACCAGTTAGGCGCGGCCCTCAGCACCTACACCCTTACGCCCACCAAGGCCATACGAGAAGCACTGTGCGGCCTTGCCACCGCCGTTGACGCCACCAACGACTACGCCACGGCTGTGCGCGAGCACGACGCGGCGCATGGCCTGCTCGATCAGATCAAGGCGGCGCTGTAATGCCGCCCAATCAGGTGGCGATCCAGTTCGGCGAGAACCTGCGCTGCCTCCGCAAGCGGGCGGAAATCTCTCAGGAAGACCTCGGCCTCCGGGCCTCGCTCCACCGGACCGAGATTGGCCTGTTGGAGCGGGGCGCACGTACGCCGCGCATCGACACGCTGGTCAAAGTTGCAAGCGCCCTGGACGTTCGCATCGAGTGCGCGCTGCTCGTCGGCATCAACTGGAACCCCGGCAGCACTCAGGCCGGGGCGTTCAAGATCGAGGAGGAGAGCGAAGCCGTCAGGTTGATCCGCGAGGGCCGCGAAGCGCTGGACGAACGTGCGGAGCGCTGGAAGGAGTGACCCTCAAGCCGCCAAGCCGTTAGCGCGGCGCTTGACCCGCCAGCGCTGACGTTTGGCCTCTCGCTCAGCCTCGCGCGCGGCGTCGATAGCCCACTGATCCGGAGGGGGGAGATCGTCTGCCAGCGCCCCGGCGACGGCAGCCAGATCGATCAGGGATTGGCGGAGGCTTGGGGCCGCGCCGTCCTCCCTGTCGAGCACCGCAGTGCCCGCGTCGAACACCGCCGTCATCCTCGTGTCGAGCAGGTCAACGGTCATCGGCCGCTTCTGCTCGGCCTTGCGCTGGCGCTCGATGTCGGCATCGGCCGTCCCCGTCATCGCCGCCGCCTCTACGGCACCGGACCATGATCCGCAAACGCCTTCCACGTGCGCGGCGCTGGGGTGCTCCATGGTGCCACCCTTGGTCCAATCGGACGCCTTCGGAGGGTGCCCATGCTCGGCCGTGTGCTTCCTGATGGCCGCGATGATCCTGTCCTTGGTCCAGTAAGCCGTCACCGCTCGGAGATGTTAGGGACGGGTGTTGCGGGCCGGGGCAAGTATCACCTCAGGCTCGCGCCCCTCGTCGTACTCGGTGGCCGCCCGCCAGAGGGGTTCCACTAGGTGGGCCTCGCCACATACGACACAGGGATCTACATAAGACGAGGCTGGTTCTCTGCCCTTCTCAGCGCCGACGCGCACCACTCGCGCGTGACCATCCCGAGAGCAGCCATAGAAGCCGACGCGGGGTTTCTTGCCGATGCCCATTTCGGCTTCACCTCCCCGCGCAACCCTGGAGCGAGAACGCGGAGAGGCTTGGCCGGGTTTGGCGCGACGCCGAGCAAGGGCCGCACCGTTCGGGGCACACAGTAGGCACTGCGTTAGCGCCCCGAAGATTTGCGCCGTTTCCGTTTCGGCTTGGCCTTGGGAGCCTCGTTCGCCGGGGCTGCAACCGCGAACGCGCCGGGGTGGGCCTTGACCACGGGGTGCCCGCTGGCAAAGGTCTCGCCCTCGGCGACAACCCGCATACGCCCCTCGGCCTCGGTGGCGAATCCTTCCTTGGCGGTGTACACCTGGCCAGCCATTGCTATTTCACTTTTAGGGTTCGGAGGGCGGCTTTGTTGACCACTTTGGAACCCGTGCGCCAATAGGCATAAAAGCCGCGAGCGCCGATGGGCCGATTGTTTTCGCCGAACAAGTGGGGGATCACCTCAACGGTGAGGCCCACGCGATCGACGATCTTGAACCCGGCTGCGATGTCTCCGTACACCGCCACGTTTTTGCCGGTGGCGATGGTGGCGTCCAGCGTGCTCAACTCGGCCCATGGCTTGCCAAGGAACGTCGAGCGGTCCTCGGCGAACAGGCTCGGCTCGGTGCTGCCACCACCTACGAGGCGATATGCAGCGTTGGAGACTGCCAGCGCCATGAGCGTGTGCGCGTTGGCCTGGAAGCGCGGAGGCAACGCGGCCTGGAGGGCGTACCAGTCGGCGATGCCCACTTTGCCCGCTTCGGCAGATTCGACAACTTCGGTTGCCCCGGTGACGATCCCGGCCGGTTCGTCGGTGCCGTCGCCCAAGGCGAATTTGGTGGCCTCCAGCGTTTCCTTCGCGTCGGCGAACAAGCGCTGTAGTTCCGCCTGGAGGTTGGCCCAATCCATCGTCACCTCGATGGAGGCAGGTACGAAGGCGTGCGCCCGCTCGGGCTTGATGGTGGGCTGCGCCAGTTCGGGAGTGTTGTCTCCGACCTCGGTTAGCTCTTTGGCAAAGGCGGCGGTAACACCGGCCGAGCTGATGCCCTTCCATTCGCTGCCAACGATGGTCGCCACGCTGGCCAGCTCGCGCAACGGGTTCACTGCACCGGCCGAGGTGAGCATGATCGTTGGGTCCAAGGTGAACGGAACCGCGAAGCCTCCGAATTTCCCGTCGCCCACCTGCAAAGCGCGCTCGGTCATCGCTGCGCCGACCGCCTGCATGGCGGCTTGCTCGTCGCGGTTGAGCATCGCCTCCGCGCCACCGCCCCCGGAGACCTGTTTCATGAATGCCGAGAGATAGGCAGGCTCGGCAACGGCCCGGAGGTAGCGAGATTCGGTCCCGAGTTTGTCTCGGTCGATCAGGTCGGCAAGGCGGTCGCTGGCCCTGCTCTCCATCTCATCCGAGCGGGCCTCGACAGCCCGTAGCGCCGCGTCTCGATCCTCGCCACCTGGCGCGGTGTCGCGCTCGGGGGTGGCCGGTGCAGCCTCGCTGGACTCGCGGTGCGCGGGGTCGTTGGCAGCCTCCATGACGATCTCTCGCTCGGCGTTGACGATGCCGCGTTTCAGGTTGCCCATGCGCTCAAGGACACCCTGGTCCTGAGTGTCGCGGTACTGGTCGCCGAGGCCGTCAAGCTCGGTCTGAAGTCGGTCTCGCTGCTCGTACAAATCGGTGAGTTTGCTCATGGCCAATCGCCCTCCGGGGGGGTGCCTTCGTTCCGGTTACACCTACGGCGAGGCCGTGTGCGGAGTGGAGTTAGGTCCAGTCCGGGGCTGTGCCCTTACGTGCCGCCCGTGCCGCTGCGAGTGTTGCCAGTCGCAGGGGTGTGGGTTGGCGCGCGGTGAAACGAAATGTAGCGCTCGGTGGGGGTTAGCCCGCGATGCAACTGCCGTCAGGCAGCCACATACGGAAGCGCGCGGCGGTGGCATCGGTGCCCCGTGCAGTTACGCCGGGGTCGAAGAACTCGCCGTACTGTGGCCGCTCTCGCAGCACCTCGGGCGCTATGCGGTCGCGGCCTGCGGTGATCTCTCGGGCCTCGCCGCCGTCGTCTACAAAGCCGCTGTTCACGGCGATCAGCATCTCGTTTGCCTTGCTCATGGTGTTGCCTCCGGGGGTTGCCGTAGCTGGGGGTAAAGGGCTTCAAGATCAGCCACGCGCTCCCCGATCTGGTCGCAGCGGGCGCGCAACGCGGCGCGGCGCTCGGGGTTCGAGAAGCGGCGGCTAGTGCCGTAGCCCGAGACCGGCTGGCCGCTTTGCAGGTTGGCGGCGTCGCGGAGGCTCATGTCCACTTCCGTGATCGCGCCGTCTGGGGCCTCCCAGGACAGCGTTACCTGATCGGGGCCGGTTTGGTCAAAAGTTCCTACGCCGCTCACTGCATCACCTCCGCGCTGATCCGATCCTCCACGGCCTCAAGCTCGCGTTCAAGCTCGCGCCAGCGCGCCGCCACATCGTCGGGCAGCGCGCGGCCCGCGTGCTCGGTGTCGAGGGCTTGAAGCTCTCGCGCGATCTGCGTTTTGCGCTCGGTGGGGGTGGGGGTGTCGCCTTGCTCCATGGCCTACTCAAAGTAGCGCGCCGCCCACGCGGGCCTGCCCGATTTCTCGGCTTTGGCGAGCAGCTCCTCGCGGTGCCGGACCCAATCCTCGGCTATGGCCTCAAGGTCGGTGAAGCGATCGATGATCGGCATGCTCATCCGCAGGTGAAACTGGCAGGGCCAGGGGCAGACCTCACCGTGCAGTGGCCCCGCCTTCCCTTCTGCGAGCCACTGCTTGACCCACCGCTCGCGTTCCACCTCGGCTGCCCGATCAGGTCGCAGATCATCAGCGGGTAGCTCGGGGTTCATCGCTCGCCGACGCCGCCATGCCTCAAGGTGCGCGTGGCAGAGGCCATGGCCGTGCTGAGGCTCGGTGCAGGAGGCGACCTGGCAGGCCCGGCGTGGCGGTTTCGGGGTCACGATCTCCCCCCAAGCGCATTGATCTGCGGATCTAGGGACGAGGGTGACCGCGTTGCAATTCCGTTTCGTCTTCGGAGGGGGTGCCCCCCCTTTGATCGTCCTGACTGGTCGGCCAGCGGCTTGCCGAGGTCCGGTGGCCTGATGTCAGGTGGCCTTGCTTGGTCCAGGAGCGTGCGGCGGCTGGCCGGTTGCGGCTCGTCTGCGAGGGGTCGGCCTTCGGCTGCTCGCTGCCGGGCTGCACCGTGGCGGTCCTCCATGGCGCGTGCCTTGAGCATGTAGCGGGCGTAGGTGCGGGCATCGCTCGGGGATGCGATCCAAGGCCGAGCGTCGAAGGTCTCCAGCCGCACCGTTGCCGCGTTGGGGTCGGTGAGCCAGTAGTCGCCAGCGTGTGCAGGGTCGCGGAGCAGTGCGGTGCTTGGGGTGGTAACGACGACCAGCAGGGCAGGTGGCAGGCTGGCCAGGTCGGCGTCGGGGTCGGCGTCAACCAGGGCAAGGCAGCTAGCCCGCACTGCGTACCCGCGTGCCCGCTTGGGGTCGCCGGTCAGGAACGGGCCTTGGCCGTCCCGGGGCTGCAACCCGTGCGCCTTGATCGCAGCGGCCAGGTGGGCGGTCGTGCCGTGGTAGAGGATGCGGGGCAAGGCGTCCATCACCTGCCCTCTCCGTGTGCGTGCCGTGTGCATGGCAGCCTCCCAGACAACCGGACGCAACCGGCCCCGACCGGACCAACGAGCGGCAGCCCACCGCGCACCGGCACATGGGCTATGCCGCGCTGCCATGCGGGATCTGGCTTGTTAAAGCGGAGGGGGTGGGATTCGAACCCACGAGACGCCTTACGACGCCTAACGGCTTTCAAGGCCGCCGCATTCAACCGCTCTGCCACCCCTCCGGGCATTCAGACGGTGCGTCGATGCTAGCCGCAAATGTATGGACTGAAGGGCGCCGAGCAATTGGGTGGGCGGTGATTGGATAGGGGGCATGCGGCGGCTGCTCATCTTCGTCTCGGTGATGGTCTTTTTCGACGTCGCCTTCTTTGCGGCGATCGCGCCGCTGTTGCCGGACTACGTCGACGAGTTCGGGTTGAGTGAGGGCGAGGCGGGGATCCTCGCCGGCGCCTACGCGGCGGGAACGCTGCTCGCCTCTCTGCCCGCGGGCTTCGTGGCGACGCGCGCCGGGCCGCGCCGGACCGTGATCGGCGGCCTGCTCCTGCTGGGCGTCTCCAGCCTGGTCTTCGGCTTCGCCGGCGAGATCGCCCTGCTCGACGCGGCGCGCTTCGTCCAGGGGGTGGCGGGGGCGCTGATCTGGTCTGGGGCGCTGACCTGGCTGATCACCTCCACCTCGCCCGAGCGGCGTGGCTCGGTGATCGGCACCGCGCTCGGCACGGCCGTGGCCGGCGCCCTGGTGGGCCCGGTCCTCGGGGCGCTGGCCGCGGAGGTAGGCACCGAGGCCGTGTTCGGCGCGGTTCTGGCCATCTCCCTTCTGCTCGCCGTAATCGCCTCTCGTTTTCCCGAAGCCGGCCGGCCGGAGCGCCAGCCGCTGCCTCAGGTGGCCGCTGCCCTCTTCAGCCATCCGGTGCGCGTCGCGACCGCCTTCGTCGCCGTGCCCTCGCTGATGTTCGGCGTGGTCGAGGTGCTGGTGCCGTTGCGGATCGACGATCTCGGCGGCGGCCATCTAGCTATCGCCGGCGGCTTCGTCGTCGGGGCTGGATTGGAGGCCAGCTTGGCCCCGCTCTCGGGCCGCTACTCCGACCGGGCCGGGCGGCGCACTCCCTTCGTCATCGGCACCTGCATCTGCGCCGTAGCGATGATCGGGATCGCCGTGGCGCCGACCCTCGGCCCCGTGCTCGCTGCCCTGATCGTCGCCTCGCTGGGGGCCGGCATCTGCTTCACGCCGGCCATGACCCTGCTCTCGGAGGCAGCTGATCAGAGCGGACTCCAACAGGGCCTTGCCGCAGGCCTCTCGAACATGGCCTGGGCGGCGGGCCAAACCGCGGGGGCGCTGGCGGGTGGAGGCGTGGCGAGCGCCACCGGCTATGCCGTGCCGAGCCTCGGGGTCGCGGCGCTGCTCATGCTCACTTCCGCGTACGCCTTTCGCAATCTGCTCTCGCCGCTGGCCCAGCCGGCGCAGGGCTAGGACTAGACGGGCTAGCGTTACGCCGTGGCCGATACCTGGCGCAACTGGAGTGGGGACCAGCGATGCTCGCCGACCGAGATCGTCCGGCCGCGCGATCGCGGTGCGCTGGCGGCAGCGATCGCCGCCGCCGCGGAAGCCGGGCGCACGGTCAGCGTCGCCGGCAGCGGCCACTCGTTCACCGAGGCGGCGATGACCGACGGAACCATGGTCGAAGTCGCGGGACTGAGCGGCGTGATCGACGCCGATCCCGGCTCGGGCCTGGTCAGGGTCGGCGCCGGCACCGTGCTCGCCGAGCTCAACGAGGAGCTGCACCGGCTGGGCCTGGCGATGGAGAACCTCGGCGACATCGACCGCCAGACCGTCGCCGGGGCGATCTCGACCGGCACCCACGGCACTGGGGCGAAGCTGCGCAACATCTCCGCCCAGGTCGAGGCGGTCGAGATCGTCACCGCCGCCGGGGACGTGCGCGAGATCGACGGGACCGAGCCCGACCTGCTGCGCGCGGCCCGGGTCAGCATCGGCGCCCTCGGCGCGATCTCGGCGGTGACGCTGCGCTGCGTTCCTTCCTTCGTCCTCGAGCGGATCGACTCACCCCAGCCGCGCGAGGAGGTCTTCGGCAGCTTCGAGCAGCGGGCCGAAGAACACGACCACTTCGAGCTCTTCACCTTCCCCTACGCCGACTCGGCGCTGGTGCTCGAGCGCAACAGGGTCGACGGCCCGCCGCGCCCCCGAGGCCAATTCGCCTCCTACCTCAACGACACCGTGCTCGAGAACTGGGCGCTGGAGGCGCTCTCCGCCACCGGCAAGCTCGTCCCGGCTGCGATCCCGCGCCTCTCTCGCCTCGCCGCCGCGCTCGCCTCCGGGGGCAAGACGGTCGACCGCAGCGATCGCGTCTTCGCCAGCGAGCGCCGCGTCCGCTTCACCGAGATGGAGTACGGCGTGCCGCGCGAGCACGGCCCCGCGGCGGCGCGCCGGGTGATCGAGTGGGTGCGCTCCAACCGCTACCCCGTCTTCTTCCCGATCGAGATGCGCGTGGCCGCCGGCGACGACGCTCTGCTCAGCCCCTCCCACGAGCGCGACACTGCCTACATCGCCGTCCACCAGTACCGGGGGATGGAGTGGCGCCCCTACTTCGAAGCGGTAGACGAGATCATGCGCGACTACGGCGGGCGGCCGCACTGGGGCAAGCGCCACTTCCAGACCGCGGCGACCCTGGCGCCGCTCTACCCCGAGTGGGAGAAGTTCGGAGCCGTCCGCGACGAGCTCGACCCCGGCCGGGTCTTTGCCAATGAGTACGCGACCCGGGTTCTTGGGCTAGCCGTCTAGAGGAAGGCCTTGCCCTCGCCCCGGTACGTCGGTACCACGTCGACTATCTCGCCGCCCTCGACCAGGTGCAGGGTGTCGAAGCGCTCGCAGAGCTCGCCCGCCTTTGCGTGGCGCAGGTAGGCGCGATCGCCGATCGAGAGGCTGGCCGCCGGGGGGCCGAGCAGCGGGGTCTGCACCTCGCCGGCGCCCTCCTCGGGATCGAGGTGGAGGCCGGCGGGCAGCCAGGGCGCCGGCAGCCTGCTCGGGTCGCCGCTGCCGGAGGCGAGGTAGCCGCCACCGAGCGCGGTCGCCACGCTTGGCGCCGGCTTGCGCACGATCGGCAGCGCGAAGCCGGCGGCCGGAGTCAGTGAGAAGCGGCTGTAGTGGTCGAAGAGGGCGGGGGCGTAAAAGCCAGAGCCGGCGGTCACCTCGGTGACGAGCTCCTCGGCCGCAGTCAGCTCGAGGCTGCCGGTGCCGCCGCCGTTGACGATCGGCAGCGGCGCGAACTCGCGGATGGCGCTGACGATCGCGCCGCGCCGCTCGGCCAGCTCGGCGGCGGAGCGGCGCTGCATGAAGCGGATCGCGCTGCCGCGCAGCCGCCGCCCCGGCGGCCGGTCGCCGACGCCGGCGATCTGGCCCTCGTAGGACATCAGCGCGGCCAGCTCGAGCTGGGGGCGGCCGTCGATCTCACGGGCAAGGCCGACGGCCTGCTCGACCGTGTGCACCGGTGAGCGCTTCGGCCCCACCTTGGCCCTGCCGCCGAGCGCCCACCAGCTGGCGTCGACGTCGATGCAGACCCTCACCGGCGGGGCGCCGGTGCCGAGCACCGACTCGATCGCGTCGAGGTGCTCGGCGCAATCCACCATCACTATCGGCGCGCCTCCGGGGTTGGCAGCCGAGCGCAGCGCCAGCTCCTCCAGCGCCTCGATGTCGGCGGTCGGGTAGGCGAGCAGCAGGTTCTCGAATCCGTGCTCGGCCAGCCACAGCGTCTCCGGCAGGGTGAAGGTCATCTGCCCCTCGAAGCCGGGGTCGCTGCGCAGGATGCGCTCCTGCAGGGTGCGGCAGCGCAGCGACTTGCTCGCTACCCGGATCGGCTTGCTGCCCGCACGGCCCAGCATCTCCGCGACGTTGGCCGCCATCGCGTCGAGGTCGACGAAGGCAAACGGCGCCTCGACCTCGGCGAAGATCTGCTCGTACTCCTCGTATGGGCGGGCCGGGGGCAAAGGCACGCCCCGAGACTAACCGCGGGCTAAGCGGAGAGGGAGGGATTCGAACCCTCGAGAGAGCTTGCGCCCCCTACTCGCTTAGCAGGCGAGTGCCTTCAGCCACTCGGCCACCTCTCCGGGCCCGAAAACCATAGCGCCGCCCCCGTCTGACGGTTGCCGTCGCGTCAGGCGTGGCGGGAGCGGATGACGACGCGGGCGCCGCGCGAGGGGATCATCGTCACGTTGCGGTGCACGGCGTGCTCGGGCGCCGGGTCGTCGGCCTCGAGATCGAGCCGGCGGGCCATCGTCTCCAGCACCACCCGCTGCTCGGCCATCGCCAGCGCGGCGCCGAGGCAGCGGCGGATGCCGCCGCCGAAGGGGATCCACTCGTACGTCCCCGGCTTGCGGCCCCCGACGAAGCGCTCGGGGCGGAACTCGAACGGCTCGGGGTAGAGGTCCTCGCGGTGGTGGACGAGGAGGATGCTCATCAGCACGGGCGTCTCGGCCTCGATCCCATAGGGGCCGAGCTGCCAGGGGAGCTTGACCCGCCGGCCGATGACCGGGATCACCGGCCGCGAGCGCATGCCCTCGACGATCGTCGCCTCGATCTGCTCGGACGCGTCGCCTTGGCTGCGGACGGCGTCACGCAGAGCTTCGTGAGCGGCGGGATTGCGGACCAGCCGCTCCCAGGTCCAGGCCAGCGAGTTGGCCGTGGTCTCGTGGCCGGCGAGGACCAGGGTCAGCAGCTCGTCGCGCAGTTCTTTGTCGCTCATCTCCTCGCCCTCCTCGGTGCGCGCCTGCAGCAGTAGCGAGAGGATGTCGCGGCGCTCGCCGAGGTCGTCGGCGCGGCGGCGCTCCGCGATCACGGCGTAGGTCGCGCGGTCGAGCAGGTCGAGGCCGACCTTCATCAGGCCGACCGGCTCCTCGCGATTGAGGTTGATCAGTTCGCTGACCTGAGCCAGCGGCATGGTCGAGGCTTCGACCAGCCGCTTGGTCATCTGCCGCAGCCGGTAAGCGGTCGTGCCGCGCTCCGGCACGCCCTCGATGCCGAAGATCCCGGCCATGATCACGTCGAGCGTGATCGCCTGCATGTGCGGAGCGAGCGCGAAGGGGGTGCCAACCGGCCAGCGCTCGATCTCGCGCTCGGCGGCGTCGGCGATCAGCTGCGTGTACTGCTCGATCGCCTCGCCATGGAAGGGCGGGAGGAGGAGCTTGCGCTGGCGCATGTGACGGGGGCCGGTCGCGGTGAGCACCGAGCTCGGACCGACAATCGGTCGCAACGGTGACTCGCCGGTCAGCGATGGCGCCTGCTCGGGCTTGGCGGTGAAGAGCGAGCGCACATGGTCGGGGTGGCTGGTGATCACCGGTCCCGGTCCCGGCAGCACACTGTTCATGCGGAAGACTTCGCCGAGCTCGCGCCGGGCGCGGAAGACGAACTGGATCTGGCGCTGGTTGAAGCGCAGCGTCTGCAGCAGCCGCGGCTGCCCGATGGCCGGTGGCTCCGGCAGGCCGGTCGCCATGTTGGGGTCGAGCGGACCGGCCGGGGAGGGAGGCACCTCGCCGAGCAGGCCCTCGGCGCCCGGCGGATTCAGCGGCGCATCGGGTTCGGCCAGCCGGGTCACCGGGTCAGTGTTACACAGATCGATGTCACATCAACCAGCCTCTACAGTCATGTGACGTATGCACGGCAGGCGGACCAAGATCATCGCAACCGTAGGTCCCGCGAGCTGGGACGTCGAGGTTCTGACCGAGCTGATCGAGGCCGGCGCGGACGTCCTGCGGCTCAACTTCTCCCACGCGGACCGGGAGCGGCACGCGCGCACGGTCGAGTCGATCCGCGCCGCCGCCGAGCGGGTCGGGCGCGAGGTGGCGGTGCTCGGCGACCTGCCCGGGCCGAAGCTGCGCATCGGCGAGCTGCGCGGCGACGTCGCCGAGCTGGAGACCGGCATGCACGTGAAGCTGACGCCGCAGGCGGTCGAGGGGGACAAGGAGACGATCCCGGTCGACTGGCCCGGGGTCTCCTCGCTGCGCGAGGACGAGCTCGTCTACCTCGCCGATGGCTCGATCCGCCTGCGCGTGCGCGAGCCCGAGGACGGCGGCGTCGACGCCGAGGTCGAGGTCGGCGGCACGCTTTCCTCTCACAAGGGGATGAACATCCCCGGCTTCACCGCTCAGGCCGCGACCGACGGCGACCTCGGCTGGGTCGAGTTCGCGGTCGAGCAGGGGATCGACCTACTGGCGATGTCCTTCGTCTCCTCGGCGGCCGACCTCGAGCCGGTCAGTGAGCGGCTGCGCTCGCTCGACTCCGACATCCCCCTGATCGCGAAGATCGAGAAGGGGCAGGCGGCCGAGCGGGTGGAGGAGATCGTCCGCGCGGCCAGCGGCGGGATCATGGTCGCGCGCGGAGACCTTGGGATCGAGCTGCCGTTGGCGGAGGTGCCGGTCGTGCAGAAGCGGCTGATCCGGGCAGCGGGCAAGGGTTCCAAGCCGTCGATCACGGCGACGCAGATGCTCGCCTCGATGGTGACTGAGCGGCGGCCGACCAGGGCCGAGGTGACCGACGTCGCCAACGCGATCTTCGACGGCACCGACGCGGTGATGCTCTCCGAGGAGACCGCCGTCGGCCGCCACCCGGTCGAGGCGGTGAGGGTGATGGACCGGATCGCCCGCGCGACCGAGCCCGACCTCCCCTATGGCGAGTGGCTCTTCACCCGCACCGACCAGGCGACCCAGGACGTCGCCGACTCTGTCGCCCAAAGCGCGGTCGGCGCCGTCTACCGGCTCAACCTCGCGGCGCTGGTCGTGCCGACGCGGAGCGGTCGCACCGCGCGCCTCGTATCCGCCCACCGCCCCAACGTGCCGGTGCTGGCGATCTCGCCGCGGGCCGAGACGGTGCGGCGGCTCAACCTGCTCTTCGGCGTCACCGCGGTGCTCAGCGACCACGAGGAGGAGGTGCGCGAGTTGCTCGACGACTGCGCGTCGCTGGCGGTTCGCCACGGCATCGCCAGCTCGGGTGATCTGGTCGCGATCGTCGCCGGCATGCCGGATCAGGAGCTGGGGACGAACCTGTTCGAGGTTCATCGGATTCCCTGACCGATAGGCTGCCGCGGCAGTGACCGACTTCGACGCGATCGCGCAGGGGATGACGCAGGCAGTGCCCTTCGCCGGGTTCCTCGGCCTGGAGGTGACCAGCGTCGCCGCGGGCGAGGCGGTCGTGGTCCTGCCCGAGCGGGCGGAGCTGACCAACCACGTCGGCTCGCAGCACGCTGGCGCCCTCTTCACCGCCGCCGAGGCCGCCTCCGGGGCGGCCTTCGTCGGCGCCTTCGCCGAGCGCATGGGCGAGGTGACGCCGCTGGCCCGCAGCGCCGAGATCTCCTACGAAAAGATCGCCAAGGGCCCGATCGAGGCGCGCGCCAAGCTGGCCGTTCCCGCCGCCGAGGCGTTGGCCACGCTCGACGCCGAGGGCAAGGTCGTATTTCCCTGTGAGATCGAGATGACCGACGCCTCCGGCCTCAGGGTCGCGACGGCGACGGTGCACTGGCACGTGCGGCTGAACAAGCCGGCCGCCGAGTAGGGGGCGGGCGTGGCGCTGGTCCGGCTCGAGCGCGACGATGGCGGCCTGGCGGTGGCGACCTTCGACAGCCCGCCGCTCAACCTCTTCAATCGCGAGCTGTTCGGAGACCTTCAGGCCGTGATCGCAGAGGTCGAGGCCGAGCCACCGCGGGCACTGCTCTTCCGCGCAGAGGGCCGCGCCGTCTCCGGCGGCGTCGACGTGCACGAGTTCGACGGCCTCACGCCGGAGACGGGCGGGCAGCTCTGGGACGAGCTGATCGGCACGGTCGAGCGGGTCGAAGCGCTGCAGCTGCCGGTCGTCTTCGCCGCCCACGCGCTGACGCTGACCGCGGCCTTCGAGCTGGCGCTCGGCTGCGACCTGATCCTTGCGGCCCGCTCGGCCCAGTTCGGCCTGGTCGAGAAGGTCGTCGGCCTGACCCCGTCGATGGGCGGGACCCAGCGCCTCGCCGAGCGCGCCGGCAGCGGCCGCGCCCGTCACTTCGTGATCAGCGGCGAGCTCTTCGGCGCCGAGGAGATGGAGCGCTGGGGAGTCGTCAACCTGCTCTTCGACGACGAAGGCTTCGATGAGCGCGCCCGCGCCTACGCGGCCGACCTCGCCGCCGGCCCGACCAAGGCCCACGCGATGACCAAACACATCCTGCGCCGCTTCCGCGAAGGCGGCATCCCCGCCGCAGACCAGGCCGTCCGCGACGACGCCGCCGACCTCTTCGCCACCGAGGATCTCCAGCGCGCCGTCAAGACCTTCCTTGACAAGGGCCCCGGCCACGCCAAGTTCCAAGGCCGCTGAACCCCATAGAATCCCCCGCGAGGGCTACCTTTCGCCCCAACCCGCGCCCGTAGCTCAGTTGGATAGAGCGTCGGTCTACGAAACCGAAGGTCACAGGTTCGAATCCTGTCGGGCGCGTTCCTTCTCGTTCCTGGGGAGGCCGCGTACTTCCTAGTGCAGAGCCGATTGCGCGGCTTTGGTCTGAATCAGCGTTCCGCGCGCTTCCAGACGATTCCGGGGCGTTCCGCGAGGTCGGTGTCTCATTTCTGTCTCATTTTCGGCGCGAGTCCTCGAACTTGAGCGAAAGCGTGGCGATGTCGGCGATGGACACATCGAGCGCCGCCGCGATCCCCTTGACGGTCTCCCAGGTCGGGTTGGCCTGGCCAAGCTCGATCAGGGAGAGGGTATTGAGCGCGAGGCCAGCTTTCGGAGCGAGACTTTCGAGGCTGGCGCCTCGCTCTTGGCGCAGCTCGCGGATCGCCTTGCCGAGAGCGGGTTGTGGATGCGGCGTTTGGCGCGTATCTCGTTTCAATGCATACCTTGAAGTTTGGTAGCCTCTCTCCCTCAAACATAAGTGGGGCCGCGCGAGTGGAGTCGCCGGCCCCGTGGCGACCGGCATAGGAAACCCAGGCCGATCGCAGCGGGAACGGTAGCGACCTACCGGCTCCAAGAAGCGGCGACCCGAAGTGCTTGCACACGACGGGCCGCCTAACCACAAGGAGGGGTAACTCCTCATGGCTAATTCCAACCCTACGGATCGCGCCGAGCGCGATCCCTCTGGCCCCGCTGCTCAAGACGCGAAGGCCGAGCGCGCCGTCCTGGCATTTCTGATCAACGAGCATCCCAACCAGCTCACTGTCGCCGAGGTCTCCTGGGCGCTCAACAACGGCTCGATTGAGTTCGAGGCAGAGGATGCGGTCGAGCGCGCGATCCGCGAACTTGTCGGTGCCGGCCTCCTGCGCTGCGCGGACGGCTTCGTCCTGCCGACCCGCGCTGCGCTCTACTTTGCGCGGCTGGAGGAAGACTGATGGGCGCGGACCTGGAGGTCGCGCGGCAATTCGGTGAGAACCTCCGCCGGGCACGCAGGCGGGCCGACCTCAGCCAGGAACAGCTCGGCTCACATGCTTCCCTGCACCGAACGGCCATCGGCCTGTTGGAGCGGGGAGCGCGGATGCCGCGCATCGACACTCTCGTCAAGTTGGCCACCGCCCTTCGGATTCCGCCAAGCGAGCTGATCGAGGGCATCGCCTGGACACCGGGCACCGCCGAGGCCGGGGCGTTCTCGATCAAGCCTCGCACCGAGCTGGAGCGGCGCGGATTGCCCGAGGAGCCGGAGGGAGGGTGAACGGTCCAAAACTGTCTCATCGAGCCAAAGACCAAAGTCAGATCAAAGATGAGACCAAGAACCCAGCCAAGCTCCACCAAGCAACAGATTCAGGTGTTCTCAGAATCGATCCAGGGCTCGCAGTAGCTCCAAACAGACAGCTACTTCAACCCCTCCCAACTACCAACCCCGAACACCCGACACATTGGGAACTGGGTTCCTCGAAGGCGGTGGAGATTGCGTCCATCGACCGGCATAGCGTCCTCGGCGCGACGGGCTGACCCAACATTACGGACGTCGCCTTGGGCTGACCGAGGGGTCTTGTCGCCCGCCGCGTTCGAGGATCGCCGGTGTGACCTGATAGGAGCGAGCCAAATGCCCCACCCAGTTCTGTCCACCGTCGATCCGTGACCGAGGAAAGCCATCTCAAGATAGGAGCCGTAGTTGATCACGATCGGCATCGACCCCCACAAGCGAACCCACACTGCGGTGGCTGTCTCAGGTGTCGGGCAGCTGCTCTCAGAGATCACGATCGACGCCGATGAGGCCGGCCAGGAGAAGCTGCTGGCCTGGGCCCACAGCCTTGGAGCCGCCGAGGAAGTGCGCTTCGCCCTGGAGGACTGCCGGCACGTCAACGGCCGCCTTGAGCGTTTTCTGCTGACTACGGGCTTACCGGTCCTACGGGTTCCGCCGAAGCTGATGGCCGGTGCCCGCCAAAGCGCCCGCACGCGCGGCAAGTCAGACGCGATCGACGCGCTTGCGATCGCCAGGGCGGCGTTGCGTGAAGAGGGCAAGCTGCACCCCGCCAGCCACGATCGCAAGGCACGTGAGCTAAAGCTCCTGGTCGACCACCGCGAGGGCCTGGTGCGCGAGCGCACTGTCCTCGCTTCGCGTCTGCGCTGGCACCTGCACGACCTTGAGCCGGGCCTTGAGCCAACCGCTCGGAGCCTTGGTCGCGCGGCCACACGACGCGGTCTCTCCCAGCGCCTTGCTCGTCGCGAGCAGAGCGCCCAGGTGCGGATCTGCCGCGACCTCCTCGCCCGGATCGGTGACCACACCCGGCGCGAGCGCCAGTTGGCGGCAGAGATCGGCGAGCTCGCAAGGGACTACGCCCCAGAGCTGTTGGAAGTGCCGGGCGTCGCACGGCTGACCGCCGGGAAGCTGATCGGCGAGATTGCCGGCGCTGGGCGTTTCAAGACGGACGCGGCGCTTGCCCACTTCGCCGGCTGCGCGCCGATCCCGGCCTCATCGGGCAACACCCAGCGGCGCCGCTTCGATCGCCACGGCAATCGCCAGCTGAACGCAGCCTTCTACCGGATCGCCCTTACGCAGGCTCGCGTTCACCCCGGCGCCCGCGCCTACCTGGCTCGCAAGCGCGCCGAGGGCAAGTCGAGCGCCGAAGCGCTGCGCTGCCTCAAGCGCCTCTTGGTCCGCGTCATCTGGAGGACACTGCGCGCCTCCGGTGAGCAGCGGATTGCTCTTTCTCAATCTTGATTTCAAGAGCGCTGTTTGACATCCCGGCTCACATAGGAGAGACCCTCCGGTTCGACGCCTGAGCCGCGCCTTCTTGATCCACAAGGTCAGCAAGTAGATCGGCACCAAATTTGCCCGGGCGGCCGGCGGCCGATTGTGGCACGGCTCCGCCGTGCAAACGGCCGCGCGTATGGCCGCCCGGACCCCCTTGTCCTTCGGTCTTTGGCCTACCTCGAATTAGGGCTTTCCGCGATCTCGGTGATGCATTTCGCCAGTTCGAGCGACAGAGGGGGCGTGGATAGGAATACGCCCTCAGAGCCGACCTTCTTCACCGAGCGCACGCTTGCCGTCTACCTCGCGGTTTCGGACCGCACGATCCGCAACTGGATCAGGCGCGGTGAGTTGCCCAGCTACAAGCTCGGAGCATCGAGACGCATCGACCCCGCCGATGTCGATGCCTTCCTTGAAGCCCGCAGAGAGGACGCCGCGTGAGGCGCGAGTCGCCCGTCAAGCGCCGCAACCCCTCCGGCGAGGTGGTTTGGGTTGCCCGCTACACCGGCCGCGACGGCAAGCATCACATCGCCAAGCCGACCTGGAACCGCGGCAAGGGCACGTTCAGGAGAAAGCACGAAGCCCAGCGGGCGATAGAGGAGGCATACGGACTCTCGGACCGCCCCGACACTTTGGGCGGCTACGCGGCCAGCTGGACCGAACGCCACCCGAGATCGGAACGGACGAACGCCACCAACGAGCACCGAGTCAGCCGAGTGCTCGACGTGGAGATCGAGGGCATCGTCCTCAAGGACTGGCCGATGCGCGAGCTGCGCCGGAGGCATGCGCTCACCCTGGTCGACCACATGCTCAGGTCCAGGGCCGAGCCACCACCGGCGTCGTCGGCATTCTCCGCTCACTCTCGGCGATGGCCGAGGACGCGATCACCGACGAAGTGGCCGACCTCAACCCCTTCAAGGGAGTTCGTGTCCGCGCTGGCGACCCGAGAGCCCAGAAAAGGCCCCGCCCGATCCGGGTCTTCAGCTTCGAGGAGATGCACCGCTTCGCCAAGGCGGCCGGGCGCTATGAGGCGATGGTCCGCGTCTTCACCGACACTGGCATGAGGCTGGGGGAGGTTCTGCCCCTGCGCCGAGAGGACTTCGACGGCGAGACTCTGAAGGTCCGTCGCACCGCTCACGAGGGCGTGGTCCTTGAGGGAACGAAGACCGACCACGGCGAGCAGGACGCCGGCCGCGTCGTCCCGGTCCCGGCGACCCTCGCCTGGATGCTCGAGGCCCAGATCCGTCTCAACGGCGAGGACTGCGATCTCCTCTTCACGACTCCCGCCGGCCGCATGTGGCGCGAGCGCAACTCCTACCGCGACCTCTGGAAGCCAGCTCAGGAAGCCTCCGGCCTAGACATCCGCCCCCACGAGTGCCGTCACAGCTACGTCACCCATCTGCGAGCTGCCGGCGTTAATGACGCCGACTTGGCCGAGATAGCGGGGCATCGTGTGGAGACGATGCTGTCCCGTTATACGCATGCGGTGGGCAGAGATTCCGAGCTAATCCGACGCTTTATTGGGTAGGGCTGGACTCGTCGGATGATTTGAACGCTTTGAGCGACGTTGGCTGGGCCCCGATTCCACGGGCGGAAGCTTTCGCGTACTTTGTGTGCGCTTCTGTTAGGGAAGCGGCTAGCGTTCACGTCATGGAGGTTGCCCGAGCGCTCGTATTGCCGGACTTCTCTGGCCCAGCGGTCCCTGACCTTATGTCGCTTCTCCTTGTCTGGGATCAGGTCGAGGTCGATTTGAGGGTGGTCGACAGCAGTCGAATCGAGGAGGATGCTGAATATCAACGGTTAGTCGATGAGGGTCTAGTTGCCTACACCGTTAGGCCCTTCAGCCCGCCTCAAGCACAGTCGCGCCCGAAGCCAAAGCCGCCGGTGCCGGAGATTCCGGACGGCATTCCCGAGGAGGTCTGGGCTGAGCTAAAGCTAGCTGCCTTTGACGATTGGGTCGCAGAGGGTGGAATTGAGCGACTGATCTCTAGTGGGGGGAAAGGCGCGGCGAAGTCCTTCGTGGAGAACCTTCAAGAGGCGTTCATTCAAGCGGCACAGAGAGGCTACGCCCCGGTAGCTGTCACTCCCTTTGCGAGCATGGTGTCCTCGCTTCCCACTGTTGACACTCATGCTCCAGTTGCCGAGGCGACCATGATTCAAGTGGCCTCCAGAGGAATCAGGGTTAACCACGATACGAATGTTGAGGACCTACTTCTCTTCCGCGAGCGAAACGCGGAGATAATGGGGCGTTTTCGCGGGGCACTGATTGACCTCGCTGCATCGGTGGATTCAACCTCACCTGCCGGGGCGGCAGAGCAGGCTTACGCCGTCCTGTTGAATCGGGTGGAGCCAGCCTTGGCGGATCTTTCGGATGCGCTTGACAAGGGACGAATCAAGTTTGCTGTTCAAACCTTGCTCGGTGCTACGTCAATCGCGGCAGGACCAGCCGCAGGGCTTGGCGCATCCGCAGCTGGCGGTCGCGTTGTTGCGCAGATGCTTAGGTATGCGTTCGATAGGGAGAGGCTCGTTCGAGAGCATCCCTATGGCTTGCTGTATCGCGCGGCTGATGCGTTCGGCACATCTACTGATGTTGAGCATCCGCGGCAAGTCATAACTGACCCTGAGACCCATATTGCGATGGTGCTCGAAAGGATGCTTCGCGCAGCATCTGATGTTGCTATTGCGTCGATGCGAGAAGGCTACGCTCGGGAAGTACAAGACGGCGCCGGGCGTCATGAGCTATAGCGATACGGGCTACGTCGGTCGAACTCCAGAACAGCCGTAATTAGTCACGGGGCTTTGGCGGGTCCCCTTCCCACGATGCTTCAGGCCTGACCCTGCCACCGGTCATTCGAGCGTCATCTCGCGCTCATCGCGTTTCCGACGCCGATAGGCGCGCTGGGACTGGGCCTTGGCGCACTCGGCGGAGCAGTACTTGACGCCGGTTCGCCGGTGCTGTCCATGAATGGAGCGACCGCGCTGGCGAACGAAGAAGCGCCCGCAGGTTTGGTTGGCGCACTTCCGATAGGTCGCGTTCTCAACCATGTGGTTGAACAACTCCAGGCAGGCGATCTCGAAGGCCCAGTGATCGGTGAACAACGGAACATCCGGATTCGTAATGACGGCAGGCGCGAATGCTTCAAGCGCATCACCTAAACCCGATTCAAGAACGGTGAGCACGCCGTCACCTCTCCAAGGAACCGGTTCGACCTCATGCTGGTATTGCCAGATCGGGCACTCCCAACGATGCTGCTCATGATCCAGTTCGCCTTGCACCGCCCGCCATGCCGAGACCATGTCTCGCAAGCACATAGCACCCCAGCGGAACTCATCCAAGGTTTCGCCCTCTAGCTCAGATAGCCCCGCCTCCGCGGTTGCCTTTTGGCGTCCTTCAAGTAGTGATTCTGAGATCTCCTCCTGCCCGTGAAACAAGTTGAACCCGGCGAGGACAGTCCGAGGATTGACTGCTCGTCCGTGGCGCATTCCAAGCTCGCCGTAGACATCCACAAAGTCCTTGATCGCCAAGGGATCATCAAGATCGACGGCGATCAGTTCTAGATACATCTCCTCTGACCAGCGGGAAGAGGGCGGCAGCATGTCGGCTTTCCAGTTCGGATGGATGAGGCCGCCGTCCGTGAGGAGGTATTGAACTCGCTTTCCGTTCGGAGGGTGAGGCAGCGGTTCGTGCGGCCACGTAGTGATACGAAATCGAGTCTTTTCGTAGCCCATCTTGGAGGATACGTTAACAGCAAGATACGTACGACGAAGGAGATAATGATGCCGACCAAATTGGACGAGTTCCCCGCGGCCACCGAGTGGGGAACACGAGCACGAGCTCCACCAGGACGTCGAGGTTGGTGGGATTTCGTGAGGCATTTCTGGAAACGGGTCGAGCTGCGCGGTCTACCGCCTTGAGCCCTAGAAGGCGTCTGCCGGAGGTCGGCGTACGATTGAGCAATGGCTAAGCAAGGGAGAGTTCCCCGATCTATCGCCATTCCGGAGGTCCGAGAGGACATCCGCCGTATTGCTACCGCCCATGGGGCGGGCAACGTGCGCATTTTCGGCTCGACCGGACGTGGAGAGCAGGGTGCTTCCAGCGATCTCGACCTTCTTGTCGATATGGCGGAGGGCCGCACGCTGTTTGACCTGATTGCCCTGTCCAATGATCTAGAGGACAGCCTTGGAGTCGAGGTGGATGTCGTCACCGAGGCGAGCGTGTCGCCCTACATGCGCGACCGCGTTCTCGATGAGGCGGTTGCGCTCTGAAGGACGAGAGCGTCTACCTGCTGCATATCCGCGACGCCATCGACAAGGTGTTCGCCTATACCGAGTCTGGCCGGATTGCGTTCTTCAAGAGTCCAATGATTCAGGACGCGGTTGTCCGCAACCTGGAGGTCGTCGGCGAGGCAACCAAGCAAGTGCCGGAGGCGCTGCGCGCGCGGGCGCCGGAGCTGTCGTGGCGCGAGATGGCTGGCATGCGCGACAAGTTGATCCACGACTACCTCGGCGTCGATCTCAATCTCGTCTGGGATGTGGTCGTCTCGGAGCTGCCGGCCACCCGCGAGCGCATTGTGGCCTTGATTGAAGAGTTGGGGGCAGAGGGCTAGCCGAAGACTTGACCCTCGGGTCGAAGCGACCGGGCCCTGTCAAGTCGCATATCGGTCGCACAATCGCCGCAAACGGCTCTGCTAAGCGGGCGTTCTCCGGGCTACGAAACCGAAGGTCACAGGTTCGAATCCTGTCGGGCGCGTTACCCGCTCTTCCCCGGCTCGGTTGATCGTCGGGAACGGTTCGGAGGCGTCTATATACTGCCCGCGCTTTGAGTCCTCAGCGAGGTTCAAGTAGAGGCAGGGGCGTGCTGTGGAGCCTCGTGGTGCTTGTGCTCTGTGGTTTTAGCCTGGCTGCGCCGACCGCGGCATTCGCGGCTGGGTCGATCTCGGGCACGGTCACCGCGGCGACGCCCCCCAGCGACCCGCTCGAGGGGGTCGAAGTCTGCGCGCATCGGGCGCTGAGCTACGACATCGATTGCACGGTCACTGGATCGTCGGGCGAATACACGGTTGCTGACCTCGTGGATGGCTCCTACAGGGTGGAATTCTGGCCCGAGGAGTCCTCTAACTACATCCCGCAGTACTTCGAGGAGAAATTCTCCTGGGAAGAAGCGGACATCGTGGTCGTCGAGGGCGGCGCCGACGTGCCGAACGTCGATGCCGCCTTGGAGGAGGGGGGGTGGATCGAAGGCCGGGTCGTCGATTCCGTCAGCAAAACGGGAGTCGCCGACGTGCGCGTATGCGCGAGTCCGATCGACCACTTCGGATTCAGCCGTTGCGCGGTAACGGGCTCGAGCGGCGACTACGTGCTCCTGGGATTGGCGACCGACTCCTACATGGTTGGCTTCGTGCCTGTGGAAGGGGGAGTGTCGGACGACTACGTTTGGCAGTTCTACGACGGCTGGGATTCCTGGTTCGAACCCACCCCGGTCGCGGTGAGCGCCGGGCTTGGAACGACGGGGATCGACGCCGCACTGGAAAGGCCCGGCCAGATCGTCGGAACCGTCACCGACGCGGCAAGTGGTTCGGCGATCGGCTCATCGCGCGTCTGCCTGTTCAAACTGAAAGAAAACGTGGAACCGTGGTGCACCAATACCGATAACAACGGTCATTACTCCTTCGAAGGCCTCTCTGGCGGCGCCTACAAAGTGTGGTTCTCCCCGGAGGATCCCATCAGGGGAGAAGAGGACGATTACTTCCAGCAGTACTACAACGGCAAGTCCACTTTTGCCGAGGCGGATACCGTGTTCGTCGGTGCGGGTGGGACGACGCCGGGAATCGACGCGCGCCTTGTAAGCCGGAACCCGGCGCCGCCGACGCTTTCAGCAGCGCCGCTGACCCACATCACGCCGGTCAAGCCCCGGCATAAGCCAAGGAAGCACTGCCGCAAAGGTCAGCGAAAGGTGAAGAAGCGGGGCAAGGTCCGCTGCGTGAAAGCTCATCGCCAGCCCCATCACCGGTCAGGTCGAGGCCGCTCCCCCATCGATTAGCCTGGGCAGATCCTGGAGAGCGGGACACGAGAGGTTCGCGCCCCGGATGGCCGGCGGCTCTCGGTCTGGGTTGGGGGAGAGGGGGATGAGTTCGTCTTCATCCATGCCGGCACGCCGGAAAGCGGGCGCCTTCATGACTTCGACGTCGAGGTTGCCGGTGAATGCGGCTTCACCTGCGTCGGGTACTCGCGCCCGGGCTTTCCGGACTCCGACCGCGCTCCCGGCAGGCGGGTCGTCGATTGCGCTGGGGACGTTTCAGCGATCGCCGATGCGCTTGGAATCGATTCGTTCTTCACGGTCGGCCGGTCGGGTGGGGGCGGCCACGCTCTGGCCTGCGCCGCGCGGCTCGCCGGCCGTGTCCGTGCCGCGGTGACAGTCGGCTCCAGCGCGCCCCGGCAGGCGGACGGCCTCGACTGGTACGCCGGTATGGCCGTCGCGAACCAGGAGGAGTTCGGCGCCGCGGAAGCCGGCGGTGAGGCGTTTCGTGCGTATCTGGAGCGGGAAGCGGCCAGATGGCTCTCGGCCGACCCCGACGACGTTCCCGATCTCTTCGGCGACCGGCTTTCCGAGCTCGCCAAGCGGGACATGACGCAAGAGGACAAGCGGTTCTCCCTCGAGACCATGCGGAAGGCCCTCGAGGCGGGGATCTGGGGCTGGCTCGACGACGACATCGCCGGGGTCGATGACTGGGGGTTCGACCTCACGGAGATCGAGATGCCGGTGGCGATCTGGCACGCCGGGAACGACAGGTTCATTCCCCCCTCTCACGCCGAATGGCTGGCCGGGCAGATTCCCGGCGCCTCGCTGCACATCGAGCACTCGGAGGAGCACATGTCCCTCTCGAAGAACGCCTACGGCGAGATGCTCGACCGGCTCCGCGCGGCCGGGTAGCCCGCCCAGCTAAACCTCCAGCCAGGTGCCCTTCGGCCCGAGGTTGTGGATCGGCGTCCCGCCGACCTCGCTCTGGCAACCCCAGGACTCGTGGATGTGGCCGCAGACCGCCAGTCGTGGCGACTTCTCCTCGATCGCGGTGAGCAGGGCCGGGCTGCCGAAGTGGTCGCCGCCGCCGTTGGCGTCGCAGTGGCCCTGGGGGGGCGAGTGGAGGACGAGGACCGCGCCCTCCGGGCAGGCGGCGAGCATCTCGGCCGCGGACTCGTCGTCGAGGTCGAAGCTCCACCCCCACGGCGTGACCGGGATGCCGGCGCCGAGGCCGTAGAACTCGGTGCCGTCGATCGTCGTGCCGCCGCCGTGCAGGACGGTGGCCGCGCTCCAGCTCGCGGCGGCCTCGCGCAGGGCGTCCTCGGTCTCGTTGTTGCCGGGCACGAGGATCGTCGGCGCCTCGATCGCGGCGAGCGCCCCGATCGTCTCCTCCAGCCCCTCGTGCACCGAGGCGAAGTCCCCGGCGCCGATCACGACGTCCGCCTCGGCTGACATCTCGACCAACTGCGCCGCCTGGCCGAGGTCGCGGTGCAGGTCGCTGAAGGCGAGCAGCTTCATCGCCCAAAACCTACCGAGTGGCTCCGGCCTCGGCGGTCGCCGCGCGCCCGCGCCGCGGCAGCCGCTCGCGCCAGCGCTTTGACGCGGAGTTAGGATGCCCGCCGTGTCCGTCCCGAATCTGACCTGGTTGCGGCCCGCGCGCCTCGGCGGCTTGGTCGCCGTCTGCGCGATCGTCGCCCTGCTCGTCGCGATGGCCACGCCGAGCCACGCCGATGCCGCCCGCGCCCAATGCACGGGCACGTTTCAGGTCCTCCACGACGACCACGTCGGCCGCCTCGACCTGCCCCGCGGCAACTACAGGATCACGATCCTTGCCTCCGGCCGGCCGGGCTGCGCCCAGGCCTCGGCCCTCCTCACTCGCTTCCTCGAGGACTTCGACGGCGTGTTGCCGGGTGGTTGGCGGGTCGGGGCCGCCAGCGCGACCTTCCTGCGTGCCCCCCGGGGTCGGCTTCCACGTCGCCCGAGTCGGCAGCGGCGGTGGGGGTGGTGAAGGCGAAGAAGAAACGGAAGGCGGCGGCAGCGGCAGCCACGGCGCCCTCTTCTGCCCGGCGCCCTTCCGCGTCCTCAACAACGACCGAATCGGGCCGTTGCGGATCGCCAAGGGCGACTACTCGATCGTCCTCCTGCAGGCGCGCGGGCTCGCCTGCACCCAGGCCTCCCGGCTCTTCGCCCGCTTCCTCGAAGACTTCGACGGCGTCTTGCCGGCGCCCTGGGTGCTCGAGCCCCAGACCGCCAGCTTCCGCCGCAGCGCGGGCGCCGGTTTTCGGATCAAGCCACTGAGCTAGGCCGCCGGAGGCCCTTCGGCCGGCTCGGGTGCGTCCAGATCCGGCGCCTTCCCAGCGGGCATCCAGATCAGGGCGACGACGAAGGCGATCGCCATCGCTATCGCCATGCCGTAGAAGACCGTGCGCGAGGAGAGGGCGAAGTCGTACTGGACGGCGGAGAAGATCTCCTTTGCTTTCGCGCCGGCGCTTTCGGCGAAGGCAGCTTCGTTGCCACCCCCTGCTTCGGTCAGCGATTCGGCGATCGCGTCGGCCTCCGACTTGGGGATGCCCTCTTCGCCCAGCGTCGACTCGAGGTTCGACTTGTTCTGCAGGATCAGCACCGTGCCCAGCACGGCGAGGCCGAGGCTGGCGCCGAAGTTGCGCACCGTCTGCGTGATCCCGGTCGCCTCGCCATAGCGGTTGCGCGGCACCCTGTTGAGCGCGTCGGTGTTGGCGGGGCTGAGGACGAGGCCGACCCCGATCCCGGCCATCACCATGTAGGGCCACTGAGAGCCGACCGAGAGCTCCGGCATTTCCTTCGCCCAGAGCGCGAAGCCGACGGCGGCGATGAGGCAGCCGGCGACGACGGTCGGCCGGGCGCCTTTCTGGTCGAGGATCCGGCCGCCGCGCTGCGTCGCGACGAAGAAGCCGGCGAAGAAGATCAGCAGGTAGAGCCCGGTTTCCGAGGCGCTTTCGCCGAGCGCGATCTGCGCGTACATGCTGGCGAAGAAGAAGAGCGGCACGAAGGCGATCATCAAGAGGAAGAGGATCGCGTTGTCGACCGCGAAGGCTCGGTCGGCGAAGGTGCGGATCTGCATCAGCGGGTGCTCGAGCCGCAGCTCGTAGCGGACGAAGGCGAGCAGCAGCGCGACGCCGGCGGCGATGCAGGCCCAGGTAACGACGCTGCCCCAGCCCCAGACGCTCGATTGCTGCAGGCCGAGCACCGCCAGGCCCATGCCGGCGGAGATCAGCACCGCGCCGCGATAGTCCATCGGCGCCGGGTGCTTCTCGTTGGCCGGCTTAGCCTTGGCGGTGAAGATCAGCGAGAGGATCGCCACCGGCACGTTGATCCAGAAGATCGCCCGCCAGGTCCACTCGGTCAGGTAGCCGCCGGCAATCGGCCCGATCGAGGTGAAGGCGCCGGCGACGCCGAAGAAGATCGCCAGCGCGCGACCGCGCTCGCTGACGGGAAAGGCGCCGAGCACGATCGCCAGCGCCGCCGGGAACATCAGCGCCGCGCCGGCGCCCTGGATCACGCGGAAGGTGATCATCCACGCCTCGGCCACGCCGGTTTCGGGCGTCGCCCCGCAGAGCGCCGAGGCGGTGGCGAAGATCACGACGCCGATCACGACCATCGTGCGGTGGCCGGCGATGTCGGCCAGCCGGCCGCCGAAG
Organism: Solirubrobacterales bacterium; assembly: GCA_040508545.1. Taxonomy (GTDB): domain Bacteria; phylum Actinomycetota; class Thermoleophilia; order Solirubrobacterales; family 70-9; genus VRUE01. The sequence continues at coordinate 31,506 of JBEVMR010000080.1, forward strand.
GCGAACAGGGCCGAGAGCGAGAGCAGGTAGCCGTTGATGATCCACTGCACCCCGGTCGAGGAGAGCGAGAGGTCCTGCTGCAACTGGGGGATTGCGATCGCGACGATCGTCTGGTCGATGAAGGTCATCGAGACGGCGAAGATCATCGCCACGAGGATCAGTTTCTGGTTGGCGCCGCCGGTCTTTTCCATGCCTGTGGCGTTTGCCGCAAGCGCTCCGATTCCTCCCATTGGCGGGCGGTTCCGATAGGCTGCCGCCGCTCATGCCTGACGTCTTCTGGATCGGCTTTGGAATAACCGCCTTCTGCGTGCTCGTCGGCTTCGTCGCCGGGGTTCGCTCGGCCACGACCAGCACGCTGACCGCGATCGCGATCGCCGCCTTTCTCGGTTTGATGGCCGGCTTCCCGCTGATGGCGATCGGCCTCTCCAACGCCTAGGCCCTCCCCGCCGAGCCACCTCGGCATAATCGATCTGCACCTCGGGTAGCCGCTCGGTGCGGTTCCGACCCAGCAAATAGGAGGGAGCAGAGATGGCTCAGGCAACTTCGGTCCCGGCGGTGATGCTTCACGACCGGGTCGAGATCCCCCAGCTCGGCTTCGGCGTCTTCCAGGTGCCTCCCGAAGACACGCAAGAAGTGGTCGAGGAGGCGCTCGAGGTCGGCTACCGCCACATCGACACCGCCGGCGCCTACCGCAACGAGCGCGGGGTGGGGGCGGCGATCGCGGCCTCCGGCATCCCCCGCGAGGAGATCTTCGTCACGACCAAGCTCTGGAACTCGTACCAGGGCTACGAGTCCACCCTGGGCACCTTCGGCAAGAGCCTCGCCCGGCTCGGGCTGGACCACGTCGACCTCTACCTGATCCACTGGCCGGTGCCGACCGAGGGCCGGGCGCTGGACACCTGGCGCGCCTTCGAACGGATCCACGACGAAGGGCGTTCGCGCACGATCGGCGTCTCCAACTTCCGCGTCGAGGATCTGGAGCAGCTCGAGCAGCAGGCCTTCGTCCAGCCGACCGTCAACCAGATCGAGCTGCATCCCCACTTCCCCCAGGCCGAGCTGCGCGCCTGGCACGAAGAACACGCCATCGCGACTGAGTCCTGGAGCCCGCTCGCCCAAGGGGGGCTGCTCGTCAACGAGACGATCGCCGGCGTCGCTGCCCGCCACGACCGCACCCCGGCCCAGGTGATCCTGCGTTGGCATCTGCAGCTCGGCAACGTCGTCATCCCCAAGTCGGTCACCCCAAAGCGGATGCGCGAGAACTTCGAGCTCTTCGACTTCGAGCTCGGCGACGAGGACATGACCGAGATCGCCGCCCTCGACGTCGGCCAGCGGATCGGCCCCGATCCGGCGACCTTCGTCTCGCCATAAGCCTCCGGCTCGTCAACGCGGTCGCCGCGACCGCGTTCGTAATCGGCGGCTCGCTGTTCGCGCTCGGCGCGGCGCTGGCGCAGTCGGGCGCTTCCCCGAGCCTCTATCTATCCGTCTACCTGGTCGGCGGCGTCTTCTTCAGCACCGGGGGCTTCGCCTCGCTGGTCCAGGTGGTCAACGAGCCCGACGACCTCGGCGGAGTCGAGCCAAGCCGCTGGCGCTGGTGGTCGCGCGAACCGGAACGGCTGGCATGGCTCAGCGCCGCGATCCTCTTCACCGGCACGCTCGTCTTCGCGATCAACCTCGTCGACTCGTTCATCGAGGGGCTTGGCGCAACGGCCGAGGACAGGCTGGTCTGGTCTCCCGACATCGTCGGCTGCCTGCTCTTCCTCGTCTCGGGCCATCTTGCGATGGTCGGGATTGCCGGCGGTTGGCGCCGTTTTTGGCGCCGGCGCGACCTCGGCTGGTGGATCGTCGCGGTCAACCAGCTCGGCTCGGTCCTCTTCTTCGTTTCCGCCGTCGCCTCGTTCGTGCGCCCCTCCAGCGGTGGCGAGCTTGCGGTCGGCGTCGCGAACTGGGGCACCTTGACCGGCGCCCTCTGCTTCGCGATCGCCGGCGTCATGCAGGAGCTCGAGCACCCTGCGGGCCCGCGGCGGCGGCGGGCATAGAGCGACGACAGGGCTCTTAGGCCTCGGCCGCGCCGGGGCGCCGGACCGCGTGGCGACCCTCGCCGTACAGGCGGGTCTCGTAGGCGATCATCGCCCAGAGCAGCACGTTGGCGGCCGCGAGCGCGGCGAGGGCGGGCACCTCCATCGCGACCGGCACGAGAATCAGCAGGACCACTGCGAGCAGCAGGCGCTGGCGGTTGACCGAGTGGACGTGGCGGTAGCGAAAGGCGACGAGGCCGAGTAGGTAGAGGGCGATGCCGCCGAGCAGGGCGAAGGCCGGCACGGCGTCGAGCTGGTCGTCGAAGTGGCCGATCGTCTTCTTCAGGCCGAGCGCGACGAGGACGATGCCGGCGACCATCGGCAGGTGCAGGTAGGAGTAGGAGTCGCGCGCCATCTCGTTTTGAACCTGACCCGGCTCGGCCTCGACCAGGCGGCGGCCGGAGACGATCGCGACGATGTCGAAGTAGGTCCACCAGAGCGCCGCCGTGAGGGCGACGCCGAGCACCGCGGTGGCGCCGATGCCGAAGGTGAGCGCGCCGGCGGCGCCGACGCCGATCGCGACGATCGACTCGCCGAGGGCGATGATCACGATCAGCCCGTGCCGCTCGGCGAAGTGACCGGGGACCAGTTTCCAGCCGCGGGAGCCGAAGAGGTAGGGCCCGCCCATGTCGAGCAGCAGGGCGAGCGCCCAGAGGGCGCCCTGGGCGAGGCCGTCGAAGAGCGAGGCCGTGGCCAGCAGCGTGACCGCGATCGCGGTGCTTGCGGCGAGGCCGAGCACCGAGTGGCGCAGGGCGTCGTCATCCGGGCTGGCCAGCATGAAGAGGCCGATGTGCGCGACCCGCACGGCCCCGTAAGCGAGGGCGAAGACGAGCGCCAGGTCCCCGAAGGCTTCCGGCACGCAGAGCGAGACGATCAAGAGCGCCGCCATCGCGCCGAACATGACCAGCCGCACCGCGCCCTCCTCGGGGTCGATCAGGCTGGTCAGCCAGGCGTAGCCGACCCAGGCCCACCAGAGCATGCCCAGCACGAGCAGGCCCTGGGCCAGTCCCGACCAGCTCGGGTGGTGGGACATCAACGCGGTGCACTGGGTCAGCGCGAGGACGAAGATCAGGTCGAAGAAGAGCTCCAGCGGCGTTACGCGCTCTTCTTCGCGCAGGGCCGCGCTCAGCCGCGGTCGCCGTTCTTCAGGCATCCTCGGCAGCGTAGTGCTCGAGCAGAGCCTGCTCCTCGTCCCGTTTGGGGAAGCCGAAGAAGACGAGCGCGGCGCCGAGCAGGACGGCGACGATGCCGGCGGCATACGCCAACTCGTCGCCCTGCAGGAACGACGACTTGGCGGCGGCGATGATCTGGTTCGAGTAGGCCGGGTACTGGCTGGCGAGATCGGCGGCGCTGGAGAAGGACTTGGTCAGCTCGCCCTGGACGTTCTCGCTGGCCTTGCTTCCTTCCGGCGAGGCGGCGATCGCCGCGCCCGCCGCGGCGGCGTAGCCGGCGGTCAGCAGCGCGCCGAAGATCGACTGCATGATCGCGCCGCCGAGGTCGCGCTGCAGGTCGGCCGTGCCCGAGGCCATCCCCGCCCGCCGCACCGGCACCGAGCCGGTCAGCGAGTGTGAGGCCGGGGTGCCGGCGAAGCCGACGCCGATCCCGATCAGGGCGTAGCCGAGACCGACCTTCCAGTAGGGAATCCCCTGCTTCCAGAGCAGCAGCATGACGAGGAAGCCGAGCAGGCAGAAGGCGTAGCCGACGAGCAGGGTGAAGCGGGCGCCGCGGCTCTCGACCAGCTTCGCCGAGCGTGGCGCGACGACGACCATCAGCGCCGCCGCCGGCAGGATCGCCAGGCCGGAGTCGAGGGTCGAGTACTCGAGCACGTTCTGCAGGAACTGCTGGCCGATGAACATCGCCCCCATCAGCGAGCCGAAGACGATGATCCCGGCGCAGGCCGCGACCCAGAAGATCCGTCGCGCGGCGACCTCGAGGTCGTACAGCGGCGCGGCGACGCGGCGCTGGCGCCTGACGAAGACGACCGTTGCCGCCAGGGCGACGAGGCCGAGGCCGATCGCGACCGTGCCCTTGCCGGGCACCGGAGCCAGGTTGATCCCGAGCACGAGGGCGGCGACCAGCAGCATCGAGAGGATGCCGCCGAGGTTGTCGACCGGGTCGCTGGTCTCGTTGACGTGGGCGGGGACGAAGCGCCAGGCCATGAAGAGGGCTAGGACGGCGAGCGGCAGGGTGACGAGGAAGACCGAGCCCCAGTCGAACTGCTCGAGCAGGGCGCCGGAGAGCAGCGGCCCGAGCGAGGCGATCGCGCCGCCGATCGCCGACCAGAGTGCGATCGAGCGGGTCCGCGCCTGGCCCGACCAGAGCGCCGTGATCAGCGCCAGGGTGGTCGGGAAGGCCATGCCGGCGGCGACGCCGCCGAGCACGCGGGCGACGAAGAGGACCTCGTCCGAGGGCGCCAGCCCGGCCAGCAGGGAGGCGGGGATCGAGAGGCCCATGCCGAGCAGCAGCATCATCTTGCGGCCGTAGCGGTCGCCGAGGGCGCCGAGGTAGAGGACCGAGGTCGCGAGCCCGAGCGAGTAGCCGACGGCGATCAGGTTGAGCGTCGTCTGGCCGGAGCCGAAGGCCTTGCCGATGTCCGGCAGGGCGACGTTGGCGACGGCGAGGTTGAGGTTGGCGACGGCGGCGACCAGGATCAGCGCGGCGAGGACCAGTCCGGCGCGCTTGGGGCTCGTCTCCGTCATCTACCGCTGCAACCTATCCCAGCATGACGGTCCTCACGCGGGGACCCACCCGGCCCTGAAAGGATTGGCGCCGATGGCGGACCAGCGCAAGCGCCCGGAGCAGCCGCGGGCCGAGAAGGTCCTGCCGGGGATCTGGCGGCTGCGACTGCCGCTGCCATGGCCCGGCGTCCCGCACGGCAACGTCTGGGCGGTCGCCGCCGACGGCGGCATCGTCCTCTTCGACACCGGCATCGGCGGCAAGGGCGGTCTGCGCCGCTTCGACCTCGCCCTCTCCCAGGCCGGCTTCGGACTCGAGGACGTGCGCCTGCTCGTCTGCACCCACTCGCACACCGATCACTACGGGCTCGCGGCTCCGATCGTCGAGGGGGCCAGCTGCGAGCTCTGGATGCACCCCGCCTGGGGGCACGTGCGCCTGATGGCCGACGACCCGGCCGCGGCGCTCGAGAACCGGATCGAGGTGGCGCGGCAGAGCGGGGTGCCACCCGCCGCCCTGGAGCGTTACCGGGCCATGCGTGAAGACGACGACGACAACGGCATCGACGCGATCGTCGAGCCCGACCGCGATCTGTTGCCGGGGGTCGAGATCGAGACCGACCTCGGCACCTGGCAGGTGTACGAGACGCCCGGCCACGCCCCGTCCCACGTCGTCCTGCACCAACCCGAGCGCAAGCTCTTGATCTCCGGCGACCACCTGCTCGGCCGCACCGTGCTCTTCTTCGACCACGGCCACAGCCCCGACCCGGTCGGCGAATTCCTCGGCGGCCTCGATGAGGTCGAGCCGCTCGACGTCGACCTCGTCCTGCCCGGTCACGGCCGCACCTTCCGCGACCCCGAGGCGAAGATCGCCGAGGCGCGGCGCCAGGTAGGTGAGCTGCTGAGCAAAACCCGCGCCGCTCTCGCCGATGGCGAGAAGACCGCCTTCGACATCGTTGCCGGCCTGCTCGGCCCCGACAACGTCAACTCCCCAGCCAGCGCCTGGGCGCTGCAGATAGTCCTCTCCTGCCTCGACCACCTGACGATCCAGGGCGAGGTCGTAGCGGTCGATGGAACCGATCCCAAGCGTTGGCGGTTGGCGGGATGACCACCCGCTCACCTCGCTAGGCTCCCCGATCGTGGCTAGCTTCACTCTTTTCCGCGAGGTGGCGGCGCCGCCGGAGACGGTGTTCGACGTGCTTACCGATCATCGGCGCTATGCGGAGATGACGCCGCTGCGCAAGTCCGTGCTCGAGCGCGAGGGGGAGCCGGCGCCCAACGGGGTCGGGTCGATCCGGAAGCTCTCGGCGGTGGGGCCGGCGCTGCGCGAGGAGACGATCGTCTACGAGCGGCCGAGCCGCTTCTCCTACAAGCTGCTGTCCGGTCTGCCGGTCCGCGACCACGTCGGCACGGTGTCGCTGGAGCCGAACGGGGCCGGGACCAAGGTCACCTACGCGGTGAAGACGACGGCGACGGTGCCGGTCGTCGGAGGCGTCGTCGTCGCTGTCGTCAAGCAGGGCGTTACGCAGCTGCTCAACGGGGTCTCCGCCGAGGCCGAGCAGCGCGCCGCCGGCAAGGGCTGAGCCGGCCCGGATGGGCCAGGGCATCGACGAGAAGGAGCTGCGGCGGCGCGCGATCGACGGCGTCCGTGACGAGGTCGAGGCGTTTGGCAGCGGCGCACCGAGCTCGCAGCTGATCCGGCGCAAGGGGCTCGTCGCTTCGCTCACGCCCGTCTCGCCGCAGCGCTCGCTCTTCAACTCGGTCTTCCTCGGGGATCCGGCGGCGCTGGAGCGGGAGTACGAGGGGCTGGCCGAGATGTACGACGCCGCCGGTGTGCGGGCCTGGACCGTCTGGGTCGCCGACGAGGACCGCGCTTCCGCCGGGTTCCTCGCCGATCGCGGCCACGCCCTCGACGCCGCGCCGCGGGCGATGGCTATGGAGCTGAACCAGCTTCCCGATGCCCCCGAGGCTCCAGATGGCGTCGAGCCTGGGCCCTGCGACGCGCCGACCGCCGCCGTGCTCAACGACAGCGCCTACGGCTACGACGAGAACGGCTTTCGCGCCGCGCTTGCCGGCGAGACCTCGATCCGCTGGCTGGGCGCCTACGCCGGCGGCGAGCCGGTCAGCTGCGTCGGCGTGATCGAGATCGGCGACGATTGCTGCGTCACCGGCGTCGCCACCCCATCCGAGTCCCGTGGCCGCGGCATCGCCAGCTGGTTGCTGCTGCGGGCGCTGGCTACGGCCCGCGCCGAGGGCGCCCTGACCGCCTCACTGCAGGCGACCAAAGCGGGGGCGCCGATCTACGAACGGCTCGGCTTTCGCGACCTTGGCTTCGTCGAGATGTGGGAGCTGCGCCGGTGAGGGCCCGGCTGGCTGCCATGCGGACCGGCGCCGAAGGGCTCTGGCACGAGCACCGCTGGGCGACGCTTGCGCTGGTCGCCGCCGTACTGGTCGTGATCGGCGGCGTCGCCGGAATTGCCTACGACGAGCTCAAGCGCCCGGCCGACATCCACAACACCGACGTTCCCTTCCAGCCGCAGAAGCCGAAGGTGCAGAAGCGCAAGACGGTCAGCTGGCCGCTCTACGGCTATGACCGTGCCCGCACCCGCTACCTGCCGGCAAAGGGGGTGAAGCCGCCGTTCCAGAAAAAGTGGCGCTACACGGACGGGCCGCTGCTCGAGTTCCCGCCGGTGATCGCCGGTGGCAGGCTCTTCTTCGTCGACAACAACGGCTACGCGATCGCGCTCGACGCCGACACCGGCAAGCAGCTCTGGAAACGGCGCATCGGCCGCCTCAACGCCTCCTCGCCGGCCTACTCGAAGGGGCGTCTCTACATCGTCAACCTCGTCCCTGGCCACGTGGTCAAGCTCGACGCCCGCAACGGCAGGATCCTCTGGAAACGGCCCCTGCCGGGGCGGGCGGAGTCCTCGCCGGTCGTCGTCGGCCGCAGCGTCTACTTCGGCTGCGAGGACGGCAACCTCTACTCGCTCAGCACCAAGAACGGCAACGTGCGTTGGGCCACCGGCCTCGGCGGCCCGGTCAAGTCGGCGCCGGCCTACTACGGCGGCGTGCTCTACGTCGGCGATTACGGCGGCTACATGAACGCGGTCAGGGCCAGGAACGGCGAGCTGGTCTGGCAGAGCGACTCGCTCGGGCAGGGCTTCGGCACGTCGGGCGCCTTCTACTCGACCCCCGCGGTCGCCTTCGGCCGCGTCTTCGCCGGCAACAACGACACCCGGGTCTACAGCTTCGACCGCCGCGACGGCACGATCGCCTGGACCTACTCGACCGGCGGCTACGCCTACTCGGGCCCGGCCGTCGCCAGCACCCGACACACCGGCCCGACCGTCTACATCGGCTCCTTCGACGGCAACGTCTACGCGCTCAACGCCGAGAATGGCGAACCGCGCTGGATACGCTCCGCCGGCGGCTCGATCATCGGCTCGCTGGTCGCGGTCGGCGACATCGTCTACGCCGCCGAGTTCGACGACACCTCGACCACCGGCTACGCGATGAAGGGCGGCGGCACCGTCTTCCGCTACCCCCGCGGCACCTACACCCCGATCGTCTCCGACGGCCGCCGGATATATCTCGTTGGCTATTCCAGCATCACGGCATTGCAACCCTTCAAGTACAAACGCGGCGTGGCGGACCGAGTTGTTGCCCGTCGAGGGAGCCGGTCTCGGTAGGGCTGGAACGTCTTGTACTTTTTCCGCGGCGAGGCTCGCGGACAGTCGCCAACTGTCTTCGGAAAAAGTTAAGTGGAAGCCCTACCGAGACCGGCTCTTCGCTGCGATCCCGCCTGGTGGTGGTGGCGGCGCTTTCGGTGGAAACGGCGCATATGACGGGAAGCGCCCGTTGTGGATCATGTTGCGCAGGACGCCGAGGCTGGCCGGCCAGTTCTGGATCCGGTAGGAGCTGGCCGAGCCGAAGTCCTGGTAGTAGATCAGCATCTTGGCGCGGCGATGGCGCTCGACCCAGGTCATCAGCTTGCGCACGTAGGTCGAGTCGTCGCCGGTCGAGACGCCCCACTCGGTGATCGCGAAGGGCTTTCCCGAGAAGCGCTTGTAGAGCCCGTCCAGCGCCTTCCAATCCTGGTTGTCGGAGTAGATGTCGGTGCCGGCCCAGTCGACCCAGCGGCTGCCGGGGTAGTAGTGGCGGGGCCGGTTGTGGGGGACGGTCGGCGAGCCGGCGGGCAGCGGGCTCCAGATCACTTCGATCGGCGCCTTCGGCAGGCCGCCGACGCCGCTCTGCAGCGGCGGCAACCCGGCCTGGCGCAGGCGGGCGTCGATCTCGCTGCGCTTGCCGCCGCCGTGGACGATCACGTAGATGCGGCGGAAGGCCCGTTTGTAGGCGAGGGTGCTGTGGGCGGCGTCGCGCGGCTTGCCGGCGCAATCGTAGGCGGCCCAGACGTTGAGGCAGCGGTTCGGCTCGCCGAGCGGGCGGATGTAGGCGCGCATCTTCTTCGCCCAGAACAGCTTGTTGAGCCGGATCAGGTACTCGTCGCCAGCGCCGCTGGCGATCCCGCGCGGGCTGATCAGCTCGTGCCCGTCGCTGTTGTCGGCGGTGCTGATGTGGAGCACCGGCCGCGCACTCGCCGCCTGCCAGCGTTCGATCGACTCCGGGAAGTCCGAGCCCCAGGTGCGGAACGACTGGATCAGGGCGGGGTGCTTGTCGAGGGCGTCGGAGAACTGACCGAAGTCGGCGCTGTCGCCGGTGTCGCTGACGCCGAAGAAGACGTTGTCGCCGCGTGGCACCAGCGTCAGGGCGCCGGCGGGTGCCGCGAAGACCAGGCAGGCGAGCACGGCGCAGATCGCGCCGCCGAGGAGCGACTTGTGGAGCGTGCCGGACACCGAGAGCGGAACATGGTGGCAAGCCGGCATGGTCGGCCATGAAATTTGCCTGGCGAGTTTCCCGTCATATACACGGGAAAGTCGCCAGTGCGTGGGAGACTGGGAGCGAAACGACTACTGCGGAGGGTGATCCTGATGGCGCTTGACCAGAGCAAAGTGGGGCAGCACATCGCCTCGCAGATGGAAGCGATCGAAGCCGATTACGGCGACGACAGCGAGATCGGCGACATCTGCACGATCGTCGAGATCAGGGGGCCGCACGGCTCCCACGTCCGCATGCGCAGCACGGCCTCCTCGCCGCACTCGACCCTGGGCCTACTGAAGCTGGCCGAACAGGTCGCCCTGGCCAACTTCGGCCGCGACGACGTCTGAGGCCGCCCCGGCCGGTTCGGCCGGGGCGTGGGTGGCGACGATCGCCAGCACCTCGGGCGCGTGCTTGGCGACGAAGCTGGGGCCGATGCCTTTGATTGCCAGCAGGGCCTCGTCGTTGCCGGGCCGGGTGGCGGCGATCGTCTCCAGAGTCGAGTTGTGAGCGACGGTGAACGCCGGCTTGCCGTCGGCGGCACGCAGGCGCCACTCCTTCAGCTGGTCGAAGAGCGGCGCGTCGTCTGCTGAGAGGTCGGCGGGCGGGGCCGCTGCCTTCTTCGCGCTGCGAGCACGACGAACCACGATCGTCTCGGGATCGGGGAGCCAACCCTGCGGGTCGCAGACGTCGCAGCAGCGTTCGAGCGGCTGGCCGGCCGTGCCGTCGGAGAAGTGGTCGAGGACGCTGCGGCGCCGGCAGCGCTCGGAGTAGATGAAGTCTTTGATCGTGCGGTAGTCGCGCCAGCCGCGCTCGCGGGCGATCGTCAGCTCTGGGTCGCGTTGCTCGATGAAGCGCACCAGGCGGCCGAGGTCGGCCTTCATCGCCAGCAGCACCGCTTTCGCCGGCAG
>JBEVMR010000014.1:0-8736 GCA_040508545.1 Solirubrobacterales bacterium
GAAGGGTTTTCACGTCGCCCGTAAGGCCGGGTGGGACTGCCACGGCCTGCCGGTCGAGCTCGCCGTCGAGAAGGAGCTGGGCTTCACCGGCAAACAGGACATCGAGGCGTACGGCGTCGCCGAGTTCAACGCGAAGTGCCGCGAATCGGTCGGCCGGCACACGGACGCGTTCGCCGAGCTGACCGAGCGGATGGGCTACTGGGTCGACCTCGACGACGCGTACCGCACGATGGACCCCGGCTACATCGAGTCGGTCTGGTGGTCGCTGAAGCGGATCTTCGACCAGGACCTGCTGGTCGAGGACTTCCGGGTCACCCCGTGGTGCCCGCGCGACCAGACCGCGCTCTCCGACCACGAGCTGGCCCAGGGCTACGAGCAGGACGTCGACCCGTCGGTCTACGTGCGCTTCCCGCTGACCTCGGGCCCCTACGCCGAGCAGGCATCGCTGCTCGTCTGGACGACGACCCCCTGGACGCTGATCAGTCATGCCGCGGTCGCCGCCGGTCCGGAGATCGAGTACGTCCGCGCGCGGCTTGGTGAGGAGACGGTGATCGTTGCCCGGCCGCTGGTCGAGCGGGTGCTCGGCGAGGACGCCGAGATCGTCGAGCGCATCCAGGGCGCCGAGCTCGTCGGCCGCTCATACGAGGGCCCGGTCTTCGACCTCGCCGACCGCGAGCGCGGCGGCTTCCCGATCGTCGCCGGGGACTTCGTCACCACCGAGGACGGCACCGGCCTCGTCCACATCGCGCCGGCCTTCGGCGAGGACGACTACGCGGTCGCCGCCGAGAACGGGATCTTCGACCCGACCGACCACGCCAGCCTCTACAACCCGGTGCGCCCGGACGGGCGCTTCGACGATCGCGTCAGCGGCTTCGGCGATCGCTTCGTCAAGGACCCGGGGGTGACCGGTGAGCTGATCGCCGACCTCGACGCGCGCGGCCTGCTCTTCCGCGAGCAGGTATACGAGCACGCCTACCCCCACTGCTGGCGCTGCGGCACGCCGCTCCTCTACTACGCCAAGTCGAGCTGGTACGTCGCCACTTCGAAATCGCGCGACTCCCTCCTCGCCAACAACGAGCAGATCGGCTGGCATCCCGAGCACATCAAGCACGGCCGCTTCGGCAAATGGCTGGAGAGCAACGTCGACTGGGCGCTCTCGCGCGACCGCTACTGGGGCACGCCGCTACCGATTTGGGAGTGCACCGGCGAGGGTTGCGATGGCCGCTTCTGCGCCGGCTCGGTCGCCGAGCTGCGCGAGCGCGCCGGCGGCGAGGTGCCAGACGACCTGCACCGCCCCTACATCGATGAGGTGACGGTGAAGTGCGAGCAGTGCGACGGCGAGATGCGGCGAGTCGATTCGGTGATCGACACCTGGTACGACAGCGGCGCGATGCCCTTCGCTCAGTTCCACTACCCGTTCGAGAACGAGGAGCTGTTCGAGGAGCGCTTCCCCGCCGACTTCATCTGCGAGGGGATCGACCAGACGCGCGGCTGGTTCTACACCCTGCTCGCCGAGTCGACCCTGCTCTTCGACACCTCCAGTTACCGCAACTGCGTCTGCCTCGGCCTCATCCTCGACCCCGAGGGCCAGAAGATGTCGAAGAGCAAGAACAACGTGGTCGAGCCCTGGGACGTGATCGAGGCCCACGGCGCCGACGCCTTCCGCTGGTACTACCTGACCGCGCAGCAGCCCTGGTCCGGCTACCGCTTCTCGGTCGACACGGTCGGCGAATCGGTGCGCCAGTTCCTGCTGACGCTGTGGAACACCTACTCGTTCTGGGTGCTCTACGCGAATGCCGAGAACCTCGGCCCCGACGACTTCCGCGGCGACCCCGAGCCTTCGACCGACCTCGACAGGTGGGCCCTCTCCCGTCTCCAAGCGACGGTGGAGAGCGTCGGCGCGCACATGGATGAGTTCGACTGCACCACCGCTGGGCGGGAGATCGCCGCCTTCGTCGAGGAGCTCTCCAACTGGTACGTGCGCCTCTCTCGCCGTCGCTTCTGGGACGGCGACCGCGCCGCTTTCGCGACCCTGCGCCACTGCCTGCTGGAGACGGCGGCGCTGCTTGCCCCGTTCACCCCGTTCCTCGCCGACGAGATCCATCTCAACCTGGCCGGGGGGGAGGCCGAAAGCCTGGGGGAGTTGCCCGACTCGGTCCACCTGCGCGACTTCCCAGGGCCTGACAGCGCGCTCTGCGACCCCGGCTTGGAGACGGCGATGGAGGCGGTCCGCCTCACGGTCGAACTCGGTCGCGCCGCCCGCGCCCAGGCCAAGGCGAAGGTGCGCCAGCCCCTGCGCCGCGCCGTGATCGTCGCCAACGAGGCCGAGCGCGAGGCGATCTCCGCCAGCGCCGCTCTGGTCAAGGCGGAGCTCAACGTGAAGGAGCTCGACTTCGTCGAGGAGGAGTCGGAGCTGGTCAGCTATGCGGTCAAGCCCAACTACCGCTCGCTTGGGCCGCGCTTCGGCAAGCGGATGCCGCAGGTTGCCGCTGCGGTCGAGGCGCTCGACCCGGTCCACGTCGCAGCGGTGATGGCCGACGGCGGACAGGTCGGCATCAACGTCGACGGCGACGAGCACGCCCTCGCCACGGATGAGCTGACGCTCTCGCTGCAGCCGCTGGACGGATACGAGGTCGAGGCCGAGGCGGGCCACGCCGTCGCCCTGCAGCTCGAGCTCGACGACGAGCTGCGCCGCGAGGGCCTAGCCCGCGAGATCGTCCACGCGGTCCAGAACGCTCGCAAAGAGGCGGGTCTCGAGATCACCGATCGGATCGAGCTCAGCCTTGGTGGCGACGAGGAGCTGCTCGCCGCCGCCCGCGAGCACCAGCCCTATATCGCCGGCGAGGTCCTGGCCACCGACGTCGCCTACGACGGCGCCGACGGTGTCACCGCCAAGCTCGACGGCCTAGAGCTTCGTATCGCCATTACCCGCGCTGAGTAGGGACCAGGCGCCCGGTCCCTACTCGTCAGGCTCGCCGATGATGAAGTCGGTTTTCTTCGAGTCCGAGAACTTCACCCAGCAGTGCTCGGGGGCGGCGCCGGCGACCTCGATCAGGGCAGCTTCGACACGCTTGGCGATCTCGGCCTTCTGCTCGTCAGTTCGACCCTCAAACCAGTGAATGTGTACGAACGGCATCGGTTGCTCTCGGTGGATCCGGAGCCGTGCTTAGGCGAGCGCTGGCTCTAGCTCGGCCTCGAGGCGGCGCTTGGGCATCGCCCCGACGATTTTCTTGGCGATCGCCCCGTCCTTGAAGAGGAGCAGGGTCGGGATCGAGAGGACTTCGTACTGAGCCGCCGTCTGCTGGTTCTCGTCGACGTTGAGGCTGAGGATCTTCAGGTCGTCTCGCTCGGCGTCGATTTCCTCGAGGACCGGGTGGACGACGCGGCAGGGGCCGCACCAGGGAGCCCAGAAGTCGACCAGCACGGGCCCCTCGGCCTCGAGCACGTCGGACTTGAAGTTGCCGTCGGTCACGTCGGTGAGCTTGCCGGTCACTTGTATCGGTCTCCCATGAGTCGAGGTTCAGCGCTCAATACTTCAGAAAGTATAGCGAGCCTGCAAGAGGCTAGCTTGCAACTATGACGAACGCCGAGATCGCCGCAGCGCTCGAGGAGCTGGGCGTCCTCTACGAGCTGGATGGCGCGGTCAAATACCGCGTCCTCGCTTACTCGGCGGCGGCCAAGGCGATCCGCGAGAGCCCCGTCTCGGTCGCCGAGCTGGCCGCGGCTGGGCGCGCGACCGAGATCCCCGGGGTCGGCAAGACGCTGGCGGAGAAGATCGACGCGCTGCTGGAGACCGGCGAGATTCCCGCCGCGGTGAAGCTGAAGGCGAAGTTCCCACCGACCCTGATCGAGGTGACGCGGGTGCCCGGGGTCGGCGCGAAAACGGCACGGCTTCTCTTCGAGGAGCTCGACGTCACCTCGCTGGAGGACCTGAAGGCGGCGGCGGAGGCGGAAAAGGTGCGCGACGTCAAGGGCCTCGGGCCGAAGGCGGAGGAGAACGTGCTCGCTTCGCTGGAGCGGCTCGGCGAGCCGGGCGAGGGCCCGGGCCGCCTGTTGCTCTCGGCGGTGCGACCGATCGCCGAGGAGCTGGCCGCGGCGCTGCGCGAGCACCCGGCCGCGAACCAGGTCGAGGTCGCCGGATCGGCGCGGCGCTGGGCCGAGACCTGCAAGGACATCGACCTGATCGCCACCGCCGACGAGCCGCAGGAGCTTGCCGAGCACCTGGCGAGCTACGCGCTGATCGCTGCCGCCGGCAAACCCGGTCCGAACGGGGTGCGGGCGCAGACCCACAACGGGATCTCGATCGACCTGCGGATCGTCGCGCCGCAGGCGTTCGGCAACCTGCTCCAGCACTTCACCGGCTCGGCGGCGCACAACGTGCAGCTGCGCGAAGAGGCGGTGGCGCGCGGCCTCTCCGTCTCCGAGCACGGGATCACCGATGTCGAGAGCGGCGAGGCGACGCTGTGCGCGAGCGAGTCGGAGGTTTACGAGCGACTCGGCTACGCGTACGTCGAGCCGGAGCTGCGTGAGGGCCGGGGCGAGCTGAAAGCCGCGCGGGACGGGGAGCTGCCCGACTTGGTCTCGCTCGAGGACGTGCGCGGCGACCTGCACTCACACACGACCCTCTCCGACGGGCGCAACACGCTGGAGGAGATGGCGGCGGCGGGCCGCGAGCGCGGCTACGCCTACATGGCGATCACCGATCACTCGGCCAGCCACGGCTTCGGCGACCACGTCACCGCCGAGCGGCTCTGGCAGCGGATCGACGAGGTCGAAGAGTGGAACGAGGGCGTGCGCGGCTTCCGCCTGCTCGCCGGCTCGGAGGTCAACATCGGCCTCGACGGCTCACTCGACTACCCCGACGACCTGGTCGAAGCCCTCGACTGGGTGGTGGCGAGCGTCCACACCTCCTTCTCGATCTCCCCGACGGCGATGACCGAGCGCGTCCTAACCGCGATCGAGAACCCGAACGTCGACTGCATCGGCCACCTCACCGGCCGCCTGATCGGCCGCCGCGAGCCCTACGGGATCGACGTCGAGGCCGTGGTCGAGGCGGCCGCCCGTACCGGCACGATGCTGGAGATCAACGGCAACCCGAATCGCCGCGACCTCTCCGAGCACCACGCGAGGCTGGCCAACGAGGCCGGCGCCACGATCGTCCTCAACACCGACGCCCACGGCGTCGACACGCTCGACAACATGGCCTACGCGATCGCCACCGCTCGCCGTGCCTGGCTGACCGCCGACGACATCGCCAACACGCGCGGCTGGGGCGAGTTCGAGAAGCTCTTGCACTGAGAATTCTGTCGTCTGTTAGACAAACGTCTGCGCAGACGATAAGCTTCTGCCGTGAGAGCGGTGACGCCCCCGCCGGTGGATTCCGGACCCAGGTCTCGCAACCAGGGGACGAGGGTTCGATTCCCTCCGGGGGCGTAACATACTGTCTGCGAGATTGGGACCGGTTCGGTATCATCGGCGCAGCGAGACCTGGGACACGGAAGCATCGGTCCCCTGGGATTTGGCGAACGGCCCGCTTCGGCGGGTCGTTCGCTTTCAAAAGTCAGCTCAGCTTGCGCGCAACCGGTCGCTGCGCAGTCCCGGGGTGCGGACGAGCTGGACCGGCCGCAGGGCGGAGTTGGGGACGACGTAGAACTTGACCCCGTCGCGGTGCTCGATCCCGAGGACCGCCGCCTCCCGGTTGTGCAGCTGGAGCGAGACCAGTAGGGCGTAGCCGGCGCCTATCGCGGCGACTCCGGGGAAGACGACGCCGAGGGCGCCGGCGAGGATCGCCGTGACCCCGATCGGCCAGAGGCGGGCGGCGGAGATCCTGGCCGGCGTCTCCTCGGGCAGGGAGGTGGCGGTGCGCGCCCGGGCGAGGACGTCGCGGACGCCGTCGGCCGCCCGCGCGGGTCGGCCGAGGTACAGGCCGAGGACGAGCGCGATCAGCCACCAGGCGGCGGCGACGATGACGGTCGTCGTGTCATCGACGCGACCGGCGGACAGGGCCGCGATCGCGCCGAGGACGGTTGCCTCGCCGGCGGTGAGGAAGACGGTGACTCGCAGTAGGTCGGTGTAGGGCATCTCTGCCTTTTACTCCGCCAGCGCCTCCAGCAGCGCCAGCCAGCCAGCGGGCCCGTCGACCGTCAGGTCCGCCTCCTCGGCGATCTCCGGCGGACCCTCCTCGGAGAGGATCCCGACGCAGACAGCCGTCTCGAGCTCGCCGTCCTCGCGCAGCTCCCGCAGCCGGCGAAAGGCGTCGAGGTCGGTGCGATCGTCGCCGGCGTACACAGCAGATGTCATCCCGTCTGTGGCGAGAAGCGCCGCGACCGCCGCGTCCTTGCCGCCGCCGCCCGGCGGTCGCAGCTCCAGCACCTTGCGGCCCCAGCGCAGCTCCAGCCCCGCCCGCCCTGCTGCCGTGGCGAGCTCGTGGGCGTGAGCTTCGGCGGCTCGCTCGTCACCGGCGCCGCGCCAGTGCAGGGCCTGGATCGGCCCCTTGTCCTCGAGCCGCAGGCCAGCGTCCGCCAGCGAGCCGGTTCCCAGGCCGGCGACGAATTCCGCCGCGTCCCGCTCGCGCCCTTGCAACGAGGGATCGACCCTCGGCACCCGCTCGCCAGGCAGCAGCAGCTCGAGGCCATGGTTGCCCGCGTAGGCGATGTCGTCGAGGCCGACGAGCCGTCGCGCCTCCTCGGCCTGGCGCCCGGAGACGCAGCCGACCAGGCCGTAGCGCTCGTTCAGCCGGGCGAGAAGCTCGGTCGCCCGGGGCGGCACCGCGGCTTCCTCGGGCAGCCGGGCGATCGGCGCCAGGGTGCCGTCGACGTCGGTGAGGATCGCGGCGTGGGCTGGTTCTTCGCGGAGCAGCGCCAGCGGTCCCAGTCCCGCTCCCCGCTCCCCGCTGCCGGATTCGGGAGACACGGCGCTTAGTATCGCGCGATGGCGCCGGCGACCCGCGACCGCACCCTGAAGCTAGCCGCCGTCGGCACCCTGGCGGGGATCTTCAGCGGCCTCTTCGGAGTCGGCGGCGGGACCGTGATCGTGCCGCTGCTGATCTTCTGGTTTGGCTACGGAGAGCGGCTGGCGACCGGCACCAGCCTTGGGGCGATCGTCCTGATCGGCCTGCTCGGCGCCCTCGCGCAAGGCGGGTTCTACGGCAACGTCCACCTCGGAACCGGCCTCTGGCTCTCGATCCCGGCGATCGGCGGCGTCGTCCTCGGAACCGCGATCCAGCAGCGGATTCCCCAGCGTGCTGTGTCCCTTCTCTTCGCGGCGCTGCTCGTCGGCATCGCAATCGAGCTGATCGTCAGATGAGCGCGGAGCGACCAAGCGTGCATATCTGGTTCTTCGCGCCGGGAGCGGAGCGCGAAATTCATGCGGAGGATCGCCAGCATGGATGAGCTCTTCGCAGTCCTCTTCGCTATCGCCGGCGGGCTCGCCGGCGGCCTGGTCGGCGTTGGCGGCGGCGTTCTCTTCGTGCCTGCGCTGACGATCTTCCTCGGCTTCTCCCAGGTCGAGGGCGAGTCGACCTCCCTGCTGATGATCGTGATCGTCGCCTTGGTTGGCGCCTACCGCCAGCGCTCCTACGGCAACCTCGCGTTACGAGACGCGCTGGTGATCGGCGCCCTCTCCCCGCTCGGCGTGCTGATCGGGGTCGTCGCCGCCAACGAGCTCTCGCAGCGAGCGCTCGAACTGTCGTTTGCCGCCCTGGCGCTCTACGTCGCCTATGGCCTCGTTCGCCGCGCCTTTTCGCCACAGGCGTAGAGCCCCGGCGCGGGAGCGCTACGCTCATTGGGTGGATTCATTGACCTGGCATGGGGATATGCCGCAGCTCCGTTCTCCGGTCCTCGTCTGCTCCTTTCGTGGCTGGAACGACGCCGCCGGCGCCGCTTCGGCAGCGCTGGGCGCGATTGCCGACTCCTTCGACGCCGAGCCGGTCGCCGAGGTCGACCCGGAGGAGTACTTCGACTTCCAGGCGACGCGGCCGACGATCGTGCTCTCCGAAGGGCAGACGAGGCGAATCGATTGGCCGCGGAACGAGCTGATCGCGATCCGGATTCCCGGCGCCGATCACGACCTCGTGCTCTTCGACGGGACCGAGCCGAACTTGCGCTGGCGCACTTTCTCCGAGACGGTGGCGACCGCGGCGGACGCCCTCGGGGTCGAGATGGTGGTCACTCTGGGAGCGCTCGTCGCCGAGGTCTCCCACACCTTGCCGGTGCCGATCACCGGTCTCGCTTCCGACGAGCAGCTGGTCGAGGAGCTCGACCTGCAGCGCTCCAGCTACGAGGGCCCGACGGGGATCGTCGGCGTCGTCCACGACTGCTGCCGCCAGGTCGGGATGACCTCCGCCTCGCTGTGGGCCGCCGTTCCCCATTACGTCGCTGCCGTCCCCAACCCGAAGGCGGCGCTGGCGCTGCTGCGGCGGCTCGAGGGCCTGACCGGGATCGCCGTCGACGCGACCGAGCTGGAAGAGGAAACCGCCAGCTACGAGGAGCAGATCGGCCGCGCGGTCGCCGCCAACCCGGAAATCGCCGAACTGGTGGAGCGGATCGAGGCCGAGCAGGTCGAGCAGCTCGGCGAGGAGGGCGAGGACCTTCCTTCTGCCGACACGATCGCGCGGGAGTTTCAGCAGTTTCTCCAGCAGCGCCGCGGCGAGTCGAACTGACCTCATGATTCGCCTGCGGTAGGGAAGCGACGATCCACTCTCGCGGGAATTGATGTCGCACGCCCCCTCGGGGCTTA
>JBEVMR010000020.1:0-9651 GCA_040508545.1 Solirubrobacterales bacterium
TATCCTGGCGAAAAACCCAGCAAGCGGGAGGGACACCCCGTCCCGCCCAACCCCAATGCCTCGTCCCTAAGCCGTGACGGCAGCCGCCGGGGTCAGGTCCCGCGACTCGAGGTACTCGAGCAGCTTCTGCGCCGACTCCTCAGGCGTCTCGTTCTCGGTGTCGCAGACCCAGGCCGGGTTCTCGGGGATCTCGTACGGGTCGGAGACGCCGGTGAATTCCTTGATCTCACCGGAGAACGCTTTCGCGTAGAGGCCCTTGACGTCGCGCTCGGCGCAGGTGTCGACCGAGGCCTTGACGTAGACCTCGATGAAGCGGTCGCCCATCAGCTCGTGCGCCTCGTCGCGAATCTCGGCGTAGGGGGAGATCGCCGCGGTGATCACCGGCACGCCGTTGCGGCTGAGCAGGTCGGCGACGAAGGCGATACGGCGGATGTTGATGTCGCGATCCTCCTTCGAGAAGCCGAGGCCTTTCGAGAGGTTTTCGCGCACGACGTCGCCGTCGAGGATCTCCAGCTTCGAGCCGCGCGCACGCAGCTCGGTCTCGAGCAGCCCGGAAATGGTCGTCTTGCCGGCGCCGGAAAGCCCGGTGAACCAGAGGGTGAAGCCCTTCTCGTCAGCCATTGGTACGTCAGTCCTCCTTGTAAGCGTCGATGAGTATGTCGGCCACCTCGTCGCGTGAGAACTCGTGCGGCGGCCTTTCGCCGTTGCCGAGCATCTCGCGGACCTTCGTTCCGGAGAGGAACAGGTGCGCCTCCTGGTCGTGGGGGCAGGTCTTGCCGGAGGCGAGACCCTCACAATCGTTGCACCAGAAAGTGTGCTCGAACATCAACGGCTCGATCCCGAGCTCGTCGATGTCGATCTCGTCGAAGATCTTCTGCGCGTCGTAGGTGCCGTAGTAGTCACCGGCGCCCGCGTGGTCGCGTCCGACGATGAAGTGGGTCGCGCCGTAGTTGCGGCGGACGATCGCGTGCAGGACCGCCTCGCGCGGGCCGGCGTAGTGCATCTTCGCCGGCTTCACCCCGAGCACGACCCGGTCGTTCGGGTAGTAGTTGTCCATCAGGACCTCATAGCAGCGCATCCGCACGTCGGCGGGGATGTCGCCGGCCTTGGTCTTGCCGATCAGCGGGTGGATGAAGAGGCCATCGCAGGTCTCCAGCGCCGCCTTGGTCAGGTACTCGTGGGCGCGATGGATCGGGTTACGGGTCTGGAAGGCGACGATCTTCTTCCAGCCGCGCGCCTCGAAGTCGGCCTTGTGCTCGGCCGGCGTCTTGTAGCGCCGCATGAAGGCCTCCTCGTGGTCGGGCAGCGCGTCGACCTCGATCGGGCCGGCGATACAGCGGCTGCCCTCCTCGTAGATCGCGGCGACGCCCGGGTGGGCCTCGTCGGTGGTGCCGTAGACCCGCTCCGCCTCGCTCTTGGCGTCGCGCTCCCAGATCTCCTCGACCCTGATCCGGCCCAGCGGCTTGCCTTCGTCACTGGAGAGCGCGATCGTGTCGCCGACCTCGCACTCGAGGTCGGTCGCCAGGGTGATCGGGATCGGCCAGTACTCGCCGTCGGCAGTGCGCATCTCGGCGCAGACGCGCTCCCAGTCGGCGGAGCCCTGGAAGCCGGTCAACGGCGCGAAGCCGCCGTTGCCGATCATCTCGAAGTCCGCCGTGTGGCGCTCGTCAAGGGTCAGGGAAAGCTCAGTCATCGTCTCGCTCATGCGGGGGTATCACCAATCGTTCGGGGAGTTCAGGGGCAGAAGTCAGGTCGGCGTCGGGCTTGCGAGCCGCTAGTTGATCCCGCACTCGGTCTTCTCGAGACCCGCCCAGCGACCGGCGCGCGGCGAGCCGCCAGGCCCGACCGGCTTGGTGCAGTGGGTGCAGCCGATCGAGGGGTAGCCCTGATCGTGCAGCGGGTTGTACGGGAGGTGGTGCTCACGGATGTAGTTCCAGACGTCGCGCTCGGTCCAGTCCGCGATCGGGTTCAGCTTCCATAGGTCGAATCGCTTGTCCCAGTTGAACTTCGGGGTCTTGGCGCGACTCTTGGAGTCCTCGCGGCGGACGCCGGCGAGCCAGCAGTCTACGGAAGAAAGAGCGCGACGCATCGGCTCGACCTTGCGCAGGCCGCAGCAGGCGTCCGGGTCGCTCTTCCAAAGCTCATCGCCGAATTTCGCCGCCTGCTCCTCCAGCGTCAGGTTGTGGAAGCGGTCGAACTCGACCCCGAGGTGCTCGGCGAGCTTGTCGCGCGTCTCGTAGGTCTCCGGGAAGAGGACGTCGGTGTCGAGGTAGAAGAAGCGCGCCTCGGAGTTGATCTGGCTGGCCAGGTGCGCCGTCACCGCGCTCGTTTTCTGGAACGAGCAGGCGATGTAGTGGCTCTGGCCGAAGGTCTCGAACATCCACTCGATCGCCTCGGTCGCGCCGCGCTCCTCGAGCCGCGCGGCTACCTCCTCGGCATCGATCTCCGGGATCGTGGCGGTGGCTACGGGGTTCATATCGCGCACTCGCCCTCGCCCCGCTCCACTTTGTAGGGGCTGGAGCGATTCCAGTCGATGAACTGCTGCATCGTCTCGAGGCTGAACTCGGCGGGCAGGGTCAGCTCCTTGACGATCTCTTCGAAGCGCCCGGCGCCAACCCGCTCGGCGAAGTCGTTGAACTCCTCGCCCTCGTTGCGCTCGGCCTCGTATAGCTCGATCCAGCGCTGCACCGCCTCGGGCACCCGCTTGGCGGGCAGGCGCGATTTGAGCCGCGTGCCGAAGATCACCTCGCCACCCTCGTATTTGCCGCCGATGTGCGGGATGTAGGCGGGCAGCTGGCGGCCGCCGACTTTCAGCGAGGCGCCGTAGAAGCCGATGTTGGCGATGTGGTGCTGGCTGCAGCCGTTGGGGCAGCCACTCATCTTGATGTGGATCTTGCGGGTCAGCTCGTCGTCGATCTCCATCTCCTCGACCCGCTGCTTGATCGCCCGGTTGAGGCCCATCGAGCTGGTGATGCCGAGTTTGCAGCTGTCGGTGCCGGGGCAGCTGACGACGTCGGTGATCTCGCGGGCTCCGGGCTCAGCCAGGCCAAGCTCCTTCAGCCGGCCCCAGACCTCGTACAGCGCCTCGTCGCGGACCCAGCGCAGGACCAGGTTCTGCTGCACGGTGCTGCGCGCGTAGCCGCCGGTGAACTCGCGCATGATCGCGGCCAGGCCGCGGAACTGCTCCGGCGTCAGGTCGCCGCGCTCGATCTTGACCTCGACCGCGACGAAGCCATCCTGGCGCTGCGGCTGCACGTTGCCCTGGAGGAAGCGGTCGAACTCGGAGCGGTCGCCGTTGGGCGAGGCAGGGGCCGGCGGAGCCTCCGGGGCCTTCTCTTCCTCCTCGTCGTCGAAGCGCAAGCGCTCGACCAGCTCGGCGTCGAAGTCGCGCTCGGCGACCCAGTCGCCCTGCAGCTCCCCCTCGACCTGCTCGCGGAAGGCGTCGATGCCGATCTTGTCGATCAGGACCTTGATCCGGGCACGGGCGCGGTTGACGCGCAGCCACTCCTGGCGGTCGAAGATGCGCAGCACGGCCTCGGAGACCTTGAGGTAGTCGCCGTTGTCGGCCTCGACGAACTCGTAGAGGGTCGGCGCGACGCGGGCCATGATCGAGGTGCCGCCGCCGACCCGGACCTCGAAGCCCTTGACGCCGTCCCTTTCGCGGCTGAGGAAGGCGATGTCGTGGATGCCGGTGATCGCGCGGTCCTCGTCGGAGCCGGTGAAGGCGGTCTTGATCTTGCGCGGCATCAGCTGCGTCGTCGGGTGACGGACGAAGTAGCGGACGTAGGCGCCGGCGTAGGGCGTCGGGTCGAAGATCTCGTCGGCGGCGACGCCGGCCCAGGGGTCGCCGGTGACGTTGCGCACCGTGTTGCCGCAGCCCTCGCGCGAGGAGAGGTCGACCTCTGCGATTTCGCGCAGCAGCGACTCCATGTCGCGCAGC
Organism: Solirubrobacterales bacterium; assembly: GCA_040508545.1. GTDB lineage: Bacteria > Actinomycetota > Thermoleophilia > Solirubrobacterales > 70-9 > VRUE01. Next base: position 3,941 of record JBEVMR010000020.1, read on the forward strand.
GGCACGTGGTGGATCTGGATGTTCTGGCGGGTCGTGATGTGGCCCTTGTTCAAGGGGGCCCACTTCTCGACCACGGTGGCGAAGGTCTCCATCTGCTCCGGCGTGACGCCGCCGAAGGGGAGCTTGACGCGGACCATCTGCACGTCGGGCTGACGCTGCCCGTAGACGCCCTGTTTGAGGCGGAAGCCGATGAACTGGTCTTCGGCCATCTTGCCGGCGAGGAAGTCCTCGGCTTCGTTGTCGAAGTCGTCGAACTCGCGCTCGATGATCGGGATCACGCTGCCGGGGACGTTCTCGTACGTCTCGGGATTCTCGAGCGTGCCCGTGCGCCCCTTGCCGCGCTGCTGCTTGTCTTGGTCTACGACTACCTCCACGAAGGAGAAAATAGCAAAACCTGACAGGGATTAGGGTATTTAGCTCAGAGTTGGGTGGCGAGAAGGCCGATCGTGGCAGCGAAGCCAGCAATGATCGCCGAGGTCAGGGCAATCGTTCCCTGCGCCATTGCTCGCTGCATCGCCTTCAAGTCCGCCTCGACCGCATCGAGTCGCCTATCGACACCATCGAATCGCTTGTCGACGTTCCCGGCGAAATCGTCCAGTCGTGCGTCGGTCCAACTCTTTCTCATGAAGTGCATTGTTGCAGCTAAAAAGATGCGGACGCACGTGTGGTGCGCACATTCAAAATCTTCTCCAACGCGATTGGGGCGACTCAGCGCTAAGCGGACTTCTTGCGCGCCTCGAGGATCGCGGCGGCCTCGCCCGACTCGGCGACGTAGCCGCCGTCGGGCTCGAGCGGCAGGTCCGCCCCCTCCCAGCCGACGATCCCCTCGCTCAGCTTGACCGCGTCGAAGCCGGCATCGGTGAGCGCGTCGGTGGCCATCGTCGAGCGGTTGCCACCTCGGCAGTAGAGGACGACGGGCCGGTCCTTGTCGATCTCGCCGGTGCGCTCGGGCAGCTCGGCCAGCGGCAGGTGCTTGGCGCCGCCGATGCGTCCAGCGTCCCACTCGTGCTCGGCGCGCACGTCGACCAGCTGCGCGCCGTCCTCGATCAGTTTCTGCGCTTCGTCACGAGAGACCTCGCGCGTCTCCTCGCTCACTAGTCGACCTCGGTTCCCTCGACCAGGAAGGCGACCCGGACGTGGGCGCGGTACTCGTCCAGGTTCTCGCCCCGGATCCCGGTCGAGACGATGTCGACGGCGCGCACGTTGCGCAGCGTGCCCTGCGCCTGCGCCAGTGCTTGTTTCGCCGCGTCGTCGGTGGACGTCTTCGAGCTGCCGACCAGCTCGATGATCTTCACGACTGCCATTGCGATCCTCCTTCTAGATGCTTCTGAACGGTGCCCTTCACGCCGACTCCCTCTGCCAGCGCCGCCCGCTGCCACGGGCTGACCGCCTCCCCGGCCGCCAGGGCCGCCGGGGCCGTCTCCGCCTCGAACCGTGCGACGGCGGCGGCGATCGCCGCCGCCTCGTCTGCGCTCGCGCTCGGGTTCAGCTCCATGACCAGAGCCTATTCAGCTGCCGCGGCTTCGAACTTGTAGCCGACGCCGCGCACCGTCAGGACCAGCTCGGGGTTCTGCGGATCACGCTCGACCTTCTGGCGCAGATTGGAGATATGGACGTCGCAGGCACGCTCGTCGCCGTCGAACTCGGTCTGCCACAGCTCCTCCATGATCTGGCGGCGGGGGAAGACCTCGCCGGCGCGCCCGACCAGGAGGCGCAGCAGCTGGAACTCGGAGCGGGTCAGGTTGACCGGCTCGCCGCGCACCGTGGCGACGTGGCGGACGAGGTCGATCGCAACCGGGCCCGCCTCGACCTTGACCGCCTGGGAGAGCGGCGCGCGGTCGAGCTCGCGGCGGCGCAGCTGGGCACGCACACGACCCAGCAGCTCGCGCACCGAGAACGGCTTGGTGACGTAGTCGTCGGCGCCGACCTCGAGCCCGACCACCTTGTCGACCTCGGCGTCCTTGGCGGTGAGCAGGATGATCGGCACGGCGCTGCGCGCGCGCACGTCGCGGCAGATGTCGAGCCCGCTCGGCCCCGGCATCATGATGTCGAGGATCAGGAGGTCGTAGGGAATGCCGTCGCCGACCCGCTCCGCCGCCTCGTCGCCGTCGGCAGCCGGGGTCACCTCGAAGCCCTCTTGGGCAAGCGCATAGCCGACCGAGTCGCGCACCGAGGGCTCGTCGTCGGCGATCAGGATGCGGCCACTGCTCATCTGTCGCTCGCCCTCGTCATGCGACAGGGGTCGGGCTGGGTTGCGCGGCCGGGAGGCGGACCCAGAAGGTGCTGCCCTGGCCCTCGACCGAGTTGGCGCCGATCTCGCCGCCCATCACGCTGACCATGCGGCGAGCGATCGCCAAGCCGAGGCCGAAGCCCTCCTGCCTGCGTGACTCGTCGCGCCGGTAAAAGCGCTCGAACACCCGCTCGATCTCCGCATCTGGAATGCCTGGTCCCGTGTCGATCACCTCCAGCACCACCTCTTTCTCGCCGTCGCGGCGGCCGCGAACGGTAACGCGCCCGGGCAGCGGCGTGTGCTTGAAGGCGTTGGTCAGCAAGCCGATCATCACCTGGCGCAGCAGGGTGGGGTCTCCGATCGCGGCCAAATCGGGCTCGACTTCGGTCGCCAGCTCGATGTGCGAGGGCGTCTCGACCGCCTCGACCGTGTCGCGGATCGCCCCGGCGACGTCGACGTCCTCGGTCTCCCCCGCGCCGATCGACTCGACGCGGGCCAGCGTGAGCAGCGAGCGGGTCAGCCGGTTCATCCGCTCGGCGTCTTCGGCGAGGCGGCCGAGGAAGTGGTCGAGCGCCTGCGGGTCGTCCTTGGCGCCCTCCTGGAGAACCTCGATCGCGCTCGAGATGCCGGCCAGTGGATTGCGCAGCTCGTGCGCGGCATTGGAGATGAAGTCGGCTTCGGCGAGCTCGCGGCGCATCTCGTCGGTGCGGTCGCGGGCGACGACGAGGACCGCGCGCTCCTCGGGCAAGGAGCGGGCCGACATCGCGTAGGCGCGGTCGCCGATCCGCAGCGCCGGATGGGCGGCGAAGCCGAGCTCGGCAGCACGCCTGAGGTGGGGCCGAATCGAGTCCGGCGGGTGGCCAAGCGGATCGAGCAGCTTCGCCGCGGCGCTGTTGGAGAAGCGCAGGGTGCCGTCCTCGTCGACGACGATCACCGCGTCGGTGAGCCCGTCGAAGATCGTCTGCAGCTTGTTGCGGTCGGCGGTGAGCACGCCGACGCTGTCTTTGAGCGAGGTGCGCATCGTTTCGAGCGCGCGGGCGAGGTCGCCGATCTCGTCGCGACCGCCGACGCCGAGATGGGCGTCGAAGGACCCAGCGGCCAGCTCGCCGGCGGCGCTGGAGAGGCGGCGCACACGGCGGGAGATGCCGAGCGCGATGAGGAAGCCGGTGAGGACGCCGAGGGCGATCGCGCCGAGGACGGCGCGGGGCCGGTCGCCGAAGAGGTAGACGACCCCGGCAGTCAGGAAAGCCACCGCGGCGAAAGCTGCCGCCAGCCAGAAGGTGATCCCGATCCTCCACATCGTTGGGCTTTTCCTTTCCATGAAGGTTTACTAACACAATGGCAGCGGCCCCGCATGGGAGAATCGCTGCATGAGGACGCTGGTCTTCATCCCCGCCTGGAACGAGGCCGACTCGGTTGCGACGGTGATCGCCGGCGTGCGCGAGCACCTGCCCGAGGCAGACCTCCTCGTCGTCGACGACGGCTCCAGCGACGAGACCGCGGCGCGCGCCGCGGAGGCTGGTGCGACCGTCGCCGCGCTGCCCTTCAACCAGGGCCTGGGGGCCGCGCTGCAAACTGGCTACCTGTACGCGCTGCGCGAGGGATACGACTTCTGCGCTCACCTCGACGCCGACGGTCAGCACCCGCCGCCCGAGGTTGCGCGCCTCCTGCAGGAGGTCTACGAGGACCGCGCCGACCTCGTGATCGGATCGCGCTACCGCGAACCGGGCGAAGCCAAGAACGACGACTATCGCCCGACGATCTCGCGGCGGATCGGCACCAGCGTCTTCCGCTTTTTCCTCACGCTTGCCACCCGGCAGCGCTTCACCGACACGACCAGCGGCATGAGGGCGGCGAACCGGCGGGTGATGAGGCTGTTCAGCGAGAACTACTCGCCCGATTTCGCCGAGATCGAGTCGCTGCAGCTGGCGGTGCGCCAGGGGCTGCGGGTCGAGGAGGTGCCGGTGCGGATGCTCGAGCGGGTCGGCGGCTCCTCCTTCCTGACGCCGCTGCGCTCGGCCTTCTTCATCTTCAAGGGGCTGGTCGTGCTCCTGGTCGGCCAGTTCCGGCCGCGCCACGGCGAGGCCGGTGCCGAGCCGGGCCCGCTTGGCAAGGCGGGGGCGGAGCAGTGACGGCGCTGCTCGCGGCGGTCAGCGAAGAGCCGACGGTCCACCTGACCTCGCAGACCCGGATCCTCGCCGCGGTCATTGCGGTCGCCTTCATGCTGATGATCCTCGACCTGATCCGCCGCGACCGCCTGCAGGAGCGCTTCAGCGTCGTCTGGTTCGTCGCCGGCCTTGGGATGCTCGCCGGCGCGATCTTCCCCGGCCTGCTCACCGGCGTCGCCGACTTGATGGGCGTGCGCGACACCAACGTCGCCCTCTTCTCGATCATCCTCCTGCTGCTGCTCGGCCTGGCGCTCAACTTCAGCGTAATCATGTCGCGCCAGGCGGCTCAGATAACGCGGCTGGCCCAGGAGCGGGCGCTGGAGAAAGCCCGGGAGCAGGTGGCAGCCGAGCAGAACGGCGGCGCCCAGGCCTCCGAGCCACTCGGAGACAGGCACGCCGACGCCTGAGTCCTGTCAGGGGCGTTCCGGTCTAGTCGGAATTTCGTCCTGGTGCTTGACGCAGTAGTGAGCGAGGTAGTTGGTTCCGCCTACGGCATAGAGAATCACCGCGAGCCCCGCGAATTCGGATGAAGCGTCGAAGAGGTGAAGTAGACCCGTGACAGGGAACGCGCCGAGCAAGAAAAGGCCGCCTCGAAGGATTAGTCCGCGAATCATGGGTATCTCCAAAATTGATCAGCGACGACAAAAGGTATCGTCAGCATAGCGCCAAATACAAAGCCCAACGCGGTCATCCACTCGATCCGAGCTGGAGGCAACTCAGTGAGAACGGCTCTAGGCGTCGCCGCCGCACAGATGGTGCGCAGAAAGAAGCATCTCCGCAAGATCTCCGTGCCGACTTGCGCACCAGGCGCGCTCAGGCGAGAACGACGGCGAGCCTAAACGAGAGCGCCTCGAGAGCTAGCTCCTCGGAGACGTTCAAGTCCAAGCGGCTGCGCGTGTCCTGGACCAACTCGGCGGCCTCGCGGGCACGGTTGGGGTCGAGCCCAGCGGCCTGGGACTGGAGCTGGCTCAGCCGATCGCGGTTGTAGGCGACCTCGCCGGCTCCGGCGGCAGTTGCCGCGAGGTCGCGGAACCAGGCGGCCAGGAGGCTGAGTCCGAGGTCGAGCAATTCGGTCCGCCGTCGGCGGCCGGCGCGTTTGGCGGCGTCGGCGATATCGCGGGCAGAGCGTTTGAGGCCCGCCTCTTTGTCGGCCTCGAGAGCGTCGCGGGCGGCCGCTTCGGCCTCCTCTCCAACCTTCTCGGCGATCTCGAGCAAGGCCTGCCAGAGAGCAGTGGGGGCCGGGGGGGGGGGGCCCCCCCCGCGCCGGGGTGTGCGCGCACCCCCGGCCACACCCCCCCCCCCCCCCACCCCCC
>JBEVMR010000025.1:0-5260 GCA_040508545.1 Solirubrobacterales bacterium
CGCCTGCAGGCCCTTCGTGCCCTGCAGGTCGGCGGCGATGGCGGCCGTGTCGTCGGGGTTCGAGGCCTTGATCTCGAACGAGGCGGGCAGCGGGTTGCCGAGCGCCAGGTCGAGGATCGGCGAGTTCTCGCCCAGCCGCTCGCGCATGCGCTGCAGGGCGTCGTCCTTCGAGACGTAGATGAACGACTCGATCTGGTCGTCGTCCTTCAGCTGCTTGAGCCGGGACTGCAGCGACGCGACCTGTTGCTGCGTCGCGTCGTTGCGCAGGTAGGCCTTGATCGTGACGTCGTTGCGGACGTTGTCGGTGTAGCTCCAGAGCCACGAGCCGAGGGCCAGGCCGATGCCCGCGATGAACATGACGACCAGCACGGTGACGCGGGCCGCAAGCGTCGTGGCCAGGTTCTGGCGCAGCGAGCGGAAGGCCTCGACGACGAAGAAGTTCCAGCGCACGGCTAGCTCTCGCTCCCGTAGCCGCCGCGGCGGTCGTCGCGCACCACGCGCCCGTCTTCCAGCGCGATCACGCGGCGCCGCATCTTGTCGACCATCTCGCTGTCGTGGGTGGCCATGACCACCGTGGTGCCCGTGCGGTTGATGCGGTACAGCAGCTGCATGATCCCGATCGAGGTCTCGGGGTCGAGGTTGCCCGTGGGCTCGTCGCAGATCAGCAGCGCCGGGTGGTTCACGAAGGCGCGGGCGATCGAGACGCGCTGCTGCTCGCCGCCGGAAAGCTCGTCGGGGTAGCTGTGAAGCTTGGTCGAGAGGCCGACCAGGCGCAGGATCTCCGGCACCTGGCGGCGGATTTCTCCGCGGTGGGCGCCGATCACCTGCAGCGCATAGGCGACGTTGTCGTAGACGGTGCGGTCGGGGAGCAGCTTGAAGTCCTGGAAGACCGTGCCAATGTTGCGCCGCAGCTGCGGGATCTTCTTCTCCGGCATCGCGCCGATGTCGCGGCCGGCGATGCGGACGCTGCCGTCGGTCGCCTCGAGCTCGCGCATCAGCATCTTGATCAGGGTCGACTTGCCGCAGCCGGTCGGGCCGACGAGGAAGACGAACTCGCCGCGGTCGACCGCCAGCGAGACCCGGTCGAGCGCCATGTGGCCGCCGGGGTAGACCTTGGTCACGTCGCGCATCTCGATGATCGGCGCACCGCCCTTGCGGTTGCGCGGCACCGGCGGCTCGCCGCCCTTCTTCTTCTTTCTGCCTATAGCCATGCGCGGGGGTCCTTCTCCGGCTACAGGGTGACTCCTGCGCGCCGAATCGCGCGCAACACCCCGCCCAGGAGAAGGTGTGCAGAAGCTTAGCGAATTGTGAGTGCTAACTCATAATGAGGCTTGCGCCGCGGTGGTCGACGTGAGAGTGTCGTCGTCTAATCAAGCCTGATTGAGCGATGAGCGAAAGCGAGAACACAGAGCCGGCGGGCAGCGAGCCGCCGCCGCTCCCCACGATCGCCCAACCCGACGCGGCCGTCAAGGTCGGCAGGGGAATCAGCGAGCGGCTAACCAACAGCCTCGACAACACCGGCAAGGCGCTCGCCGTCCTCGCCGGCCTCGGGGCTTTCTTCGTCGGCGCCGGCTACTTCGTCGAGTGGCAGCGATACAAAAAGGGCGGGCTCCCCCCGGAGGAGATCCTGCCGTTGGTGCCCACCTCTCAGATCGCGGCAGCCGGCGTGCGCGAGCTGGTGATTTCGCTGCTCTTCGTCGGTCTCACCCTCGCCCTGTTCGGCTTCGCGTTCGTCAAAGTGGCGCGGTGGTCGCAGCGAGGCAGCGGCCGCTTCGCGAAGGGCATCAACCGCGTGCTCGCGAGTGACGTCGCGTTTCCCGCGATCGTCGTCGGGATGCTCACCCTGCTGATCGTCCCGACGGGTGCCGTCGGCGTGGTGACCACCGCGGTCCTGGCCGGGCTCCTCTACTACGGGTTGAGCCTGGTGCGTCGCTTCCTGGAGGCCGGCGAGGGGGCGGGCTTCCCACTCTGGCGGCTCGCCTTGGTGGTGGCCGTCGCCGCCGTCGTGCTCAGCGGTGCGCGGCAGGCGGAGTTCCAGGAGCGGCGACCCGACGCCATCGTCTGGCTCGACAGCGGCGAGAAACTGGAGGCCGACTACATCGCCAGCGACTCGGGCAAGATCCTGCTCAGGCTCGGGCCGGGCGAGTGCAGGAAGCAGTGCAGCCTGTCGCCCGACCAGTGCCCGAGTCAGGGTTGCAAGCGAGCGGAACTGATCGTGGTCCGTAGCAGCGACGTCAGGGAGATACGGATGTGGAAGGCCCCCGAGCTGATCGCGCACGACCACCCGTCCCTGCTGGACCGTGTGCTCGGCATCCCCCTGACCTGCATCCCGCCCGAGTGCCGCTGGGGCGACGGAAAAGACCAGGAGCGGATCGGGCCCTCTTCCTTCCTCTGAAACGGCCGCGGGAATCGCGACGTCTAGCCGCTCTGAGCGCTCTCCACTGCGGCGACGATGCTCGCCGCGTCGATGCCGGCGGCGGCGAGAAGATCAGCCGGGGGGCCACTGCTGGGGCGGCCGCTGACGGCGAGGCGGACGAGCGGGGTGCTCGAAGCGGCTTCGGCGAGGACGCCGGCGACGGTCTCGCCGATCCCTCCCTCGGGCCAGTGGTCCTCGACGGTGACGAGCGCCTTCGTCTCCGCCGCTGCGACGAGGATCGCGTCGGCGTCGACCGGTTTGACCGAGTAGAGGTCGATCACCCGCGCCTCGATCCCCTTGCCGGCGAGCTCCTCGGCTGCGGTGAGGCATTCGCGCAGGGTGATGCCGGCGCCGATCAGGGTTACGTCATCGCCCGAGCGGGCGGTTTGACTGCCACCGATCGCGAAGCTCTCGCCCGCCTCGTAGAGCACCGGGGTCGCCTCGCGGGTCGTCCGCATGTAGCTGATGCCGCGGTGCTGGCGCATCGCGTCGAGCAGCTGCACCGCCTGGTTGGCGTCGCTCGGGTAGAGGATCACGCTGCCGAAGACGGCGCGCAGCGAGGCGATGTCTTCGAGCGCCATCTGCGAGGGCCCGTCGGGACCGATCGAGACGCCGACGTGGGAGCCGCAGAGCTTCAGGTCGGCTTCCGAGATCGCCCCCATGCGGACGAAGTCGTAGGCGCGGCTGAGAAACGCGCCGAAGGAGGAGGCGAAGGGCTTCCAGCCGCGGGTCTGAAGTCCGACGCCGGAGGCGACCATCTGCTGCTCGGCGATGTACATCTCGAAGAAGCGATCCGGGTGCTTGGCGGCGAAGCGTTCGGCGTAGGTCGAGTTACCGACCTCGCCGTCGAGCGCGACGACTTTCTCGTCGACGGAGCCGAGCCAGGCGAGGGCGTCACCATAGGCGGCCCGGGTCGCGACCTTCTCGCCGACCTCGTAGGCCGGTCGCTCGACCGCGGCCGTCTCGATCTCGTAGGGCCTCGCCTCCGGCGGCGAGGCCACATCGACTCGCAGCGAGCGGATGCCACCCAGCTCCTCGACCGCCGCCTCGGGGTCGGCCAGCGGCTTGCCGTGCTGGTTCGGCTGGTCCTCGACCGCGGCGACACCGGAGCCCTTCTTGGTGCGGGCGAAGATCACGGCCGGCACGTCAGCGGCCAGGGCGCGGGCGTAGGCCGCGTCGATCGCCTCGAGGTCGTGGCCGTCGATCTCCTGCACGTCCCAGCCGCAGGCAGCTGCGCGCGCCGCCCAGGAAGACGTGTCCCACTCGTGCATGGTCGGACCGCGTTGACCGAGCCGGTTGACGTCGACGATCGCGACCATGTTGTCGAGGCCGGCGTAGCCGGCGTGCTCGAAGGCCTCCCACATCGAGCCCTCGGCCAGCTCGGAGTCGCCGCAGAGCACCCAGACGCGGAAGTCCGCCGACTCGAGGCGCTTGCCGGCGAGCGCGATGCCGATCGAGATCGGCAGGCCCTGGCCGAGCGAGCCGGTCGCCACGTCGACCCAGGGAATTTCCGGCGTCGGATGGCCCTGCAGGCGCGAGCCGAACTCGCGGAAGGTGAGCAGCTCCTCGTCGTCGATCGCGCCGGCCGCTTTGTAGAGGCTGTAGAGCAGCGGCGAGGCGTGGCCCTTGGAGAAGACGAGGTGGTCGTTCGCCCGGTTCTCAGGCGCGTCGAAGTCGTAGCGCAGGTAGCGCGTCAACAGGACCGCAGTCAGATCGGCCGCCGACATCGAAGAGGTCGGGTGACCGGAGTTGGCGGCCGCCGCGGCGCGGACCGAGTCGACGCGCAATTGCTGCGCGAGCTCGTGCAGCTGCTCGCGGTCGATCGTCTCCTCAGCGCTCGCCTGGGCCATGGCTCCGGACTTTATCTGGAGCCGCCCGACAACCCCGGCTAGCCGATCGCGACCATGCGCTCGATCGGCAGCCGCGCACGCTCGGCGATCTCCGCGGGAACGCTGACCTCGAACTTCGTCTCGCGCAGCGAATCGCGCAGCTTCGGCAGCGTGATCATCTTCATGTACTTGCAGTAGGCCATCCGGTTCGCCTCGATCAAGCTCGCCTTGGGCGCGGCCTGCTGGAGCGGGTGCAGCATGCCGTTCTCGGTGGCGACGATGTACTCGCCGTCGGGCCGGCGCTGCACGTAGTCGAGCATCTGCCCGGTGGAGAGCATGTGCACACCCTCCTCCTCGACTTCTCCGGCGGCGACGAACTCCATCACCTGGGTCACGCAGCCGCACTCGGGGTGGACGAGGAACTCGGCGTCGGGATGGGCGGCGCGCTGCGCCTTGATGTCGTCGGGCCGGATGCCGGCATGGACGTGGCACTCGCCGGGCCAGACGTGCATCGAGTGGCCGGTCTCGCGCTCGACGTAGGAGCCCAGCCACATGTCGGGCCCGAAGAGGATCTCGGTATCGGGGCCGTGCTCGCGCAGGATGTGCTCGACGACCTTGACCGCGTTGGAGGAGGTGCAGCAGTAGTCGGTCTCGGCCTTCACCTCGGCCGAGGTGTTGACGTACATGACGACCAGGGCGCCCGGGTGCTCGGCCTTCCAAGCGCGCAACTGGTCGGCGTCGATCGAGTCGGCGAGCGAGCAGCCGGCTTCGAGGTCGGGGATCAGCACGGTCTTCTCCGGCGAGAGGATCGAGGCCGTCTCGGCCATGAAGTGGACGCCGCAGAAGGCGATCACCTCGGCCTCGGTGGCGGCCGCCTGGCGTGAGAGGCCGAGCGAGTCGCCGACGAAGTTCGCGACGTCCTGGACCTCGGGCAGCTGGTAGTTGTGGGCGAGGATCACGGCGCCGCGCGCCTGCGCGAGCGCCCGCAGCTCGGCCTGCAATGCGGGGATGTTGT
>JBEVMR010000085.1:0-17687 GCA_040508545.1 Solirubrobacterales bacterium
TGGTCGCCACCCCGGCCCGGGGCGGCTGGGCGGCCCGGGGGGGCGGCCCCCCTGGTGGTGGGGGCCCCCCGCGACTACCGGCCGGAGGGGGCAAGCGCGGACTCCGGCATCTTCGCCACCCTGAAGCGCACCGCGACCGAGTTCATGGAGGACAACCTCAGCGATTGGGCAGCTGCGCTCACCTACTACGGCCTGCTTGCCCTCTTCCCCGCCCTGATCGCGATGGTCTCCTTGATCGGGCTGGTCGGTGACCCTAAGAGCACGACCTCGACGCTGACCGAGATCATCACCGAAATCGGGCCGCAGTCGGCGGCGGAGACCTTCTCCGGGCCGATCGAATCGATCGCCTCCAACCAGAGTGCCGCGGGGTTCGCCTTCATCGCCGGGTTGGCCGTAGCCCTGTGGTCGGCATCGAGCTACGTCGGGGCGTTCATGCGCGCCTCGAACGTGATCTACGAGACGCCCGAGGGGCGACCGTTCTGGAAGCTGCGACCGCTTCAGCTCGGCGTCACCCTGGTGATGATCGTCCTGATGGCGCTGCTCGCATTAGCGCTGGTCCTGACTGGACCGGTGGTCGAGGCAGTGGCCGACCCGATCGGCCTCAGCAGCACCGCGATCACCATCTGGAACATCGCCAAGTGGCCGGCGATGGTGGCGATCTTCCTGCTCATGGTCGCGGTTCTCTACTACGCCTCGCCGAACGTGAGGCTGCGCGGTTTCAAATGGGTGACGCCGGGCAGCGTCGTGGCGATCGTCGTCTGGGCGATCGCTTCGGCGGCCTTCGCCTTCTACGTCGCCAACTTCGGCTCCTACGACAAGACCTACGGCACCCTCGGCGGCCTGGTGGCCCTGCTGGTCTGGTTCTGGATCAGCAACCTGGCGATCCTCTTCGGCCACCAGCTGAATGCTGAGCGCGAGCGGAGCCTCGAGATCGAAGAGGGTCGCCCGCAAGCCGAGCGCGAGATACAGCTCGAGCCGCGCAGCGAGCCCAAGAGTCAAGAGACCACCTGACGGAAGGACGCTTGCCAAAAGCCTGAGTGGGTAGGAAAGGGCATGTCCACTGCACTGATCGTCGTCATCGCCGTGCTGGCCGCTCTCGCGCTCCTCGCCCTTGGCGTGGTCATCGCCCGCAAGGAGCGGGCGCGCCGCGAGCTGAAGCGCGAACGACTGAGCGAAAGGGCGAGCGGGCACCGCCAAGAGGCCGAGGCCCATGGCTCGAGGACCGAGGAGCTCGCCTCCGAGGCCCAGGCCAAGCGGGCCGAGGCGGCCGAGCAAGAAGATCTGGCCGCGCGCCACGCACGGCTTGCCGAGGAGCACGGTGAGCGCGCGGACGAGCTTGCCGAGGAGTCGGAGCGGACCGCAGGGCAAGTTTCCCGCCAGGACGAGCTGGCGCGCAAACATCAAGAAAAAGCCGACGACCTGGAGGAGAAGCTATGAGGACGGACCGATGCTGATTGGAGCGATCATCGCGCTCTGCGTGATCTTGGCGGTGCTGGGCTTTCTCTTGCCCCGGCTCTCCGACCATGCGAGGCGGGGCAGCGACAAGGGTTTCTCGATGGGCCAGCGGGCCGGCAGCAAGGCCCCCGGCCCGATCGGACGACTGCTGAGCAAGTCGTTCGGCAAATCGCAGAGCGCCGCTGACAAAAGTCATTCAGCCGGAAAGCGCGCTCGCTCCAAGGCGCCCTTCTAGCCTTCCAAGAGAAGGCGGGTGGACCAGGGCGACGGCCACGCCCAAAACCGGGGAGGATGGGTGGATGCCCCAACACCATCATCGGAGAAAGCAGGCCGAATCCACCGACTACGGCTGGGTGATCTCGTTCGGCTGCAAGTCCGCCGGCGAGCTACGGCGCCTCAAGGTCAAGAATGATCCGGCCAGCGATACGCGCCCGGTCGAAGTCCCCTGCCCCTGTGGTGAGATCCATCGCGTTACCGTCTCCCCGTACCGGCGCCGGCGCTCGGCCGACGAGCCGTTCGACCTCGAGGTCTCCTCGCTCGACGAGCTGCGCGACAGCGAGTAAGTCGAACGGGGGACCCGGGATTCGAACCCGGATTCACGGTTTTGGAGACCGTGCGCATAGCCGTTAACTCAGTCCCCCGGGGTTCGCAAGTCTACGGTTCCCGTGCGGATCGGCGTCCGAGTGATATACGAACATCTGTTCGTGCCCGGGAAAGGATGCAAATGCCAAGCGGCAGCAGTCGATCTCATCGGCACTGGCCTCAGCGACTACGAGATCAGCAGACGCACTGGTGTAAGCAGAAGCTCCGTGCAGCGCTGGCGCGTCCACGGCCCACCCCCAAGGGCTCGCGTTCAATGCCCTCCAAACTGGCGACCCATAGATCCGAAGAGCTACAGCTATCTCCTCGGCATCTACCTCGGAGACGGATATGTCAGCAAGGCATCCGAATCTCCCGTCCTCGAGATTTCGCTCGACAGCCGATATCCGGGCATCGCCGAAGAGTGCACGGCTGCGATCTGGGACGTAGCCCAGGTCGTTGCCCGCACGCATCTGCGAGCAACCGCCCGTGGCGATTCGATTCGCGTGACTGCTGGCAGCCGGGTTTGGCCCTTGGCATTTCCGCAACATGGCCCTGGCAGGAAGGACACTCGGCCAATCACTCTCGTCAACTGGCAGCGGGCAATTGTCGACGAGTTCCCGCAGAGATTCCTTCGCGGCTTGATCCACTCAGATGGCTCACGGACAATCAACCGGTTTTCGGTGGCACTCGCCAGCGAACGGCGGGAGTATGCGTATCCGCGCTATTTCTTCACCAATCTCTCGGCCGACATCAGGGACATGTTCTGCGCGGCTTGTGAGCGGATTGGAGTCCGGTGGACCCAATCGAGCTTCAAGAACATTTCCGTTGCCGACCGACGCAGCGTCGAATTGCTCGACTCCTTCGTCGGGCCAAAGTCTGATGCGGGCGGAGGGACTTGAACCCCCACGGGCCGAAGCCCACCAGGACCTAAACCTGGCGCGTATACCAAATTCCGCCACGCCCGCTTGTGCGCGATTCGGCCGCTTAACGAGCGGCCAATGCCGCAGTGTCGCTCATAGATTCTATGATCGACGGCGTGGCGGTAGGAGAGGTAACGCCGGGGTACGAGCTCTGGCACCCGAATCGGGAGAAGGCCGATGTGATCACGACCAAAACCGTGATCGCTTTTCTCATGCTCGCAACGGCGGTGATCGCCGCCCTCGTGACCATCGGTGGCTTCTCGTTGCTCAGCGGCGGCAGCGGCATGGGCATCCTCTGCATGATCTTGGCCGTGCTCTACGCCTTCTTCTCCTTCCTCGTCTGGCGCTGGAGCCGGGGGATCCTCCCGGTCGCCGCCTCGCTCTCGACGATCCTGGCGATCTTCTGCGCGATCGGCGCCAACAGCTGGTTCGCCCGCGACAAGGCCGGCTTCGAAGAGGGGCTGATCCCGGTCTCGCTGATCGGGCTGCTGGTCGTGATCCTGGCGCTGCTCCAGATCATCCTCATCGTCGCCTGCTTCTACGGCTTCAGCCAGGACTGGCACGTCGAGGAGGAGCGGCCGATCGGCTCCGGCGAGGACTACGGCGCCGGCGCACCGCCGGATCGCGACGCGCCCCAGCCCGCCTAGACCTGGCGGCGCCGGACCAAGCGGGGGTAGGACGCAGGAAGGCCGAATGGCAGCGCCATTTGGCCGACCGAGGACGCCGCCCCGCGAAGTGTCCAACGCCGCCAGGTGATGCCGGAGGTGGGACTCGAACCCACAAGCCCGTAAGGGCAATCGATTTTGAGCCGATCGCGTATGCCAATTCCGCCACTCCGGCGCTGGCCGAACGATAGACCGCTGAGTGCGGTTGAGGTTTGAGCCGCATACCGGACCAAACCTCAACCACGCCGAAGGCCCCGGCACTAAACTGCGCCGCGGGATGCGGGTGCACCACCTCAACTGCGGGTCGCTCTGCCCTCATGGGCGGCGGCTGATAAACGGCGACGGTGGGTGGCTCGAGCGCGGCAGCGTCATCTGCCACTGCCTGGCGATCGAGACGAGCGACGGCCTGGTTCTCGTCGACACCGGCTTCGGCTTGGAGGACGCACGCAACCCCGGCCAGCTCGGCGCCGGCTTCCGGCTGATGATGAACCCGCGGCCGAGGGAGGAGACGACGGCCCTGCGGCAGCTCGAAGCGCTTGGATTCGCCGCCGGCGACGTGCGCCACATCGTCACCACCCACCTCGACCTCGACCACGCCGGGGGCCTGCCCGACTTCCCCCAGGCAGAGGTCCACCTTCTCGGCGCCGAGCTGGAGGCCGCCCTCCACCCCGCCCTTAGCGACAAGCTGCGCTACATCGGCGGCGCCCACTGGAAGCATGGGCCGAACTGGGTCAGCCACGGCCCAGGCGGCGATGAGTGGTTCGGCTTCGAGGGAATCCGCATCCTTCCCGGCATCGACGCCGAGGTGCTGCTGATCCCGCTGCTCGGCCACTCGCTGGGCCACACCGGGGTCGCGATCAAGCGCGACGACGGCTGGCTCTTGCACTGCGGCGACTCCTACTTCAACCATGCCGAGATGCAAACGCCGCCGAGCTGCCCGCCGGTGCTGCGCTTCTTCCAGAGCATGACCGCGTCCGACAACAAGGCGCGCAAGTCCAACCAGGAGCGCCTGCGCGAGCTTGCCGCCCGCGACGGCGAGAAGATCACCATGCTCTGCTCCCACGACCCGTACGAGCTGGAGCGCGAGCAGGCCAAGGCGGGCGCCGCAGCCGCAGCCGGGTGACCGCGGCCGCGCCGGAAAAGCTCTGGGAGCCGCCGGCCGAGCTGGTCGAGCGGGCGCGGATGACGGAATACATGCGCTGGCTTGGGGCCGAGCGCGGGCTCGAGTTCGACGGTTACGACGACCTCTGGCGCTGGTCGGTCGAGGACCTGGAGGGCTTCTGGTCCTCGATCTGGGACTTCTTCGAGGTGCAGGCCGACGGCGGCTACGACCGCGTTCTCGGCAGCCGCTCGATGCCCGGCGCCGAGTGGTTCGCAGGCAGCCGTCTCAACTACGCCGAGCACGTCTTCGCCGGCAAGGACGATTCCGAGCCGGCGATCCTCCACGCCTCCGAGCTGCGCGACCTCGAGCAGCTGAGCTGGGGTGAGCTGCGCGCCCAGGTGGCTGCCGTCGCCGCCGGCCTGCGCGAGCTCGGGGTGGAACGCGGCGACCGAGTCGTCGCCTACATGCCCAATATCCCCGAGGCGATCGTCGCCTTCCTCGCCACCGCCTCGATCGGCGCCGTCTGGTCGAGCTGCTCGCCCGACTTCGGCCCGGCCAGCGTGATCGACCGCTTCGCCCAGATCGAGCCGAAGGTGCTCTTCGCGGTCGACGGCTACCGCTACGGCGGCAAGGACTTCGACCGGCGCAACGTCCTCGCCGAGCTGCAGGAGGCGATGCCCAGCCTGCGGCGCACCGTCGTCCTCCCCTACCTCGACCCCGACCCCGATCTCTCCTCCATGCGCGACGCGACCCGGTGGGATGCCCTCCTGGCCGCCGGCGAGGGCGCCGAGCTCGGCTTCGAGCGCGTCCCCTTCGAGCATCCGCTCTGGGTCCTCTACTCCTCCGGCACCACCGGGCTGCCGAAGGCGATCGTCCAGGGCCAGGGCGGGATCCTGCTCGAGCACTTGAAGAAGCTCCACCTCCACGTCGATGCGCACCCGGGCGACCGCCTCTTCTGGTTCACGACGACCGGCTGGATGATGTGGAACTTCCTCGTCTCCGGCCTGCTGACCAAGGCGGCGATCGTGCTCTACGACGGCAGCCCGGGCCACCCGGACATGAGCGTCCTCTGGGACCTCGCCGCGCGCGCCGAGGTGACGATGTTCGGCACCAGCGCCTCCTACATCGCCGCCTGCATGAAGGCCGACGTCGAGCCCGGCGCAGGCCGCGACCTCAGCCGGCTGAAGGCAGTCGGCTCGACCGGCTCCCCGCTCTCCCCCGAGGGCTTCGACTGGATCTACGAGCACGCCGGCGCCGACACCTGGCTCTTCTCGACCAGCGGTGGCACCGACCTCTGCACCGCCTTCGTCGGCGGCACGCCGCTGCTGCCCGTCTATCGCGGCGAGCTGCAGGCGCGGGCGCTCGGCGCCGCGGTCGAGGCCTGGGACGAGGACGGCAACTCGGTGATCGACGAAGTCGGCGAGCTCGTCGTCACCGAGCCGATGCCCTCGATGCCGGTCCGCTTCTGGGGCGACCCGGAGGGCGACCGCTACCGGGCCAGCTACTTCGAGCACTACCCCGGCGTCTGGCGCCACGGCGACTGGATCGAGATCACCTCACGCGGCACGGCCGTCATCTACGGCCGCTCCGACTCGACCATCAACCGCTCTGGCATCCGCATGGGCACGAGCGAGATCTACCGGGCGGTGCTGAGCGTTGACGCGATCGTCGACGCCCTCGTCGTCGACGTCCCCCGGCCCGGCACCGAGGGCTGGATGCCGCTCTTCATAGTCCTGCGCCAGGGCGCGGAGCTGGACGACGACCTGCGCCGCGAGATCGCCCGCCGCGTGCGCGAGCACTGCTCGCCCCGGCACGTGCCGGACGAGGTCTTCGCGATCGCCGAGGTGCCGCGCACGCTCAGCGGCAAGGTGCTCGAGGTGCCGGTGAAGCGGATCCTGATGGGCACGCCGCCAGAGCAAGCGGCCAGCCGCGATTCGCTCGCCAACCCGGCCGCGCTCGACTACTTCACCGAGATGGCAGCGGCGTCCGGGGACTGACCTCCACACTCCGTGGGCGGCGGGGGGCGATCGCCCGCATCACGGTGAGCACGGCAAAGCCCCAGCAGGCCACGACGAGGTAGGCGCCGAGAACGTCGCTCGGGTAGTGCCAGCCGATCACCACGACCGAGGCGCCCACGGCCAGGGCGAAGGCTGCCCCCAGCGTAAGCGCCAGGTCGCGCAGCGCGGCCGGGGCGACGAAGGCGTAGGCAACCGCGATCGAGGCAGCCGCGGTGGTGTGGCCGCTGGGAAAGGTGTTCGGTTCGAACGGATCGCCGCTGATCGCCAGCTTGACCCGGGGATGCGCGAGCAGGGCCTTGAGTAGCTGGGTCGTGACGTTGGCGCCGACGACCACGAGCACCGCGGCGAGGGCGCTACGCGGGCGGCCGCGCAACAGCCCGATCAGGCAGGCGACGACGAGCAGCGCCAGCATCGGCAGCGGATCGCCGAACGAGGCGATCGCGTCCGCCAGGGTGTCACCGCTCGGCTCGTCTTCTGCCAGCTCGAGGAAGAGGCGCACGTCGACGTCCCTCCCCGCTGCGAAGCCAAGGGCGAGGAGGGTCAGCAAGCCGAGCGCGATCGCGCAGGCGAGGCAGGCCGCGAGCGGCGATTTGACGTTCCGGGCCACCGCGAAACGGTAGCGAGGCGGGTTAAACGCCCCCTCAGGCGGGCGTGACCGGGTTGCGGCGCTGGGCGAAGGAGCGATCCTTGCTCGCCGCCATCGCAAAGCGGCGAATCAGCTCGCCGCGCAGATCCTCGGGCTGCACCACCGCATCGACGACCATCTCCGAGGCGAGGTGGAGGATGTCGATGTCGGCCGCGTACTCCTCGCGTTTGCGCTCGACGAACTCGGCCCGCTCGGCCTCGTCCTCGATCGCCTGGATCTGGTTGTAGAAGACTGCGTTGATCGCCGCCTCCGGCCCCATCACGGCAATCGAGGCGCTGGGCAGGGCGATACAGCAGTCGGGCTCGAAGGCCGGCCCGGCCATGGCATAGAGGCCGGCGCCGTAGGCCTTGCGGATGATGACGCTGAGCTTGGGCACGGTCGCTTCGGAGACGGCGCTGATCATCTTCGCTCCGTGGCGGATGATCCCCTGGCGCTCGACCGCGGTGCCGATCATGAAGCCGGGCACGTCGGCGAGGAAGAGCAGCGGCACGTTGAAGGCGTTGCAGGTCTGGATGAAGCGCGCCGCCTTGTCGGCCGAGTCGACGAAGAGCACCCCGCCTTTCTGGCGCGGCTGGTTGGCGACGACTCCGACGACGCGGCCGTCGAGTCGCCCGTAGCCGACGATCAGCTCTTTCGCCCAGCGCTTGTGGACTTCCATGAGGGAGTCGGCGTCGAGCAGGACGTCGAGCACCTCGCGCATGTCGAAGGGCTGGTTCTCGTCGGCCGGGACGATCTCGGCGATCGCGGCGTCGGAGGCCGGGGCAACCGGGCCGGCAGCCGGTGGCGCCTCGCGCCAGCTCCCCGGCATGTAGGAGAGGTAGCGCTTGGCGAGGTCGATCGCCTCCTCGTCGCTCTTGACGAGGAAGTGGCCGCAGCCGGAGACGCCGGTGTGCATCTTCGCCCCGCCCATCTCCTCCAGCGTCACCTTCTCGCCGATCACCATCTCCGCCATCCGCGGCGACCCCAGGTACATCGAGGCGTTGCCCTCGCGCATGATCACGACGTCGCAGAAGGCCGGGATGTAGGCGCCGCCGGCGGCGCTCGGCCCGAAGAGCAGGCAGACCTGCGGCACCTGGCCGGAGAGCCGCACCTCGTTGTGGAAGATGCGGCCGGCACCGCGGCGGCCCGGGAACATCTGCACCTGGTCGGTGATTCGCGCCCCAGCTGAGTCGACCAGATAGACCATCGGCAGCTGCAAGGACAGCGCCCGCTCCTGGATGCGGAGGATCTTCTCGACCGTCTTCGGCCCCCAGGAGCCGGCCTTGACGGTCGGGTCGTTTGCCATCAGCGCGACCTTGCGGCCGTCGATCGTCGCCAGGCCGGTGACCACTCCGTCGGCGCCGAGGCCCTCCTCGTTCCAGTTGGCCAGCAATCCCTCCTCGGCGAACGAGTCGGCGTCGACCAGCCGCGCCACCCGCTCGCGGACCGGCAGCTTGCCTTGCTCCGCGGTCTTCTCGTGGTGGCGCTGCGGGCCGCCGCCTAGCGCAGCCTCCAATGCCTTGGCGAAATCCGTCACCCGCGGGAGCCTATTCGGCCGGGGCGCAACGCCAGTCCACGGGGCCGGCCGTCAGCACGTGGGCGCCGAGCGGGCGGCCGAGCACCTCTTGGGCGGCGCGGGAGGCCTCGACCAGCCGCGGCAGGTCGATCCCGGTCTCGACCCCCATCTCGTGCAGCATCGAGACCAGGTCCTCGCTCGAGATGTTGCCGGTCGCCCCGGGCGGCACCGGGCAGCCGCCGAGCTCGCCGAAGCTCGACTCGAAGGAATCGACGCCCTGCTCGAGCGCCGCCAATACGTTGGCGAGGCCCTGGCCGCGGGTGTTGTGGAAGTGCGCGGTCAGCTCGACCGCGCCGAGCCGCTCGCGCGCGGCGGCGAAGAACTCACCGACCTGGCGCGGGTTGGCCATGCCGGTCGTGTCGCCGAAGCCGACCTCCGCACAGCCGGCGGCGGCGAGCCGCTCGGCGATCGCGAAGACACGCTCGGACGGCACCTCGCCCTCGTACGGGCAGCCGAAGGAGGTCGAGATCACACCCTCGCAACGCAGCCCAGCCTCGCGCGCCGTTGCCAGCGTCCGCTCCAGCCCCGCCAGCGACTCCTCGATCGAGCGGTTGACGTTCTTGCGGTTGTGGGTCTCCGAGGCGGAGACGAAGACGTTGACCTCGTCGAAGCGGTCGCGCAGCCCCAGCGCCCGCTCCAGCCCCCGCTCGTTGGGGATCAGGACCGAGAAGGAGACGCCGTCGCGCCGCTGCACCGCGCCCAGCACGTCCTCGGCGTCGGAAAGCTGGGGGATCACGTCCGGCCGCACGAAGGACGTCACCTCGAGGCGCGTCAAGCCGCTGCCGGAGAGCAGGTCGATCAGCCGCACCTTCTCCGCGGTCGGGATCGTCTCCGGCTCGTTCTGGAAGCCGTCGCGAGGACCGACCTCGCGGATGCGGACGCTGCTCGGCAAGGGGGTCATAGGGAGCGAGGCTACGCCGTCGGCGGGCCGGCCTGGCCGACCACGCGGCGCTCGTGGGTGCCTACGCCGATGGTCCGCTCGCCCTCGGTCACCTCGACGTCGAAGCGGAGCTTGCGGCCTTCGACCACCTCGCGCAGCGTCGCCCGCGTCCGGCAGATGGCACCCTCGGCGGCTGCCGCCACGTGCTTGACGCAGACCTCGAAGCCAACGGTCGCCTGACCCTCCGCCAGGTGCTCGTAGGCAAGCATCGAGGCGCTGCCCTCCATCATCCCGATCATCCCCGGGGTCGAGAGGACGCCGGTGCCGATCGTGCCGCCGACGTCGGTGACGAGGGGCGGCGCAACCGTGAACTCGTCGCTGCGCTCGATCCCCGGCTCGAGGCCCGGCGCCGAATCGCCCATCAGACCATTCCCAGGCCGCCGCTGACGCCGAGGGTCTCCCCGGTCACGTAGGTGGCATCGTCGGAGGCGAGGAAGGCGACGGCCGCGGCCACCTCGTCGGGCTGGCCGAGCCGCTTCATCTGGGTGCTCGCCTTCATCGTCTCGATCACCTTCTCGCCAATCTCGCCGAACTCCTTGGCGCCCATCAGCAGCGGCGTCTCGATCGGGCCCGGGGCGATCGAGTTGGCGGTGATCCCGTAGCGGGCGTTCTCGCGGGCGATCGCCTTCATGAAGGCGACGATGCCACCCTTGGCGGCGGAGTAGACGGCAGAGCCCTTGGAGCCGACCCGGCCGGCCTCCGAGGAGAGGCTGACAATCCGCCCGTAGCCCGCCTGCTGCATGCCGGGCAGCGCCGCGTGGGTGCAGTTGAGGACGCCGCCGAGGTTGACCGCGAGCACCCGCTGCCACTGCTCGGGCGTCGTGTAGGTGAAGAAGCCGAACTCGTCGGTGCCGGCGTTGTTGACGAGGACGTCGAGCGTGCCGGTCTCCTCGAGCGCCGCTTTGGCCGCCTCCGGATCGGTCACGTCGAGCAGCAGCGCGTGGCCGTTCACCTCGCCGGCGATCCGCTGCGCGCCCTCGCTGTCGATGTCGCCGACCCAGACCTCGGCCCCCTCGGCGGCGAGCCGCGCCGCGATCGCGGCGCCGATCCCGCTGGCGCCGCCGGTCACCAGCGCCTTTCGTCCCTCCAGTCGCATCGAGCGGGAGCATAGACTGGCCGGCCTTGGCAACGCATGAACCGATCCCGATCGTTGGCGGCACCGGCGCGCTGGGCGCAGGCCTGGCGGCGCGCTGGGCAAAGGCGGGCCGCAAGGTAATCCTCGGCTCGCGGTCGGCCGAGCGGGCCGGGGAGGCGGCGGCGAAGCTGCGCGACGCCGTGCCCGGCGCCGAGGTCGAGGGGATGCTCAACGAGGATGCGGCGAAGCAGGCGGAGATCGTCTTCCTCACTGTTCCCTTCCGCGCCCAGTCGGAGAACCTGAACAACCTGCGCGAGGCGCTACAGGCCGGCCAGATCCTGGTCGACTGCACCGTCCCCCTCGCCGCCGCAGTGAGCGGCAAGGCGACCCGCTCGCTGGGCGTCTGGCAGGGCTCGGCGGCGCAGCAGGCGCAGGAGATGGTTCCAGACGGGGTCACCGTGGTTGCCGCCCTGCACACGGTCGGCGCACCGAGCCTCGCCGAGCCGGCGACCGAGCTCGACGAGGACGTGCTGATCTGCGGCGATCGCAAGGCGGACAAGGCAAAGGTCGCCCGCCTGATCGAGCTGATCGGAGGCCTGCGGGCGGTCAACGCCGGTCCGCTGGAGATGGCGCGGATCGTCGAGCAGCTAACGCCGCTGCTGATCTCGGTCAACGTTCGCTACAAGGCCTACGCCGGGATCAAGCTCACCGGACTCCCCGAGGGAGATCACTGGGCGTGACGCGGAGCGACCTGCGATGAGGGTCGCGCTGCTCGCCGGCGGCACCGGGGGGGCCAAGCTCGGCGCCGGAATGCAGGAGGAGATCGGCGCCGACCTCGCCGTCATCGCCAACACCGCCGACGACATCGAGGTGCTCGGGGTCCACGTCTCCCCCGACCCCGACCTCGTCACCTACTGGCTTAGCGGGGAAATCGACGCCGAGCGCGGTTGGGGGCTTCGCGACGACAGCTTCACCGTCTTCGAGCGGCTCTCGCAACTGGGGGCCCCCGACTGGTTCAGCCTCTCCGACCGCGACCTCGCCGCCTGCCTCTACCGGCGGCAGTTCCTCGACGAGGGCGGGCGACAGACCGACGCGCAGGCGCAGATCGCCCGCGGGCTCGGCGTCGAGGCGCGGGTGCTGCCGATGAGCGACGCGCCGGTGCGGACCAAGGTCACGACCGCGGCCGGGCGCCGCGACCTGCAGGAGTACCTGATCGTCGACGGCGGCGCGGCCGAGGTGCAGGGCGTGGAGCTGGAGGGCATCGCCGAGGCGGAGCCGACGGCCGAGGTGCTGGCTGCGCTGGCCGATGCCGAGGCGATCGTGATCGGCCCCTCCAACCCGGTGATCAGCATCGGCCCGATCCTCGCCGTCCCGGGCCTGCGCGAGGCGATCACGGCATCCCCGGCGCCCGTCCTCGCCGTCAGCCCCTTCGTCGCCGGCGCTGTCGTCAAGGGCCCAACCGAGCGCTTCATGGCGGCCGTCGGCCGTCCCTCGACCGCAGCCGGGGTCGCCTCGCTCTACGCCGGCCTGATCGACGCGATGGTCGTCGACGAGGGCGACCCGGACCCGCCCCCCGAGGAGATCCCGACCCTGGCCGCGCCGACGCTGATGGAGGGCGCCGCAGGCCGCGCGCGGCTGGCGCGAATCGTGCTCGACTACGCCGCTACCCTCGCCGGCAAGTGAGGGCAACCGCGGTAGTGCCGGTGAAGCGCTTCGGCGAGGCCAAGCGCCGCCTCGCCGCCGGGGTCGAGGACGAGCGGCGCGAGGCGCTCGTCGCGGCGATGCTGGAAGACACGCTCGAGGCGATCGAGGGCTCGCGCTCGATCGAGCGGGCGATCGTCGTCACCGGCGACCCGCGGGCGCAGGAGATCGTCGCCGCGAGCTCGGCGGAGGTGCTGCCCGACCCTGCGGACGAGGGCCACGTGGTCGCCGCGCTTGCCGGCATCGCCCGGGCCGAATTGGATGGCGCCAAGTGCGTCGCCCTCCTGCCGGGGGACTGCCCGCTGCTCGACCCGAAGGAGCTCGACCGGCTCCTGACTGGGCTCCCGTCGAGCTTCGCCGCCGTCGTGCCGGACCGCCACGGGACCGGCACCAACGCCCTCGTCCTCTCGCCGCCCGACGCGATTCGACCCGCCTTCGGCGAGGGAAGCTGCGCCCGGCACGTCGCCGCGGCGCGCGAGGCGGACATTCCCTTCGCGGTCGAGGAGCTGCCGTCGCTCGCGCTCGACCTCGACACGCCCGCCGACGTCATCGCCCTGACCCGCGCCCTTGCCTCCGGATCCCGACGCGGCCGGAGGACGGCCAAGGTGCTCGGCATATGAGCCCGCGATGAGCGAGCTGCTAGTCATCGGCGTCACCGGCATGCCGGAGGTGACCGAGGGGATGGCGGTCGGAGGTGAGATCGCGGCGTGCGCCGAGCTGCTCGACGGCGACGTGATCGTCATCTCGCAGAAGATCGTCTCCAAGGCGGAGGGCCAGGTGAGGAGCCTCGCCAGCGTCGAGCCCGGCGAGGAAGCCCGTCGACTCGCCCGCGAGCTGGAGAAGGACGCGGCGCTGGTCGAGCTGATCCTGACCGAGAGCCGCGAGGTGCTGCGGGCCGAGCGCGGTGTGCTGATCACCGAAACCCGCCACGGCTTCGTCTGCGCCAACGCAGGCATCGACAGCTCCAACCTTCCGCGGGCGGGAACCGTTGCGCTCCTGCCGGAGGATCCGGACGCCTCGGCCCGCCGCATCCGCACCGAGATCCGGATGGCGGCGGGAGTCTCCCCCGCCGTGATCGTCGCCGACAGCTTCGGCCGCGCCTGGCGCCTCGGGCAAGCCGAGGTCGCGATCGGCTGCGCTGGCATCGCCCCACTCGACGACTGGCGCGGCCGCGAGGACGCCGGGGGTCGCGAGCTGGAGGCGACCCTGATCGCGATCGCCGACCAAGCGGCCGCAGCCGCCGACCTCGTCCGCGACAAGGCAAGCGGCGTCCCGGCGGCAATCGTCCGCGGCCTCGGCCGCTACGTCAGCACCGAGGACGGCTCCGGCGCCGCGACCCTACGCCGCCCTCGCGAAGAAGATCTCTTCCGTTGACGTGCCACCACTTAGGCGTCCATATGGGTGCTTAAGTGACGGCACGTCCGGTCAGGCGATTCGCAGGACGGCGGCGCCGCGGAGGCTGCCGCTGCGGATCGAGTCGAGCGCCTCGTTGGCTGCCTCGAGCGGGTGGACCTCGATCTCGGTCCGGATCGGCACCTGGGGCGCCAGCGCGAGGAACTCCTCGCCGTCGCGGCGCGTCAGGTTGGCGACCGAACCCAGGGTCCGCTCGCCCCACAGCTGCTCGTAGGGAAACGAGGGGATGTCGCTCATGTGGATGCCGGCGCTGATGATCCGCGCCCCCTTGGCGCTGACCCGCAGCGCCGCCGTCATCAGCGCGCCGACCGGAGCGAAGACGATCGCGCCATCGAGCTCCTCTGGCGGCGCCTCCCCAGAAGCCCCGGCCCACTCGGCGCCAAGGCCGCGGGCGAACTCCTGACCCTCCTCGTCGCCCTCGCGGGTGAAGACGAAGACCCGGCGCCCTTCGTGCACGGCGAGCTGGCAGAGGATGTGCGCCGAGGCGCCGAAGCCGTAGAAGCCAATCCGCTCGGCGTCACCGACCAGGCGCAGCGCCCGGTAGCCGATCAGCCCTGCGCAAAGGAGCGGCGCCGCCTCCTCGTCGGAGGGGCCCGGCGCGATTGGGAAGCAGAAGCGCTCGTCCGCGACCGCGAGCTCGGCGTAGCCGCCGTCGATGTCGTAGCCGGTGAAGCGGGCGCGGTCGCAGAGGTTCTCGCGGCCGCTGAGGCAGTAGCGGCACTCGCCGCAGGTCCAACCCAGCCACGGCACGCCCACGCGCTCACCCTTGGCGAAACGACCCGCGCCCTCCCCCGCGCCGGCCACGGTGCCGACGATCTGGTGGCCCATCACGAGCGGCAGCTTCGGCTCGGTCAGCTCGCCGTCGGCGATATGCAGATCGGTGCGGCAGACGCCGCAGGCCGCGACGGAGAGCAGCACCTGCCCCGGGCCGGGCTCTGGCTCTGGCAGCTCGGCCGGCCGTAGAGGCTCGCCTTGCCGCTCGAGGACCATCGCCCGCATTAGCTCAGGGTATGACCGGCTCCAGGGTTTCGCCTAGCCGCGCCGGCCCAAAGAAGACCTCCGAGGGATCCTCGACCCGCTCGCCCTCGCGGAACAGCCCCGCTTCGAGCAAGCCGTAGCCCCCCGCTGAATCGATCAGGCTGACCCAGGCGCGCGTGTCGAGCGGCTCACCGTCGAGCAGCAGCAGGTAGAGGCCGTCGTCATCGCTCGAGGCCTGGAAGTAGAGGACGACCTCGTGCCAGGCGGCTTCCGCCACTGGGGCGAGGAATCGCTCCCCCTCCATCGCATCGCCGCTCGCCCAAAGCCCACGCTGAGTGCCGCTGCCGTCGTCCCAGAGCTGCAGGCCGAGACTGTGGCTCTCGTCCATCTCGTCGGCGAAGCGCAAGATCAGGTTGTCTTCGCCCGGCGCCCGGTAGGCATCCGGCTCGACGTAGAACGAGAACGAGTAGGCGTACTCGTCGCCCTCGTAGATCTGCACCGGGCCCGAGACGATGCCACCGGCCGGGCCCGGCCCCCCTGAGGGGCTCGGGCGGGCAGGCTGGCCCGTGCCCGGCAGCGGGCGGGTGGGCGCGGCAACTGGCGCAGGTGCAGGCGCCGGCGCGGACACCGGAGTGGCGATCGGAGTCGCAGCAGGCGCCGGCGCAGGGATGGGCGCCGGCGGAGGCAGCTGCGGCGATTGGGCCGGCGGCGAGGCGACGGCAACCGTCACGACCTGAGCGGAAGCGAGCCCCGTCTTCTGCCCGGAGCCGCCAACCGCCCCCGTCACCACCGACGCAGCGAGCCGGGGCCCCTCGATGCCGGCCGGATGGGCAGGAGCGATGGCGAGCTGCCGCCCGGGCGAGACGGTGACGGCGTCCCCCAGGCCAATCCCCAGTTGGGGGGCAACGCTCACCTGGGGGATGGTCGAGTCCTCCTCGCCGGGATTCAGGCTGAGCAGTGCCGCGACTGCGAGCGCGGCAAGCAGGGCGATCAACGAGACGATCGCCAACCCCGGGAGCCCATTCCCCGCCGCTACGGAACGCGAAGCGATCTGCCCACGATACCGCTAGATCAAACGTCCAGCTACACGGGAGTTCTCAATACGTCTCGACGACCTCGTAGAGCGTCGTGCGCTGGGCCGGCGCACGGCCCGCGGCGCGGGCGGCGTCGATCAGCTGCTCGGGCTCGAGGCGGACGCCGTGCTGGGAGCCCGCCATGCGCGAGATGTTCTCCTCCATCAGCGTGCCGCCGAGGTCGTTGACGCCCCAGCGCAGCGCCTCGGTCGCGGCGCCAAGGCCCATCTTCACCCAGCTCGCCTGCAGGTTGGGGATCGTCCGGCCCAGCGCCAGGCGGAAGGCAGCGGTGTGCTTGAGGTTCTCGCTCGCGGAGATCTCCTCGATGCCATGGGTGCGGCCGAGCATCGTGTTGAAGGGGATGAAGCTGAGCGGCACGAACTCGGTGATGCCGCCGGTGCGCTCCTGCAGCGCCCGCACGACCCGCATATGCCGGGCCAGCTCGCGCGGCTCCTCGATGTGGCCGAACATCACGGTCGAGGTCGAGCGCAGGCCGGCGCGGTGGGAGGCTTCGATGATCTCCACCCAGCGAGCCGCCGGCAGCTTGTTTGGGGAGATCCGCTGGCGGACGCCGTCGTCGAGCACCTCCGCGGCGGTGCCGGGGGTCGAGCCGAGCCCGCACTCGAGCAGGTACTCGAAGACCTCCTCCGGCTGCTTGCCCGAGCGCTCGCACATGTAGTCGACCTCCATCGGCGAGTAGGCGTGTAGATGCAACTGCGGCGCCACGTCCTTCGCCAACCGCAGCCACTTGCCGTACTCCTCGAGCGTCAGATCGGGGTGGATCCCCCCCTGCATGCAGATCTCGGTCGCGCCGAAGTCGACGGCTTCCTGGATCCGCGCGGCAAAGTCCTCCTCGCTGACTTCGTAGGCGTCGGGGGAACGGCGCCCCTGCCCAAACCCACAGAACGCACAGCCAACGACGCAGATATTCGTGAAGTTGATGTTCCGGTTGACCACAAAGGTGACGCGATCCCCGGCAAGCTCAGCCCGCAGCTCATCCGCAGCACTCCGCATCTCCTCGATCACCTCGGGCCGGGTCTCAGCAAACAGCGCCGTCAGCTCGTCCTCGGACAGCTCGACCCCATCGCGCCCCTTCGCGATCGCTTCTGGCGCAAGGTGGCCCTCGATCACCTCTTCGCTGCGGCGCCCGGACCCTCTGCGTGGAATGAAGCTCCAGTACTTGAGCTTGATCACGTCCAGGACCCCCTGCTCCATCCACTCGGAGTCCATGTACTGCGGATACACGCAGAGCCGCTCCGTCAGTGCGTAGCCCTTCGGAGCCAACCCCTTACGCACCTCGTGCGGACTCGGAAACGCGTGCTCCGGCGAAATGTGATCGCCATTGGCAGATAGCCCGCCAAGGTCGGTCGCCCCGGCCTCGACCAACTCCGCCCACGCATCAGACAGATTCGGGGGGACCTGAACCCCCACATCTGGCATAAGGCGTTTGCACACCCGAATCAAGCATTTGATGTCCTCGACCGAGACCTCACTCGCCCACGCGGGGAGAGACGGCGGGGCGCCCCCCACCGGAGCAACAGCCGTGGAGGCTCCGCCGGGGGGC
>JBEVMR010000081.1:0-14109 GCA_040508545.1 Solirubrobacterales bacterium
GGCGCCCGCGCCCTCGAGCTCGAGCAGCGCCTGCTTTCGCTGCAGGCCGCCGCCATACCCGGTCAGCGAGCCATCGGCGCCGATCACCCGGTGGCAGGGCACGAGGATCGGGGTAGGGGTTCGGCCGATAGCCGTGCCGACGAGGCGCACTCGCTTGTAGGGCTCGAGGCCGTCGGGGAAGAGGGACTCCTCGACACGTCCTGCCAGCTCGCCGTAGCTGCTCGTCTCGCCGTAGGGAATCTCGAGCAACCGCGCCCAGACGCGCTTCTGCAGCGGAGCGCCGCGTAGATCGAGGTCGAGCTCGAACGCCTCGCGCTCGCCGGCGAAGTAGGCGTCGAGCTGGCCGGTCAGCTCCGGCATCGGGCGTCGGGCCTCCTCCCCCAGCCGGGACGAGTAACCGGGGAAGTGGACGTTCCTCACGCCAGCCGGGCCGGCGATCACGGTCAGCGGTCCCAGCGGGCTCTCGCAGATCGTCCATGTGAGTTGGTTGCCGCTCATGGGTCTCCGCACCGTCCCAAATAGAACGGTCGGCACCAGCGGAACGTGAGACCGGCTTCAGCCGTCGCCGAGAAGCTCGTCGAGCGCGCGGCCGCTGAGCACCGACTGCGGCTGTTCGGCAGCCACGTCCGACCCTGGCTGCGCGTAGATGTCGCTGCGCTTGATCAGCAGCCACTGGGGCTTCTCACCGGGGCGGGTGCGCTGCAGGGCGAATCCGCCCTTGAGCTTGTCTCCATGCAGGACGAAGACGGCATGTCCACGCTCGATCGCCTCGGGCCATGCAACCCGGCCGCCCTGCTCGTAGTGGCCGCGGTCCCAGACGATCACGCCGCCGTCCTCGGTCGTCCCCTCGAAGTCGTTGTGCGAGATCGCGTGGTCGCCGACCTCGACCGCCAGGCGCTTGACCGCGGGGTCCAGCGAGGGGCCCTTCGGAACAGCCCAGGAGCGCATCACCCCGTCGACCTCCAGCCGCAGGTCGAAGTGACGCGCGGTGGCGGCGTGCTCTTGGACGACGAAGGCGCCGGCGCTGACGCCGCGGATCGCGAACTGCTCGTGGCCCTCCGCCTTGACGGACTCGACCGCGACTTCGGCGACCCGGGCGCCGGGCGGCCCCTCGTTCAAGAACAGGATCAGATCCTCGACCGCGCCCTCGGCGCCCTCGGCATGCACCAGCACCACGCCGTCCCCTTCGTTCCGCACCCAGCCCGTCACGCCGCCATCGCGCGCATGCTGAACCGTCGCTTCGCGATAGCCGACGCCCTGCACTCGCCCGCGCACCGTCGCGCGCACCGCCACCGCGCCCTCGGACGATCTCTTACTCACGGTAACCGCCGTTCACGCATTGGATCCTCCATGATCGAGCCCCGGGTGGACCCCGCGCCCGATCGTCTGCTCGTCGACGATCTTCTGCAGCAGCTCGACCAGGCGCTTTCGATCGGCCGCCGCCATGCCCTTCGTCAGCGCCTTCTCGTGGGCCTGTGCGATCTCGCGCCCGCGCGCCAGCGTCTTGCGGCCCTTGGAAGTCAGGTAGAGGGCGCGGACGCGCCTATCGGTCGGATGGGGGCGGCGCTCGACCAGGCCCCGCTGCTCGAGCTCGTCGACGAGGGCGACCATGCGGCTCGCGGGCACCTCTACCGCCTCGCCGATCGCCTGCTGCGAACGGCCTTCGGCGGCGTCGACCAGGTTGAGGACACGGAACAGCGGCGGCGACAGATCGACCTCCGCCATCCGCTCGGAGAACTGGCGCGCGGCGTGGATCCCCACCTGTGAGAGCAGGAAGGCGAGGGTCGAGGGCGCGCGGTCGCCGGGTATCGGCTCGCTGGTCACGGGCGCAAAGCCTACCGCCTTGCTTTCTGCTAAGAATGATTTCCCTCTGAAACCTTTCTATCCTGCAACGGATTTCCCGAGAGAAAGGACGCCGCATGACTCGCCGTCTCGCCCGCCTCGCCGACATCGCCTACCGCCGCCGCGGCCTCGTCGTGCTCGCCTGGATCGCTGCCACGGTCGTGATCATCGGACTCGGCTCCTCGCTCGCCGGCGAGTACGAAGCCGACTACAACACGCCCGGCTCGGAGTCGAAGGCGGCTGGCGAGCTGGCCGAACGCGAATTCGGCGGCTACTCGGGCCAGGAGGTCTACGTCGTCTGGCGGGATCCCTCCGGCGCGATGACGCCCGTGGCGCGCAAACGCGTCAGGGCCTTCTTCGCCGAAGCGACGCAGATCGACCACGTCGACCCGCGGACCCCGATTCGCGTCTCGCAAGACGGCAAGATCGCCTCGACGACGCTGCCTCTGACGATCCCGGGCTGGGAGGTGCCGAAGGAGGACGGCGAACTGCTGATCGACGCGGCTGAGGCCAACAGCGGCGACGGCCTCGAGATCAAGCTCGGCGGCGACCCGATCGTCAGGGCCCAGGAAGGGGCCAGCCCAGAGGGCATCGGCTTCCTCGGCGCCGCGATCGTGCTGCTGATCGCCTTCGGCTCCCTCGTCGCGGCGGGCCTGCCGCTGGTCATCGCCCTCGTCGGCCTCGGCATCTCCTCCGGCGGCCTGATCATGCTTCTCGCCAACGTCATCGACGTGCCCGACTGGACCACGGCCGTCTCGGGGCTGATCGGGATCGGCGTCGGGATCGACTACGCGCTGCTGGTCCTGACCCGCTTCCGCGCCGCGCTTAAAGAGGGCAAGGACCGCCATGACGCCGTCGTCGAGGCCGTCACCACCGCCGGTCGCAGCGTGATCATCGCCGGCTGCACCGTGGTGATCGCGGTTCTCGGCCTGTTCCTGACCGGGCTCCCATACATGTACGGGGTCGCGATCTCGGCCTCGCTCGCCGTCCTCGTCGTGATGATCGCCGCCATCACCCTGCTGCCGGCGCTGCTCTCCTACCTGGGCCCCAACGTCGACCGCCTGCGGATCCCCTTCCTCGGCCGGGGGTTGAAGTCGGAAGGCAACAGCGAATCCCCCGCCGCCCGCTGGAGCCACGCGGTCCAGCGCCGTCCCTGGACGGCGGCGATCGCCGCCACCGCGATCCTGCTGGCGCTGGCTGCGCCGGCGCTCGGCATGCGCCTCGGCTTCCCCGACGCCGGCAACGACCGGCCGGGAACGATGACGCGCGAAGCCTACGATCTGCTCTCGGAGGGCTTTGGGCCAGGGGCCAACGGCCCGCTCGTGGTCGTCGCAGAGCTGCCCGACCGTGGAGCCGAAGGTGACGTCGACGCGCTGGTAACGCAGATCCGGGACGAGGAAGGCGTCGCCTTCGTGCCGGATCCGGTCATCAACGACTCGGGAACCGCGGCGCTCGTTACCGTGATCCCGACCACCTCCCCCCAGGACGAGGCGACGCAGGACCTGGTCAAGAGCCTGCGCGGGACCGTCATCCCCACGGCGCTCGCCGGCACCGGCGTGACCGCCGAGGTCGGCGGTGTGACCGCGGCGCTCGAGGACCAGAGCACCTACATCGTCGACCGCATCCCGTGGTTCATCGCCGGCGTCGTCGGCCTCTCCTTCCTGCTCCTGCTGGTCGCCTTCCACTCGCCGCTGATCTCGCTCAAGGCGGGGGTGATGAACCTGCTCTCGGTCAGCGCCGCCTACGGAGTGATGACGCTGGTGGCCCAAGGGGGCGCGGTCGGCGAACTGATCGGCATCGATCACGAGGTGCCGATAGCCCCATTCATGCCGGTGATGATGTTCGCGATCCTCTTCGGCCTCTCGATGGACTACGAGGTCTTCCTGATCTCACGCATCCGCGAGGAGTACCTCAAGGACGGTGACACCAGGCGCGCGGTCGCCGACGGGCTCGCCAAGACCGCCCGGGTGATCACCGCAGCCGCGGCGATCATGGTCGTCGTCTTCCTCGCCTTCGTCGCCTCGCCGGAAGTCTTCCTCAAGCTCTTCGGCATCGGTCTCGCCTCGGCGATCTTCCTCGACGCGACCGTCGTCCGAATGGTCCTGGTCCCAGCCGTGATGCAGCTGCTCGGCAAACGCAACTGGTGGATCCCCGACTGGCTGGAGCGCGCCCTGCCGAAGATCGACGTCGAGCGCGCCACCCCAGGCATGGCGGAGGGCCGGCCCTAGCGAGACGAAGCGGTGTTCTGTTGCCGTGAGGCCTAACCGGCCAGATCGCGGCGGTCGAACAACCAGGCGCCGAGCGCGGCCAGCAAGATTGCGAAGAGCGTGACCCCGCAGAACGCGAGCGGTTCGATCCCGTCTTCGATCGCGTTGCCGTAGTACTTGAAGACCGAGACGTAGCGCACGCCGGAGAGGCCGGGATCGAGGCGGCCGATCAGGTCGATCACGTACATCGCCACCAACACACCCGCGACCGAGCCGGTGACGACGCTGGTCCGCAGCGAGAAGCCAGTGGCGACGATGCCCAGGCCGGCGAAGACGAGAGCCAGCGGCCAGACGTTGGCGAAGCCGGCGACCGCCGGCCCGGCGGAGAGACCGGCGCCGGAGAGGACGCTCGCCGCAGCCGTGATCAGGCCGGTGAGGATGAGCACCGCCGACAGCTCGACCGCGGTCGCGATGAAGCTCGCGGCGACGAGGCGCCGGCGTGAGACCGGCGACGAGAGCAACACGTCGAGGCGGCCGGTTTCAGCGGCGCCCGAGAGTCCACTGGCGACGGCGCGGACGGCCAGGTAGCCGAGTGCCAGGGGAATGATCAGGCTCAGCATCTCCGCCTGCAGGTACTGCTCGACGTTGGTCAGCCCACCGATGCCGAAGGCTTCTTTCAGCGCCGGCGGATAGTCCGCGATCGCCTTCGAGAGCGCATCTTCGACCGAGGGGAAGATTGCGACGATGAAAGCGGACATGAGGCCCAGCGGCAGCCCCCAGGCAAGCAGCGAGCGGCGCCGGTCGGAGAGGTGGGCGGCGACGAGCGCCCGTTGCTGCGCGATCATCCTCCCCCCTCCCCTTCGCGGTAGTAGGTGAGGAAGACCTCCTCGAGGGTGGGATGGGTCAGCTCCATGTCGATGACGTGGCGATGGGCGATCGCCTTGATCGCGGCATCGAGATCCCCGGAGACCTTGAAGCTGACCCTGCCATCCAGCACCCCCAGGTCGGTCACGTTCGGCAGCGCCCGCAGATCGCCGAGATCGCCAGGCTCGGCCAGCTCGAGGGTGACCGTGCGCCGCGCCTTGCCGAGCAGCTCGGCGACCCGCTCGACGGCGATCAACCTCCCGGCTCGCACGATCCCGACCCGGTCGCAGACCCGCTCCACCTCGTCGAGCTCATGGGAGGAGATGACGACGGTGCAGCCGCGCTCACGCTCCTCTGCGACCAATGCCATGAACTCCTCCTGCATCAGCGGGTCGAGGCCGCTGGTCGGCTCGTCGAGGATCAGCAACTCTGGCGAGTGGAAGCAGGAGAGGATCAGGCCGACCTTCTGCCGGTTGCCGCGCGAGAGCTGACCGAGCGGGCGATCGAGGTTGGCGCGAAAGCGCTCCGCCAGGAGCTCTGCGCGCCCCAGACCGTCGATCCCCCGCAGACGGGCGAGGAGGTGAAGTGCCGCACGCCCGCTCGTCTGCCTGCCGTAGCCGAAGTCGCCGGGGAGATTGCCGAGGCGAGCACGGATCGCGACGCTGTCACGCTGGCTGTCGAGGCCGAAGATACGGGCCCTGCCGCTGGTCGGATGGAGCAGGTCGAGCAGCGTGCGGATCGCGGTCGTCTTGCCCGCTCCGTTGGGGCCGAGCAGGCCGAAGACCTCACCAGCCTCGACCGCGAAGGTCACGTCCTCGATGCCTCGCGCCTCGCCGTAGAGCTTGGTCAGCCCATCGATCTCGATTACCGCCATCTCGACCGCGAGACTAATGGCACCCGTGCCCGACCGCGCCCACCGAACTCCGGGCCGCCACACTCACTGGCGCCTAGCCGGGCGCCGTCGCTTGCTGCTCGGCGGGGGGACCGCCGCGGCGTTGATGGCCGTCGTCGGCCCCGGGCTGCTCGCCGGGCTCTCCGACGACGATCCGGCGGGGATCGCCACCTACTCGATCCTCGGCGCCAAGTACGGCTACGAGCTGCTCTGGGTCCTGACCCTCTCGACCGCGGCGCTGATCGTCTTCCACGAGCTGGGCGTGCGGTTGGGGATAGTCACCGGCAAAGGGCTGCTGACGCTCGTGCGCGAGCACTACGGCCAGCGCTCCGCCTGGGTCGTGATGACGGCACTCATGGTCGCGAACACCGGCACCCTCTGCGCCGAGTTCGCCGGCGTCGCCGCCGGGATGGAGCTGCTCGGCGGCATGAGCCGCTACCTGAGCGTGCCGCTCGCCGCGATCGGCGTCTCGGCGCTCGTCCTGCGGGAGAGCTTCCGCCACGTCGAGCACTTCCTGCTCGCCCTCAGCTCGGTCTTCGTCGCCTACGTCGTCGCCGGCTTCCTCGCTCACCCGGCCTGGGGCGCAGCCGCGGAGGGCCTGGTGGTGCCGAGCATGCCGCTGAACCGCGACGCGGTCCTGGTCGCCGTGGCGACGGTCGGGACCACGCTGGCGCCCTGGGGGCTCGCCTTCATCCAGTCCTACGCAGTCGACAAGCGGCTGCACGTCAAGGATCTGGGCTTCGAGCGGATAGACGTCGTGGTCGGTGCCCTCCTCACCGGCGTGATCGGCCTGTTCGTCGTCATCGCCTGCGCCGCGACGCTCCACCCCGCAGGGGTCGAGATCGACGATGCCGGCGACGCCGCGAAGGCGCTCGAGCCGCTCGCCGGCGACCTCGCCTCGACCCTCTTCGGCCTCGGATTCCTCGGCGCCGCGCTCCTTGCCGCGGCGATCGTGCCCCTCTCCACCGCCTACTCGCTCTCCGAGACGCTGGGCCGAAGAGGCGACCTCGACGACGGCTTCGACGAGGCGCGGGCCTTCTACCTCAGCTTTGGCGTGGTCGTCGCGATCGCCGCCGCGATCGTCCTCATCCCCGGTGCCCCGCTGATCCCGATCCTCTTCCTGACCCAGGCGCTCAACGCAGTCCTCCTGCTCGTCATCCTCCCCTTCATACGCTCGCTGGCGAAGGACCGCGAGCTGATGGGCGAGCACGCCCTCGGGGCGTGGGGCCGCTGGATCACCGGTATCACCTTCGTCCTGATCGCGGCCTCGGTGCTGACGCTGGGGGTCGTCGCTCTTACCTGACCGGACTCAGACTCCGAGTGCGAAGCTGAGGCCGACCATGATCGCGGCCCCGGCGAGGAGGCCGGCGCTCGGCGCCACGCGCCCAGCCGGTCCGGCGTAGGCCTTCGGCAGCATCTCGATCACGATCAGTGCCAGCATTGCCCCGGCGGCGAAGGCGAACGAGAACGGCAGCAAGCCGCTCACCTCCTCCACAGTGAGGAAGGCGATCAAGGCGCCGACCGGTTGCGGTGCGCTGGTCGCCACCGCCGCCCAGAACTGGCGGGCGCGGCCAAAGCCGGCCTCCTGCATCGGGATCGCGACGCTGGTCCCCTCGGGGATGTTCTGGATCCCGATCGCGAGGATCACGAACAGGCTCAGCCCGGCCCTGTCGGAGGCGAAGGCGGTCCCGATCGCCAGTCCCTCCGGCAGGCTGTGGACGAAGAGGACGAGGAAGACGAGGGCCGAGGTTCTCGCACCGGGGCCGGTGCGGCCCATGAAGCCGGCGTCAGGGCGCAGGCGCCGGCTGATCGCGACCAGGAACACCACCCCGACCGCGAGTCCGGCGATAACCGTCGCGGTCGAGCCTTCTTCGGATGCCGGCACGAGCAGGCCGGCGGCGGCGGCGACCCCCATCACCCCCGCAGCGAACCCGAGCAGGAACGGCGTCGCCCGCTCCGCCCGCCGCCCGAAAAGAAAGACTGGGATGGCGCCGATCCCGGTCGCGAGCGCGGTGGCGGAGGCCGCCAGGAGGAGGACGATGACGTCGGGCATTCAGGGAGTTTCGTTACATTGCCGAGGCAAACTTTGATTTAACAGGGGGCAGCAGGTGGTTAGGGGTAGGTCGGGCAGTGTCACTCTCACGCTTGCTTTCTTGCTGTTGCTCTTGGCCGGGCCCGCGCAGGCTCGCGATCATTCACCATTCCGCCACGACGCTCGAGATGACCGAGGCGGCAGCGCACAGGCCTCGATCATCGGGGGAACGACCGCCTCGATCGCCTCCTACCCCTGGCTCGCCCACATCCGCTACCGAGGCCCGGTCGAAGAGTTCGAATGCGGAGGGACGGTGGTTTCGCCGCGGCTGATCCTGACGGCGGCGCACTGTGCGCTGACCGAAACCGGGAAGGTCACGGTGGCGGCGAATTTCTCGGTCCTGACGGGCGTCGGAGACCTCGAGGAAGCGAGCCCCGAACACACCTCGCGAGTCTCGCGGGTTCTCGTCTTCCCCGAATACGAGCCCTCGCGATTCTTGAACGACGCCGCGCTCCTCGTCCTCACCGAGCCCGTCGCGACGCCCACCTTGCCCCTTGCAACGCCCTCCGACGCCGCGCTGCTCACCGACGGGACGCCTGTCGCGGCCGCCGGCTGGGGCCTCGTCGACGTCGACCCACCTCGGCTTCCCACCGTTCTTCGCGAAGCTCGATCCGTCATCCAGAGCACCGCGTACTGCCAGCGCCGCTTGCGCCGAGTGCTCCCGGTCTATGCATCCGACAGCCAGATCTGCGTGCAGTCTCAGCTCGAGCCGGGCGCCGGCCTCTGCAACGGCGACAGCGGCGGCCCGGGCGTCGCGCAGCGGGCCGATGGCACCACCGTGCAGATCGGCATCATCAGCCTCAAAGGGTCCTTCGACTGCAGTCCACAGAGCCCCCAGGTCCTGGCGCGGGTCGATCGCGTGTCCTCCTGGGTCGCGGCTTGGTCGGCTGCGGTCGAATTCGGAGCGCCGGCGCCCGCGGTGGAGGTTCCAAAGGTCGAGCTTCCGCCGGTGACGCGCGCCGACGCCGAAATCGTCGCTTGGCTTGGCCTCGAAGGCGACTTCGGAAATAGGTTCGCCAAGGGCCGGTACCACCGGATCGAGTGCAGGCGGATCGACCGTGAGAAGGTCAAATGCCGCGTGCAATGGCTGAAGGGCGCCCACTTCTACCGCGGGGGGATCACCGTCTACACGGCGCTTCCCCGCGAAGGCTTCATCTACAACTACCGCTACACGATCCGCCGCTTCGACGCCAGCTGCTGGCTCGAATACCTGCATCCCATCCAGGCCTGCAATCCGAGGGTCTTCAAGGGATAGCCTTCCGGGAATGAGCTGCCCGCCATGGTGAGCGCCGAGGAAATCGGCGCGGTTGCGGTCTTCGAGACCCTCACCATCGCCGAGCGAGAGCGGCTCTCCCGCGCCGCGGCGGACATCAGCCTCGTGCCGGGCGAGTACGCGGCGCACGAGGAGGACGAGCGGGCGATCTTCGCCGTGCTCGAGGGCCGCATCGAGGCGACGAAGACCGTCGACGGCGTCGAGCGAGTGATCGGCGAGCGCCTCCCCGGGGACGTCTTCGGCGAGGTGCCGATCGTGCTCGGGACTGTGTTCCCGGTCGGGTTCCGCGCCGCCGAGGCCTCGCGCGTGATGCGAATCGAGCCCCAGGACTACCACGCGGTCGCATCCGTCGTTCCAGACGTCGCCAAGGAAATCGGCAGGCTCGCGGCCCACAGGATGGGCGGCTCGCACGGCCTCGAGGCGCTCGCCGCCGAACCGCCGCCGCCGCGCGCGATCGTCGTCGGGCATCGCTGGGACGCATCCTGCTCGGAGCTGCGGCGCTTCCTCGACCGCAACCAGATCAGCTTCAGGTGGCTGACGCCCGAGACCCCCGACGCAGCCGACCAGTGGGGCGGCCCGCTGCCAGCCGAGGAGGACTGGCCGGCGATCCGGGTGATCGACGGCAAGACCGCGGTCCAGCCCCAGTTGCGCAGGGTGGCCGAGCTGCTCGGCGTCAACACCGAGCCGGGCGCGGCGGAGTACGACGCGGTGATCGTCGGCGCCGGTCCGGCGGGTCTGGCCGCCGCGGTCTACGGGGCGTCGGAGGGCCTGCGCACGATCGTGGTCGAGCGCGAGGCGCCCGGCGGCCAGGCTGGAACCTCCTCGCGGATCGAGAACTACCTCGGCTTCCCCTCGGGCGTCTCCGGGGAAGAGCTGGCGAGCCGGGCGCTGCGGCAGGCGCGCAGGCTCGGTGCCGAGATCCTCGTCACCCGCTCGATCACGCGGATAGACGCCGAGAGCCGCGAGCTGCACCTCGACGCGGGGGACGTCCTCCGCGCGCGGACGATCATCCTCGCCTGCGGAGTCGCCTGGCGGCAACTGCCGATCGACGGGTTCGACCGCCTCGCGGGCAAGGGCATCTCATATGGGGCGGCGCGCAGCGAAGCGTCGAACACCCACGGCCTCGACGTCCACATCGTCGGCGCCGGCAACTCGGCCGGGCAGGCCGCCCTCTTCTTCTCCACCCACGCGAAGAGCGTGACCATCCTCTACCGGGGCGACAGCCTCGAGAAGAGCATGTCGCGCTACCTGATCGACCAGCTCGCCACCCGCTCGAACATCGAGGTGATGTTCGGAACCGAGGTGTCGGCGGTGCACGGCGTCAACTCGCTCGAGGCAATCGACATCCGCAGCTCAGCGACGGGCGAGACGACGCAGATCGAGTCGGGCGGGCTCTTCCTCTTCATCGGCGCGAATGCGGAAACGGAATGGCTGCCGCCGGAGATCGCCCTCGATCACAAGGGCTACGTGCTCACCGGCGCCGAGATGCGCGCGGCCGGCCACTGGGCGCTCGACCGCGACCCCTATCTCCTGGAGACCAGCGTCCCCGGCATCTTCGCCTGCGGCGACGTCCGCCTCGGCCCGGTGAAGCGCGTCGCCGCCGCCGTCGGCGAGGGCAGCATGGCGATCGCCTTCGTTCATCAGTACCTCAAGGAGCTGGAGCCTCCAGACAGTGCGGGTCGATCAGCGACCGAAGGCGCCGGTCGCCACTAGCTCGGAGCAAGGGCGCTTGCCCCGGACCAGCCTCTTCCTGAAGCCGCCGCGGTAGGAGACCCTACGTCCGGGCTCACCTCGGCATCGCCTTCATCTCCACCTGGGGAAATATACTTCTATTGATATATTTCGTTAATGCCTTCGATCGCCAGCATCCTCCGACAGGCTCGACTTGACGCAAGCCTGTCGCAGGTCAATATGGCCGCACGCGCCGGGACTTCTCAGTCAGCGCTTGCCCGGTACGAGACGGGCGCAGCCTTGCCAACCCTGCCAACGTTGGAGCGGCTTCTGGCCGCGTGCGGTCGACGCCTGGAGATCCAGACTCCCCCGGCGATGCCTTCATCCCTGGCTACCTCCGCGCGCAGCCAACTCGGCCCGCAGGCAACCAAACTGCGCCGCCAACGCCGCCACCTGCTCGACGCCGCCCAGAAACACGGGGTCAGCCGCCTGCGTCTCTTCGGCTCGCTCGCTCGCGGTGAGGCGAAAGCCGCAAGCGACATCGACCTTCTGGTCGACCTCAAGCCTGGCCGCACGCTTCTCGACCTCGCCGCCTTTCGCCGCGAAGCCACATCGATCCTCGGCCTGCCTGTCGACGTGGCAACCGCTGACATGCTCAAGGATCACATCCGCGATGAGGCGCTCAGCGAGGCCTTGCCCCTATGAGCCGTGGCGAGCAAGAGCGGCTGCGCGACATCAGGGAGGCGATTGCCGCGATCCGGACCCACTTGGCAAGCGCGGGCGAGACGAGCGCGGCCAAAGGAAGACCCGTTGCTGCACGACGCCCTTCTATTCCAGTTCGTCGTTATTGGCGAGGCTGTCAAGCATCTCGCCTCCGAGACGCGCGAGTCTTCGCCTGAGATCCCTTGGGCCGACATCGCGGGACTCCGAGATTTGATCGCACACGAGTACTTCAGGATCGACATCCAACGCGTACTCGAGATCGTGGAGAAGGACCTTCCGCCTCTCGGACGGGCCATCGATCGCATGCTCTGATGGTTGATTCCCTCCCCAAGTCGGTGTAGACCATCTCTGTACACATACGCGACGAGGAGGTCCAAGTGAACGACGCTGCGGAGACGAAGGATGCGAACAGTGAGCTCAAGGCCAAACACCGGTCGATGTGGGCGTCCGGCGACTACCCCTCTATGGTCGAGACCTTCCTGCTGCCGCTCGGGCCGCGACTCGTCGAGGCGTGCGGGATTGGGCCCGGGATGCGCGTACTCGACGTCGCCGCCGGGACCGGCAACGCCTCGATTCCAGCCGCGGCCAGCGGAGCGACGGTCGTCGCCAGCGACCTGACGCCGGAGCTGTTCGAGGCCGGCCGCGCCCGCGCCGAGGCCGAGGGAGTCGAGCTCGAGTGGGCCGAGGCTGACGCCGAGGACCTGCCGTTCGAGGACGACAGCTTCGACGTCGTCATCTCCTCGATCGGGGTGATGTTCGCGCCCCACCACCAAGCGGCGGCCGACGAGCTCGTGCGGGTCTGCCGGGCGGGCGGGAAGATAGGGCTGCTGAGCTGGACGCCGGAGGGGATGATCGGCGGCCTCTTCCGCACCATCGGGCCGTTTGCCCCACCGCCACCGCCGGGCGCACAGCCGCCGCCACTTTGGGGTGGCGAGGACCACCTGCGCGAGCTGCTCGGCGACCGGGTCGAGCTCGAGACGCTGGAGCGCGACGTGCTCGAGGTGACCGCCTTCGAGCAACCCGCCGACTTCGCCGAGCACTTCAAGCAGCGCTACGGGCCGACGATCGCGGCGCAGGCGAACGCGCGCCGCAACGAGCGCGAGGAGGAGTTCGTCGAGGCGCTTGACAGCTACTACGAGGAGCAGAACCTCGGCAGCGCCGACGCCGCCCGCTTCGAGATGGAGTTCCTGCTCG
Source organism: Solirubrobacterales bacterium (assembly GCA_040508545.1). Lineage (GTDB taxonomy): Bacteria > Actinomycetota > Thermoleophilia > Solirubrobacterales > 70-9 > VRUE01. Next base: position 12,759 of record JBEVMR010000081.1, read on the forward strand.
CGGTCGGGCGAAAGCGCGCATGAGTCCCATCCTGTAACCACATCACTGAGTACTAGTGAAAGGTTGACTTTTCTAGACGCGCGCGCATAGAGTGCGCCCCGTGTGGCGCGGACCAGCACTCCTAGCTGTCTTGGTACTTGCGCTAACCGTGGGGAGCAGCTCCGCTCTGGCGGCGGATTCACCCCTGCCGACTTTGTCACTCACCGGTGAGAGCGAACTCGCCATAACGGGGAGTGAGAGCAAAGACACCGCCACCGCCGAACTGTTCGTCACCAACCCCGGCAAAGCCGTGCCAATCACCGTCGACTTCGTCGCTTCGGGAGCCTCGGGCGTCGAGGTGTCTAAATTCGAGCCGACGCAGGCAAGCGCCGAAGGCGCGACGCCGGTCGAAGTCACCTTCACCGGCCTCGCCGCCCTGGACGCAGCGACCTCAGGCGCCATCGTCGTCAGGGGTGGAGCTGCGCCAGTGTTTCGCCAGGCGAAGCTGTCACCAGGGCTGCAGCCGTCAAGGGACTGGCCAACCACCCTCGTGATCGTCGCCCTGGTCGCGATGCTGGCGCTGTTCGCAGCCATCGCCGCCTTCGCGGTACTCCGGGACAAAGCGGAGTTCCTCACGAAACAAGCCCCGGGGCCGAAATGGAGCTTCGAAAGCTGGGCCACGACCCTCACCGCGGTGGGAGCGATCGTCGGCACGGTGGTGGCGGCGGTCACGTATCCGAAAGAACCAAAGCAGATCGACAAGGACACCCTCGTGGCGCTCGTCCTGCTGTTCGGCGCGCTCGTGGTGATAGCGCCGTTCGTCTTTCAGTCGATGCGAAACCCGCGGGCGAGCGCCAACGACCAGGAAGCGGGGCTCTGGGGCTACAACTGGGCCCTGCTCGTTTCCTGTGCTGTCACCTGCGGCGCCGTTCTGGGTGAGCTCGGCTGCCTTGGCTTGCTGTCGCGGGAACTAATAGGTAGTGGTGGATGGGCAGATGCGGCACTCGTGGTCGTCGCGCTGCTCGCGTTGATGACCATCTACTACTTCTTGGTCACGGCCTGGAGCCTCGTCAGCACCGACTGGGCTGACCTCGTCGCAAAAGCAAAGGCGAAAGCAGAGAAGGACGAGAAACGGGGCCTCGTCATCGGCATCGCGGGTCCCGCACGAGCGATCGACGATGTTGAGACCGCCGAGGTAAGCGTCGTCTCCGTCCAGCCGCAAGCCAGAACCTGGAGCCTGCCCTAGCTGTAGATGCCAGCCACGTTGTTCCCGGCGAGCTCCCGTAGCCGCTGAACCGGCGGTTGATGGCCGATGGCGCCGTGTCGTCGCCTGAAGTTGTAGCGCTCGATCCAGCCGGAGAGAGCTTTGGCC
>JBEVMR010000104.1:0-17855 GCA_040508545.1 Solirubrobacterales bacterium
GCCCGGCGCCACCGAGCCCGCCAAGGACCTCGATGAAGCCCGCGCCCAGGCCGAGTCGGCCGGGTACCCGGTCGCCTGCAAGGCCGTCGGCCGCGCTGGCGGCAAGGGCTTCCGCGACCCCATGACCCCGGACGACCACGAAGAGGCGAAGAAAGTCGCCGGCGAGATCGGCTATCCCGTGCTGGTCAAGGCTGCGGCGGGCGGCGGAGGGCGCGGCATGAAGGTCGCCCATGTCGAGGAAGAGCTCGACGCGGCGCTGGCCGTCGACTACCGCGGCGCCGGCACGGTCGAGGGGATGCAGGTCGGCGACGAGTACTTCTTCCTCGAGATGAACACCCGGGTCCAGGTTGAGCACTGCGTGACCGAGATGGTCACCGGGGTAGACATCGTCCGTGAGCAGGTGCTGGTTGCGGCCGGCGAGGCGCTCTCCGTCGCCCAGGACGAGGTCGAGCTGCGTGGGCACGCGATCGAGTGCCGGATCAACGCCGAGGCGGCTCACAAGAAGTTCGCTCCGGCACCAGGGGCGATCACCACCTACCGCGAGCCTGCCGGACCGGGCGTGCGGGTCGACTCCGGGGTCGAAGCCGGCTCCGAGGTGACGCCGATGTACGACCCGATGGTGGCCAAGCTGATCGTCTGGGACGTCGACCGCGAGCACGCGACGCGGCGCATGCTGCGCGCGCTCGGCGAGTACGAGGTCGGCGGGCTCACGACCCTGATCCCCTTCCACAGCGCGATCCTCGCCACCGAGCAGTGGGCGAAGGGGGAGACCTGCCGCGACCTGATGGAGGACAAGGACTGGCTGAAGACGACGGCGCCGCCGGCGGCTGATCCGCCCGAGGCGCCTGAGGGCGCCGAGGTCGTCGCCCGCGACTACAAGGTCGAGGTCTCCGGCAAGCTCTTCGACGTCAAGGTGATCGGCGAGGCAGCGGCGGGCGCCGCCGCGCCAGCCGCAGGGGGCAAGAAGCCGCCGAAGCGCGAGCGCAAGTCGGGGGGCGCCGCGAGCGCCTCCAGCGAGTCGCTGCCCTCACCGCTGCAGGGCACCGTGCTCAAGGTCGCGGTCGAGCAGGGTGCCGAGGTCTCCGAGGGCGATCTGATCTGCGTCATCGAGGCGATGAAGATGGAGAACGAGATAGCCGCCCACCGCTCCGGCAAAGTGACCGCTCTGAACGTCGCCGAAGGCGCCGCGGTCAGCAGCGGCGATGTTCTCGCGGTAATCGAGTAGGGCAGGCGGCTACCTCGCCTACGCCTATCACCGGCCTGCGGCCGGTGAAATGGAGCCGCTTCGCGGCAGGCATCTCTCCGCGGTGCCGGGGAGGCTAGGCGAGGTAACCGCCTGCCCTACTCCTACCGGCCCTTGCCGCCCTGTTTTTCGCGTTCACGTTCGCGGCGTTCTTTTTCTCGCTCGCGTTCACGTTCGCGAAGTTCCTTTTGCTTCTTGGCGCGTAAGCGCTGGAACTCCGTCCGGGTGGGCGGGAATTTCGGCGTCACTTCGCGGCACTCTCGGCCGCTGCAGTCGATGAAGGCCGTCATCTGCCGGTGCATGAAGTTGCGGATCGGGTAATAGTTCGGATCCTTGACGATGTTGTTGAGCTCGTAAGGGTCCTTGTTGATGTTGTAGAGCTCCTTCTCGCCACTCGGCCAGGCGATGTACTTGTAGGGGCCGAGGCGGAGCCCGGCGTAGTCCTTCGGCGGCGCCAGCAGCGATGCCGTCGCCCTCGGCCCTTTGGATGCGGTTGCGTCGACGCTCTTTCCGGTCGTCGCCGAGATCGCGCCCTGCGCGTTGACGTCGCTGGTCTCGACGAAGGACTCGAAGAGGATCGGCCGCCGGCTGCGCAGTTCCGGGTCGCGCAGATAGGGGACCAGCGAGCGACCGTCGAGGCTCTTGTCCGCTTCGGCCCCAGCCAGCTCGAGGATCGTCGGCGCGATGTCGATGTTGGCGGCGAGCTCGCCGGTCGAGCTGCCCTGCTCGATTTCCGGCCCGCGGATCAGGAAGGGCAGGTGGGTCGCCGGCTCATAGGCGAGGAACTTGCCACCCAGCAGGCGGTGCTCGCCGAAGAAGAACCCGTTGTCGGAGGTGAAGATGACGTAGGTGTTGCGCAGCCGGCCCATCTGGCCCAGCGTGTCGATCACGCTTTTGACCCCGTCGTCGACGGCGCGCAGCGAGTCGAGCTGCTTCTGGTAGTAGACGCGGTAGGTGCGCTTCTCGTTCGGCGAGAGGTGGTCCGCTTCGCGGATGAAGTGCGGCTTGTCTTCGACGTTGCCCTCGTCGAAGCCTTCGGAGCGGTCGTGGGGGTGGCGGATCCCCTTGAACCAGTCGTAGTGCCGCAGCGCGGGCTCGGGGCCCGCCGGGCGGCGGAAGTCCCCGTGTGGCGCGGTGTAGTCGAGCTGCACGTAGAAGGGCTGCTCGGCCGGCGTGGACAGCATCTCTTCCCGCGCCATCCAGCTGAAGACGTCGGTCGCGTAGAGGCAGGAGCGTTCTTCGGTCGGTTCGAATGGGCAGCCCACTGGGTCGCGCTGGCCGTATTCGCGCGTTTCCCAGTTGCCGGGGTCGCCGTAGGCGCCGGGTTCGCTGAGCACGCCGTTGTCGTTCATCGTGTAGCCGTAGAAGAGGTGCTCGGTATCGGCCTTCAGCACCGTGTGCCAGGCGCTCCAGCCGGGCGGCACGCTGGTGCCGTCGTCGTAGGGCTTGTCGCCGTAGCCGTTGAGGAACTTGCCGACGTGGATCGTCTTGTAGCCGGCGCCCTGCAGCCAGGTGGCGATGTTGTGCGAGGCGGCGGCGCGGAAGGAGAAGCCGTAGTAGCCGCCGTTCGGCTGCACGTTGCCCTTGACCCCGTTGTTGTGGGCGTAGCGGCCGGTCATCAGGCTGACGCGCGAGGGGCAGCAGAGGGGATAGGGGACGTAGTAGCGGTTGAAGGTCATGCCGCGGTCGGCGATCAGGTCGAGCGTGTTCGGCATCGCGCGGGTCTCGGCCGCGCCGGGGAAGGCGCTGAAGGTCGCGTAGAGGCCGTCGAGGGTCTGGTCGTCGGTCTGGATCACGACGATGCTCGGCGGCGATTCGTTCGGGTTCAGCGGCGGTTCTTCTTCCGGGCTGACAGGAGTGATCGCGCCTGCCTGGGTGACGCACAGCACCAGCGCACAGAGCAGGGCCAGCAACGCCGCCGCTATCGGCAGGCGGGCGCGCGAAGGCGCTCGGGTGTCGCTTGCTAGCTCCATCGAATACGTGCCGCCCCTGGCGACGGGCCGCTTACTGGGTCGAAACCGCCGCTCTGGGCGAAGTTGCGAAAGGGAACGCTAGAAAACGCCGAGGACGACGAGGCTAGGCCGCGCCCAGCTTTTTAGCTGCGTCGCGGAAGTTCTTCACCGTCGCGCTCGGCGCTTTGCGGCCCTCGAGTTTCTCGCCGTGGCGGTTGACCCAGATCACCGGGACCTTCATTTTCAGCAGCGGCGCCACGTCGGTCGTGTAATCGCAGCCGATGTGGACCCAGCCTTTTTTGCCGCCGATCCGCCGCGCGCACTCTTTGAAGTGGACCGGGTCCGGCTTGTAGCTGCGCACCTGCTGCGCCGTCACGACGAGGTCGAGTTCGGTTCGCAGGTGGCGGCGCGAGATGCCGAGCAGTTTGTCGTCGATGTTGGAGATGATCCCGATCTCGTAGCGTTTGCCGAGCCGGTCCATCGCCGCGTTGGCCTCCCGGAAAGGCAGCCAGTAGGCGACGCTGTTGGGCAGGAACTGGGCGCGCGAGGGCTCGATCTCCCAGCCGACCTCGCGGGCGACCTTGACGATCGTGCGGCGCAGAACCTCTGCGTACAGTTCATAGGAGCCGGCCATGATTTCGGCCTGCACTTCCATGAAGCGGGCGAGGAACGGGGCCTCTTCGAAGCTGAAGCCGTCTTTGGCGGCCTCTTTCTTACAGGCGTCGATGATCCCCTTCTCCCAATCGATCAGGGTGCCGTAGCAATCGGTGGTCACCCAGGTGATGGATTTGAGAGCGGGAAGGGGCATAGTCAATGGTGTTCGCGTCGCGAGACGGGCGAGACATCAGATTGCGACGCCGTCTCGCTTTGGCTCACGGGCGCGGCATCTTATAGGCTGCCGGCCGCGCTCGGCAGGGGCGTCCCTTTCACATGGATCTTCTCGAGTATCAAGGCAAGCAGCTTTTCGCCGCGCACGGCATAGCCGTGCCGAGTGGCGAGGTCGCCTCCACCGTCGAGGATGCCGTCGCCGCCGCCGAGCGGATCGGTTACCCCTGCGCGATCAAGGCCCAGGTCCTGATCGGCGGCCGCGGCAAGGCGGGGGGGATCAAGATCGCCGCCGATCGCGACGAGGCTGAGCAGCACGCCGGCGCGATCCTCGGCATGGACATCACCGGCCCGCACGGCGAGGGCCCCTTCAGGGTCGACCAGGTCTGGGTCGAGGGCGGCTCGGACATCGCCGCCGAGTACTACGCCTCGGTGATCCTCGACCGCGGCGAGAAGAAGCTGCTGGCGATGGTCTCGGCCAAGGGCGGGATGGACATCGAGGCGGTCGCCGCGGAGGACCCGGCGGCGCTGGTCAAGGAGCACATCGACCCGACCCGGCCTTTCACCGCCGCCGAGGCGCGCCCGATCATCGACGCCGCCGGCCTCGCCGAGGACGTGCGCGACGACGCCGCCGAGGTGTTGGCGAAGCTGGCCGAGACCGCCCAGGGCGAGGACGCGACCCTGATCGAGGTCAACCCGCTGATCGTCACCGCTGACCGCAAGGTCGTCGCCCTCGACGCCAAGGTGACGATCGACGGCAACGCGCTCTACCGCCACGAGGGGTTGGCCGAGCTCGACGCGGAGTCGATCGACGACCCGCAGGAGGCGATGGCGCGCGAGAAGGGCCTCACCTACGTCAAGCTCGACGGCAACGTCGGCATCCTCGCCAACGGCGCCGGTCTCTGCATGTCGACGCTGGACGTCGTCGCCCAGGCAGGCGGCGCGCCGGCAAACTTCCTCGACGCGGGCGGCGGCTCGAAGGCCGAGGCGATCGTCGACGCGCTGACCGTGATCACCTCCGATGCGAAGGTCACGGCGATCCTCTTCAACATCTTCGGCGGCATCACCCGCTGCGACGAGATCGCCAAAGGCATCGTCGAGGCCTCCGCGCAGCTCGACCTCGGTGTGCCGCTGGTCGTCCGCCTCGACGGCACCAACTCGGAGGAGGGCCTGGAGATTCTCGCCGGGGCGAGCCTGCCCGACCTGCACCAGGAGAAGACGATGCTCGGCGCCGCGCAAAAGGTCGTCGAGCTAGCGGGGGCGCGCGGCTGATGTCGATCGTCATCGACGAGAAGACGAAGCTGGTCGTCTCTGGCCTGACCGGCCGCGAGGGCTCCTTCCACGGGCTGCGCAACCAGGCCTACGGCACCGACCTGGTGGCGGGCGTCACGCCGGGCAAGGGCGGCCAGGACGTCGAGGGTGTGCCGGTCTTCGACTCGATCCGCGAGGCGGTCGAGCAGGAGGGCGCCAACACGTCGATGATCTTCGTCCCGGCGCGCTTCGCGGCGCCGGCGATCGACGAGGCAATCGAGTCCGGGGTCGAGACGGTGATCGCGATCACCGAGGGCATTCCAGTTTTGGACATGCTGGTGACCTACTGGAAGGCGAAGGAGGCCGGCGTTCGCTTGATCGGGCCGAACTGCCCCGGTGTCCTTTCTCCGGGCAAGGCCAACGTCGGCATCATCCCCGCCCAGTTCTTCGACCCGGGCAAGATTGGCGTCGTCTCCAAGTCGGGCACGCTGACCTACCAGATCGGCAACGAGCTGAAGCAGGCGGGCGAGGGCAACTCATCGATCGTCGGCATCGGCGGCGACCCGATCATCGGCTCGGACTTCATCGACGTCTTGAAGCTGTACGAGGCCGACCCCGAGACCGAGCTGATCGTGATGGTCGGCGAGATCGGCGGCGACGCTGAGGAGCGCGCGGCCGAGTTCATCGCTTCGGATATCTCCAAGCCGGTCGTCGCCTACATCGCCGGCTTCACCGCGCCCCCCGGCAAGCAGATGGGCCACGCCGGCGCGATCATCTCCGGCTCGTCCGGGACCGCGCAGGCGAAGAAGGAAGCGCTCGAGGCCAAGGGCGTGCGGGTGGGCGAAAGCCCGACCGAGACGGCCAAGATTGCCGTCGAAGTCCTGCGCTCGCTCTAGCGAGTCAGTAGACGGGTTTCGGCCGCACCACGAGGGCGCGGACGATCGCCTTCATCCCGCGCAGCGAGTTGTAGGGGCCCTCGCTCCAGTCTTGGCAGAGGGGACAGATCGCGAGATTCACCCCGATCACCGCGTCGCCGATGTGGACGATCGCCCAGTGCCGTTCGGGCGGACGCTGCGGACAGGCGCCCGGGCGGGGGCCACCGTAGCCGGCGTAGACAACCCCGCGGCCCCGCTCCAGCGCGACCTCGGTCGTGCGGGCGCAGCGTCCCCTCCGGTTGATCCTTCGGAAGACAGAGCGCTGGGACTGCTTCCAGCTCTGGCGAGTCCAGGCGTCGAGGTCGAATCCGTCGTAGAGGAGCCGGAGCTTGGCGCCCGGAGGCCCACGCCGGAACCTGTACCACGGAGCCACACCTCTCCCGGTCGGGAACGCGTTCAGCAGATCTGCGGCCGGCAGCCCCCGACCGGGCACGAAGCTCGAGCCCAGCCAGTAGACCGAGGGCTTTAGCCCGGGGTCGTCGAGCTGCACCTCGGCGTCGTCCCGTTCGGCCTCGGTGTAGGGGGTGGGCGCTTCCATCCGCTGCTGCTGAATCTGCGCGAAGTGCAGGGCGGCTTGATCGTTGCGGCGCGGGTCCATGCCGGCGGCTCCCACCATGGCGATCAGCTTCCCGTGACGCCATTCAATGAAGGAGCCCGGCTGGTCGGTCCTGCTTTCGTCCATCGCGTCCTCGGAGCGGGTCAGGCGGGCCGGGATCCCGCTTGGCGGGATCAGGACCGTTCCGCCGTCTTCCTCGAATGGTGAGAGCGCGGTGAACAGCTCGAAGCCGCTGGCAGAAGCCTCTTCGCTCGGCGTGTTGATGGTTGCGGCTACGACCTGGGGCGGTGCCGGTCCCCAGCCCGGGACCTTGAAGACCTGCTCGAACTCTTCGTTGCAGACTACGGGCCGGTGCTCGACGATCCACTTGGAATACCGTCTCTCCAGGCGGTTCGAAATCCTCACCGGAAGGGGTTCGAGGGGCCTGCAGGGGCTGTCGTTGCCGAACACGTAGCCGGGTGGCAGGTCATGGAGCCGCAGGACGGTTTCTTCGCCGCCCGCGACCAATCCGCCGGACGGTCCGGTGAGAGCGCTCGCGGCGGGAGCCGAGAGAAGGAGGAGCGCCAGCGCCAATCCGAGTCCCCTTGCCATGGGGCGAGTATGCCCCGAGGAGCCGCCGGCAAACCCGCCCGTTTGCAGTGGCGGCGCTAGCTAGCCGGTCGGGTAGACCGGCCTTGGGCGGAGCCGGAGGCTGCTAACGATCGCTTCCATGCCCTTGAAGGAGCCGTAGGGGTTGACCGTTTCGATGAAGTCGGGGGCGGGAGGTGGGTTGACGACGATCTTCACCCCTGCGACGTCGACCCAGGCGGTGAAGGCTCGCGGCGTTCTCTTCGGGCAGCGCGCGTAGTCCTCTTCGTAGCCGCCGAAGATCGTCGCACTGCCGCCGGCGATCGGGACGGTGCGGGTCCGCGTGCACTTCCAGGAGGTGATCGCCTTGCTGGTCTTCGAGTCGGCGAAGACGTGCCAGGTCTGCGGCGTCCAGATCGCCAGCCGGATATTTTCGTAGTCCGCCTCGAGCGGTGGGTATGGTCCTTCGGCGGAGAACTCCCCGGTTTCTTCGGGAGTCGGCTCGCCGAAACCCGAGCCGAACAGTTTGTTCGGCGGAAGGCCTCCGCCCGGCCTGAACGTGCGGCCGAGCCAGTAGACGGGAATGTCGATCGCCGGATCGTCGAGCCCGACTTCGCCGTCGAAGCGTTCGGCGGCCGTGTAGGGCGTTGGCTCGAGGATGTGCGCCTGCTGGCGCGGGGCCAGCTCGGCGACGACGCGGTCGTTGGTGGAGACGGACGCACCCATGGCGACCACCACCGCGAGAGTGCTGCCGCTGCGCCAGGCGAGGAACGAGGCCTTTTGCTTGCCGCGGATCAGGTAGGGGTACCGGGCCTGCGTCGTCTGGAAGAGCCGCGTTTGCGCGCCGACCTCGGTACTCGTCTTCACTTCTTGCGGCGGACCGCCACGCAGCAGGCGGCCGAGCATGGTGGGGACCAGGTGCCAGGCGTCGACGGCGGCCGCGGCGCTGCCAAGCGCCATCGCGCCGCTGAAGACGACCGGCGCGACCGGCTCCTGTCCGGGGATCGTGAAGCGGCTGACATAGGCGGCGATGCAGCCCTTGGCGCGGTACATGCGCGCGAACTCGGCCACCGGGTCGGGCTTGTCGGATGAGCGGCTGAAGGCTTCGCAGAGGAGGCCGTCGTCTCCTCGGCCCTCGCCGAGGTAGCCGTTGCCGTAGCCCGGTGGCAGGTCGGGCAGCCGCAGGACCAGCCCCGACTGGTCGATCTCCGGCGGGCGGTAGCCGTCGGCGGCGTCGCTTGCGGAGTAGCTGAGCAGCACGACCGCGAGCGCCGCGAGGAACGCGACGGCGCCGACACGGAAGCCGGGCAAGAGCGTCATGCGGCGCGAGTATAGGAACGCCCGGCACCGCCGACGAGGAAAGTTCGTTGAAGCTGGGGCGTTGCTAGGGTCGAGGACGATGGCCGCAGACACGATTTCCTTTACGCGCGGGGCGCCCTCCGCCGACATCCTTCCCAAGGATGCTGTGCGCGACGCTGCTGCCGTCGCTCTCGCTGAGGATTGGGAAAAGGCTCTCTCCTACGGGACCGGGATCGGCCATCCCGGGCTCTGCGAGTGGGTCGCGGAGCGGCACGGCGGACTGGACGCGGGGCAGGTGATGATCGCCAATGGCTCGCTGGAGGCGGGCTGGATGCTGTTCGAGCACCTGCTCGAGGCGGGCGACCGCGTAGTGGTCGAGCAGCCGACCTACGACCGCACGCTGCTGATGCTGCAGCGGCTCGGGGTCGAGCTGGTGCCGGTGGCCCTGGAGGCGGACGGGCTCGACATCGGCGCCTTCGAAGCTGCCCTGGAGGCAGGCCCGATCAAGCTCGCCCACGTCATACCCAACTTCCACAACCCCGCCGGCTGCACGCTCTCGGCAGCCAAGCGCACCAGGCTTGTCGAGTTGGCCGCCGAGCACGGCTTCTGGATCTTCGAGGACGACCCCTACCGCGAGCTGCCCTTCGAGGGCGACGCGCTGGCGTCGATGCTCTCGCTCGACACCGCCGGCCGGGTCGTCCACGCCTCGTCCTTCTCCAAGACGGTCAGCCCTGGCGTCCGGGTGGGTTACCTCGCCGGACCTGCGGCGGAGATCGGGGCGCTGGCCAAGCGTGCCAACGAGACCTACATCTCGCCCAACATGCTTGCCGAGTCGGTCGTGCTCGAGCTCTGCCGGTCGGGCGGGCTGGACTCGAACATCGAGTTCGTCAAGGGCGCCTTGCGCGATCGCTGCGACGCCCTGGTCGAGGCGCTGCGCGAGCAGCTCCCCGAGGCCGAGTTCGTCGTCCCCGAGGGCGGCTACTTCCTCTGGCTCGACCTCGCGCCCGGCACCGACACGACGGCCCTGCTCGCCGAGGCCAAGGGCGAGGGCGTCGCCTTCGTCGCCGGCCCCGACTTCATGATCGAGGGGGGCGAGAACAGCCTGCGCCTCTCCTTCGCCAGCGTGCCGCCGGAACGGATTCCGGAGGGTGTCGCCCGCATCGCCCGCGCCCTGGAGCGCGTTCGCGCCGGCTCCCCCGCCTAGCAAGCCGGACCCTCACTGATCCGCCTCCCGGCCGCCTCCGTAGTGGGGGAAGAACCCCAACTGCGACCAGGAGGGCAGCATGGCGCCTCAGAATGAAGCGAACGCGTTCAGTCGCGTGGCGAAGGACCCGGTCTCACGGCGCAAGTTCTTCGCCCTGGGTGGCGGCTCCGTAGCCGCCACTGCGTTCCTCGCCGCCTGCGGCAGCGACGACGACATGACCACGACGATGGGCTCTGCCGGTGGGTCGGGCGGTACCGAACCCGTGATCGAAGAAGAATTCGGCAAGGGCGACGTCGGGATCCTCAACTACGCGCTGACCCTCGAGTACCTCGAGACGGCCTTCTACGCCGACGTCGTCAAGAGCGGGCTCTTCAAGGGCTCCGACCTGGCGACGATGAAGAAATTCGGCAAGGAGGAGGCCGAACACGTCAGCGCCCTGACCGCCTTCGTCAAGAAGCTGGGCGGTAAGCCGGCGCCGGTGCCGAAAACCGAATTCCCGCTGAAAAGCGCCAAGTCGGTGCTCGAACTGGCGGGGACGGTCGAGAACCTCGGCGCCGCCGCCTACCTGGGCCAGGCGGCGAACATCGAGAGCCCAGCGGTGCTGGCCCCGGCGCTCTCGATCCACAGCGTCGAGGGCCGCCACTCGGCAGCGCTGAACACGCTGCTGGGCAAGCCGATCACGCCGGACGGGGCGTTCGCCAAACCCGCCGACGCGGCGACCGTCCTCGAATCCGTCGAACCGTTCATCGTCACCTGAGCTGGCGAGCGGACGCGAAAGGAGACTGCGATGCGCAATGAAGACCTGGCACAACCACAGCTGGCCGACGTTCAGATCGACGCCGACGGGGGTGATCTCTCGCGCAGCGAGGTGATCCTCAAGGGGGCGCTGGCCGCCGGCGCGGTCTACGGCGCCATGTCCGTCGCCCCCTTCGTCAGCCGAGCGCTGGCGATGTCCGGCGGCGGCGACGTCGGCATCCTCAACTTCGCCCTCACGCTCGAGTACCTGGAGTCGAGCTTCTACCGCGAAGCGAAGCGGCGGGCAGGGGCGAGCGGTGACCTGAAGAGCCTGATCGACCTGGTCGCCCGCGACGAGGACGAACACGTCAAGGCGCTTACGGCGACGATCGAGAAGCTCGGCGGCAAGCCGGTGGCCGAGCCGAAGTTCGACTTCCCCTATGGCAACACGGCGGAATTCCTCGAGCTGGCGCAGACCTTCGAGGACACCGGGGTCAGCGCCTACAACGGCGCCGCGCCGCAGATCAAGTCCAAGGAAGTGCTCGGCGCGGCAGGCTCGATCGTCCAGGTCGAGGCGCGGCACGCGGCCGCGATCCGCCTCCAGAACGAAGCCGAACCGTCGCCGGAGGCATTCGACCCGACCCTGAGCAAGCCCCAGGTATTGAAAGCGGTGGAACCCTTCATCGAATGAAGCCCGAGCGACTGGCCGACGAGGAGCTGATGCCGCGGATCGGCGAGAAGGATGCCGGCGCCTTCGAGGTCTTCTACGACCGCCATGGCGGCGCCGCCTACTCACTGGCGTACAGGATCGTCGGCGAACGGTCTGCCGCCGAGGACGTGACCCAGGAGGCCTTCGTCTCGATCTGGCGCAGCGGCGCCCGCTACGACCGGGCGCGGGGGAGCGTCCGCTCCTGGACGCTGGGAATCGTCCGCAACCGGGCGATCGACCTGCTGCGCAGCCGCTCGGGCCGGGCGCCGAAGCTGGGCTTCGACGACGAGGCGGCGCTCGAGCAGCGGCCCTCGGGCGACTCCACCGACCAGGAGGCGCTGCGGCGCGAGACCGCGCGCGAGCTGCGCGGGGCCCTGGGCGAGCTGCCGGGCGAGCAGTCGAAGGTGATCGAGCTGGCCTACTTCGGCGGCTTCAGCCAGTCGGAGATCGCCGCGATGCTCGGGGTGCCCCTGGGCACGGTGAAGGGACGGATGCGACTTGGCTTGGAGAAGATCCGGGGACGACTTGTGGAGGGGCTGGCATGAACGAGAAAGAGCACCAAGCGCATCGCGACGAGCTGGCCGCCTACCTGCTCGGCGCCTTGGAGCCGGGCGATGCGGCTGCGCTGGAGCAGCACCTCGCCGGCTGCGGGGAGTGCCGCGCCGAGCTCGAGTGGCTGCGGCCGGCGGCGCTGAGCCTGCCCGAGTCGGTCGATCCGGCCGATCCCCCGGCCGCGCTGCGGGCGCGGATCATGGGTGAGATCGGGACGGACGCGAAGCCGGAGCGAGCAACCGGCGGCTTCGGCTGGCAACGCCGCTCTCCCGGGCTGCGGCCGCTCGCCGGCCTCGCCGTGGTCGCGCTGCTGGCGGCGGCGGTCGCCGGCTACGCGATCCGCGACGGTGGGGATGGCGGACCGGACGCGACCACGGTCGCGGTCGGGCAGCCCCCCGCGGTGACGGCGGAGATGGTCCGTGAAGGCGACAACGGCACGCTGCGGCTGGAGAACCTGCATCAGCTGCCCGCCGACGAGATCCTGCAGGCCTGGGTTCAGCGCGGCGAGCGGGTCGAATCGGCGAAGACGCTGTTCGTCCCCAACGCCGACGGCACCGCAACCGCGGTGATCGGCGAGATGGACGGCGTCGACGCGGTGATGGTCACCGCCGAGCCGCGCGGCGGCAGCGAGCAGCCGACCGGCGAGCCGATCGTCGCGGTGGCCTTGCCTCAATAAATCGTGTCTGGCTAGGACAACGCCAGACGCGATTTCAGCGGCCGTAGCGGTCGCTGGAGAGAACCAGCTGCTCCGGGATTGCTGCCCGCGGCGGCGGCGCCGGGTCGGCGCGGACCGAGACCGTCTCGGCGACGCTGCGTGAGACTGTGTGGTCGCCGTCCTCGGAAGCGATCGTTATCCCATCGTCATCAGAGCTTTTGATCTGCCCCTCGAGGCCCGGCTCCAGCCCAGCCGCTTTGAGGTAGTGCAGGAGCTCCTCGGCCTCGTTCTCGAAGCGCAGCACGCGGACCTCGGCGCCGACCTCGACGTCGGCCAGCAGCGAGCCGGTCTCGCGCACGCCCTCGACGATCGGGTGGCCGTGGGGGCAGGTCGTGGCGTCGCCGATCGCGGCCCGCATCCGCTCCTCCAGCACCGGCGACATCGCGTGCTCGATCCGCTCCGCCTCCTCGTGCACCTCGTCCCAGGGGATGCCGAGGACGTCGGTGAGGAAGCGCTCGATCATGCGGTGGCGGCGGACGATGTGGGTGGCGTGCTCGCGGCCGGACTCGGTGAAGGTGAGCGATTTGTCGGCGTTGCGCGCGACGTAGCCGTCATCGATCAGGCGGCCGACCATCTCGTGCACGGTGGGGGGCGAGAGCTGCATCGCGCGGGCGATGTTGGCGCCGGTCATCGGCAGCCCGGCCTCCTCCAGCCAGAACATGATCTCCAGGTACTCCTGCTCGGCGACGGTCGCGTCGGTCATCGGCTCGATACTAGCTGGCCCGGGGTGGGGCTCAGCGGCGCTCCATCAGCGTCGAGACAACCGCCTCGTAGAAGCCGTCGCCCATCGCTCCCTCGGTGACCGTGGCGTTGTCCCAGGCGGCGAGGGCGGCGCGCAGGCCGGGGTCGCGCTCGGGGCCGTTGGCGACGACGAAGAAGCGGCCGACCGCGGCGGCGACCTCTAGATCCTCGACCGAGTCGCCGACGGCGATGCACTCGGCGGGGTCGAAGCCACGGGCGCGAGCGTGGGCGGCGACCGCGTTCGCCTTGCTGACGATCTGCGGGACCAGGTGGTAGGCGTGGGTGGGGCCCTCGATCGCCGCCATCTCGCGGCCGATCGCGCCGTTGTCGAGCAGGCGCAGGTCGTCGTGGCCGTCGGCGGCCAGCAGCTCGTTTGCCTCGCCGACGTCGACCTTGCCGCGGAAGAGGTGGGAGAGGACGCGGCCGTGGTGCCAGGGCGAGTGGTACTCGAGCCGCCCCTCGAAGTGCTCGAAGAGGCGCTTGGGGATCCCCCGCCGCTCGATCTTCTCGTAGACGGTGCCCTCCTCGTCGGGGACGAGGCCGCCGGTCAGGAGCGTCGTCTCGCCCTCGATCGCGAAGGCGCAGCCGGCCTCGTAGATGTAGGAGGTCTGGCCCATCAGCCGCGCCGCCTCGTGGACCTGGGGCTCGCGGCGGCCGGACATGATCACGACCTCGACTCCCGCTCGGTGGCAGGCCTCGAGCCCGCGCGACTGGGCCAGCGAGAAGCCGCCCTCGGCGTCGCGGAAGAGCGAGCTGCCCTTGCCGAGCAGGGTGCCGTCGAGGTCGGTGTAGACGCAACTCAGGGGCATGGTGCGGTCGCTACGGTAGCCGTCCATGTTCGCGCGAGTCTCAATGCCCCTGGCCGCGGGTCCTGTCGCGGCGGCCCTCCCCCATGTGCTCGGACTCCTTCGGAGCCCTCCGCTATGGGGGACCCCCGCCACCGCGCCACCCGCGGACGAAGCCGCATGAGGTGGCGACTGCGCGACCGGGTCCTGAGCTTGGAGGAGCCGGTGGCCGCGGGGATCGTCAACGTCACCGCGGATTCGATGTTCGAGGGGGCGCGCAGCGTGACCCCGGAGGGGGCGATCGACGACGGAACGGCGCTGGTTGAGGCCGGCTTCGACATGCTCGACGTCGGCGCGGTTGCGGCGCGCAGCGGGCCGCCTGTTGGGGCGGAGGAAGAGGCTGCCGCGTTGGTCCCGGCGATCGAAGGGCTGGCCGGCTCGGGCGTGCCGGTCTCCGCCGACACGTTCTCGGTCGAGGTGGCGCGGCGGGCGCTGGCGGCGGGTGCGGTCGCCGTCAACGACATCTCTGGCGGCTCGGAGGAGATGTTCGAGCTGGTCGCCGAGGCCGGTTGCGGCTACGTGCTGATGCACATCGAGGGCCCGCCCCGAGTCGATCGCCCGCCGCGCTCCTATGACGACGTCGTCGAGCACCTGAAGTCGTGGTTCGGGGGGAGAGTCGAGCTGGCCTCACGCCTTGGAGTGGCCGAGGAGCAGATCGCGATCGACCCCGGACTCGACTTCGACCTGACCGCCGAGCAGGATCTCGAGATCCTGCGGCGGCTGCGCGAGCTGGGTGAGCTGGGCCTGCCGCTCTACGTCTCGCTCTCGCGCAAGGACTTCATCGGCGCGGTTCTCGGCGGCAGCTGGGAGGATCGTCTGCCGGCGGGAGAGCGTGAGTGGGGCACGGTCGCAGCGGCGGCACTGGCGGTGCGCGAGGGGGCGGACATCCTGCGGATCCACGACAGGAGCACCTTGCAGGCGGTGAGAGTCTCCGGGCGAATCGCTCGGCCCTTCCGTGGCGACTTTCCCGTGCATATGACGGGAAACTCGCCACACCGGAGTACACCGTGATGGCGAAGAGCCTTTTGGAGGCTCCCTGGTCGATTGCCATCGATCCCGCCCGCCGCGATGGCCGCATCGTCGCCGAGAGCAGCGAGCCGCAGCGCAAGGCCAAGCCGGTGGCGATGCCGCGCTCGCTCGATTCCGGCCTGGTCGAGGCGCTGGGCAGGGTCGGGATCGCGCGCCTCTACTCGCACCAGCGCGACGCGCTGAAAGCCGCGGCGGCCTCCAACCTGGTGATCACCAGCGGCACCGCCTCCGGCAAGAGCCTCGCCTTCAACCTGCCGGTGCTCGATGGGATAGCGCGCGACCCGAAGCGCCGCGCTCTCTACCTTTACCCGACCAAGGCGCTGGCCCAGGACCAGGCGCGCAAGCTGGCGGCGCTGCGGCCGCCCGGCCTGCGCGAGGCGATCTACGACGGCGACACGCCGCGCGAGGAGCGGCCCTCGATCCGGCGCCGCAACAACCTCGTCCTCACCAACCCGGACATGCTCCACGTCGGCCTGCTGCCCAACCACAAGAGCTGGGGGGACTTCCTCGCCAACCTCGGCTGGGTTGTCGTGGACGAGGCGCACACCTACCGCGGCGTCTTCGGCTCCCACGTCGCCAACGTGCTGCGCCGCCTGCGCCGGCTGGCGCGCGCCTACGGCGCCGAGCCGCGCTTCCTGCTCGCCTCGGCGACGATCGCCAACCCGCTCGAACTGGCCGAGCGCCTGGTCGGCGAGCCGTTCGAGCTGATCGACGACGACGGCGCCCCGCGCAGCGGCCGCGAGATCGCGATGTGGAACCCGCCGCTGATCGACAAGGCGAGCGGCACGCGACGCTCAGCCCTCTCCGAGGCCGCTGACCTGCTCGCCGAGCTGGTCTCCCAGGGCGTGCGGACGATCTGCTTCCTCAAAAGCCGCCGCGGGATCGAGCTGATCCAGCGCTTCGCCAAGGAGGCGCTGGAGCGGCGCGGCAAGCCCGAGCTGGCCAAGCGAATCGCCCCCTACCGCGGCGGCTACACGCCGCAGCAGCGGCGTGAGATCGAGGCCAAGCTGACCGAGGGCGAGCTGCTCGCCGTGGTCGCGACCGACGCGCTCGAGCTCGGCATCGACATCGGCGAGCTCGACGCGGCGATCTGCGTCACCTTCCCCGGCACCGTCGCCAGCCTGCGCCAGATGTGGGGCCGGGCCGGCCGAGAGCGACGCGGGCTCGCCGTCTACGTCGCCGGCGCCGACGCGCTCGACCAGTTCTTCTGCCGCCACCCCGACGAGTTCGTCGGCCGCCCGGTCGAGGCGGCGATCCTCGACCACGAGAGCGAGCAGATCGCCTCCCGCCACATGGTCGCCGCCGCCTACGAGCTGCCGCTCAGCGACGAGGACGACGAGGTCTTCGGCGATGGCTGGCGCGAGCGCGCCGAGCGGCTTGCTTCAGCGGGGCAGCTGCGCCGCGCCGGTGGGCGGTTGCTGCCGCGAGGCAGCGAGTTCGTCGCGGGGAAGATCCCGCTGCGCTCGGCCTCGGCCGACTCGGTCGCGGTGATCGAGCGCGACTCGGGCGAGATGCTCGGCCTGGTCGAGTCCGAGCGCGCCTTCACCACGGTCCACCCCGGCGCCGTCTACCTCCACCTGGGCCGCTCGTATGAGGTCGAGCAGCTCGACATCGAGGGGAGGCGGGCGATCGTCTCGCGCTTCGACGGTGACTGGTACACGCGGCCGAAAAAGGAGACCGAGATCTACATCGAGCGGGTGCGCGAGCAGCGCACGACCTCGGGGGTCGAGCTGCACTTCGGCGAAGTGTCTGTGAGCGAGCAGGTGATTGCGTTCCAGCGGGTCTCGATCTCCGAGCAGGAGCCGATCGACATCGTCGCCCTCGAGCTGCCCGAGCAGCACTTCGTCACCCAGGCGCTCTGGTACGTGCTGCCGGACGGGGTCAGCGGCGCGCTGCCGCCCGACGTCCTGCTCGGCGCCCTGCACGCCACCGAGCACGGCCAGATCGCGGTGCTGCCGCTGATCGCGATGTGCGACCGCTGGGACATCGGCGGGCTCTCGACCAACGTCCACTTCCAGACTGGCCGCTCGACGATCTTCATCTATGACGGCCACCCCGGCGGTGTCGGCATCACCCTGCGTGGCTACGAGCAGTTCGAGCGGCTGCTCGGCGACGCCGAGCGGCTGATCGGCGAGTGCCCCTGCGAGTCCGGCTGCCCCTCCTGCGTGCAGAGCCCCAAGTGCGGCAACCTCAACGAACCGCTGCACAAGGGGGGCGCGCTGGAGCTGATGAGGGCGATGAGGAGCGCACAGTGAAGGGACGGGGTGATGTGAAGGGACGGGGTGGGGCTCGCCCTCACGAACAGCGGGGAGGTTCGGTCCCCGTCGACCCAGGACGCGAAGGACTTCGCGGCGCTGCTGGTCACCGGCGGCGTCCCCGTCCGGCTCGTCGACGAGCGGCTCTCGACCGTCTCCGCGCAGTCCGCGCTGCGCGCCTCGGGCCGCAGCAGCAAGCAGTCCCGCTCGGTGATCGACCAGGCCGCGGCCGTCGTGATCCTGCAGCACGCCCTCGATGCGGAGCGCGCCTCGGGCGCAGCCCCCGGCAGCGTGCTCCATCCGGCCGAAGGAGCCTGACGTGTCCCAGTTCGAACCCGGCGACGGACGCCCCGTCGAACCGACCCCCGGTGCGCCGCTGAGCCGTCGAGAGCTCCGCGAGCAGGAGGCCCTGGCGGCGAGGGCGCCGCGGCAGCGCCGCCCG
>JBEVMR010000117.1:0-7924 GCA_040508545.1 Solirubrobacterales bacterium
GGGGGGACCTCCCCTGAGGAAGCTTTAGCTACCGGAAGGGGAGGTGGGTTCCCTGCCGTGACAGGACCCGCCGCGCCAGGGGCCTTCGTCCATCAGAACAAAGACGAGCCGGCGTGTTCTGCGAACTCGACCAGCGGCTGCGGGACGATCCCGAAGAAGACCGCGCCGGCTGCGGCGAGCAGCGCCGGGCCGACGAGGTAGAGGCGCCGCCCGGCATCGGGGTCGATCGGGTCGGCCTCCGGGGATGCTCCGGCGATTGCGGGAGCCGCACCCGGTGCCGCCTCTTCCTCGGGACGCATCCACATCGCCGCGACCACCCGCAGGTAGTAGGCGAGGGAGATCATCGTGCCGACGGCGATGAAGACCGCGAGCCAGGTGTAGTCGCCCTCGACCAGGGCCTCGATCAGGTAGAGCTTGCCGATGAAGCCGACCGTCGCCGGCAGCCCGGCCAGGGCCAGCATCGAGATCGTCATCGGCCAGGCGAGCAGCGGGCGCTCCGCCCCGAGCCCGCGCACGGCGCGGATGTCGTCGCCGAAGGCGGTCTCGCGCTCACGGGCGACGATCACGCTGAAGGCGGCCAGGTTCATGAAGAGGTAGCCGGCGAGGTAGAAGACGAGGGCGCTGACGCCCGCCTCGCTCGCGACGACGAGGCCGGCGAGGATGTAGCCGGCCTGGGCAATGCCCGAGTAGCCGAGCAGGCGCTTGAGCGAGTCCTGCCCGAGGGCGCCGACGTTGCCGACGACGATCGAGACCGCGGCGAGGACCGCGAGCGCCGGCTGCCAGTCACCGGCCTCGCCGCCGAGCGCGACGAGGAAGAAGCGGACGAAGACGGCAAAGGCCACCGCCTTGGTCGCCACCGCCATGAACGAGGTGATCGGCGTCGGCGCGCCCTCGTAGACGTCGGGCGTCCACTGGTGGAAGGGCGCGATCGAGGTCTTGAAGGCGAGGCCGACCGCGACCAGGGCGATCCCGACGAGGACCAGCGGGTCGCCGATCAGCCCTGCTTTGTCGATCCCGTTGGCGATCCGGCCGAAGTCGGTCGAGCCCGAGCCGCCGTAGAGGAAGGCCATGCCGTAGAGCAGCGTCGCCGAGCCGAGCGAGCCGACGATCAGGTACTTCAGGCCGGACTCGAGCGAGCGCTCGCGGACCATGTTGGTTGCGCAGAGGATGTAGAGCGGGATCGAGAGGGTCTCGATCGCGACGAAGAAGCTGACCAGGTTCTGGGCCTGTGCCAGCAGCACCATGCCGAGGACCGAGCCGAGTAGCAGCGCGTGGTACTCGCCCGAGCCCGCCTGCTCGGTGGCCGGCTCGCGGATCGAGAGGAAGACCGCGAAGGTCGCGGCCGCGATCGCGATCAGCGAGATCGCGATCGCGAGGTCGTCGAGGCGCAGCGCGCCGGAGACGAGCGTGACCGGCTCGTTCCAGTTCCAGATCAAGAGCCCGGCCGTGACGCCCAAGGTCAAGAAGCTCAAGAGCGGAGCTGACCGTCGCACCGGCTCGAACACGGCACTGAGCAAGACCACGCAGACCCCGACGGTAAGGGCGATGACCGGCGAGAGCGCCGCATAGTCGATAACTGGCGCGTCGAAGTTCATTGTCTCGCCGCCTTCTCTGACGATGGGCCGTTGGAGGTGGTCTCCAAATCACTCGAGCACCGAGCGGCCGCTGCGCACTCGAGAGCGGACGGCTTGGCTCCGCGAGCGTGCGATTTGGAGGCCACCTCCGACGGCCCCTTCACTGCGGCGACCGTCTCGGAAACCGAGCGGTTGGTCCGCTCCAGGATCAACTGCGGGTAGAGCGCCAATCCCAATATGCAGAGGACCAGCGGCACGAGCACGGCGCCGTCCTGCCAGCTGATCTCCCGCGATGCCAGCGAGTCCCGAGTGCGGTTGTGCATCGTGCGCTGGTAGAGGCGCAGCGCGTAGTAAGCCGACATCGCGACGCCGGAGATGGCGACGAAGGCGAAGACGATCTTCTCCTGGAAGAGGCCGTTGAGGATGTAGAACTCGCCGACGAAGTTGGCCGACCCCGGCATCGCCAGGGTCGCCAGGGTGACGATCAGGAAGAGGGCCGCCAGCACGGGCGCCCGCATCGCCATGCCGCCCATCTCACGCAGGTCCTCCGAGCCGCTGCGCTCGGCGAGGATCGCGACGATGATGAAGAGCGGCGCCACGACCAGACCGTGGTTGACCATCTGCAGCACCGCGCCGTCGGCCCCGTCAGCGCGCAGGGCGAAGATGCCGGCGGTGATGAAGCCGAGCTGGGCGACCGAGGAGTAGCCGCCGATCAAGCGCACGTTGGTCTGGGTGAAGGCCATCACCGAGCCGTAGAGGATCGAGGCCAGGGCGATCACCAGGACGACCTCCTGGAATTCGATCGTTGCGTCGGGGAAGAGCGGCAGGACGACACGCAGGAAGCCGTAGGCGCCGACCTTGGCGAGCACGCCGGAGAAGACCGCCAGCACCGGCAGCGGCGCCGCGCGGTAGGCGTCGGGCATCCAGCCGTGCAGGAGGAAGGCCGGCATCTTGACCAGGAAGGCCGCGGCGAAGAACCAGAAGATCCAGCGCTGGCTTCCCTCGCCAATTGGGTGCTGGGCGAGCTCGGCGATCGAGAAGCTGATCTGGCCGCCGTCGGCGGCGATGATCGCGGTGGCGATCGCCGCGACCAGCATCAGCAGCGAGCCGATCAGGGTGTAGACGATCATCTTCAACGTCGCCGCCGAGGCGGTTGGGCCACCCTCGCGGTCGCTGCCCCAGCCGCCGAAGAGGAAGTAGAACGGGACCAGCATCAGGTCGAAGAAGAGGACGAAGAGGAGCAGGTCCTGGGCGACGAAGGCGCCCAGGGTCGCGGTCTCGCCGACCAGCATCATCAGGAAGAAGAGGTGCGGCCGCTCCTGCTCGCGCAGGGCGGCGAAGGCGGTCCCGCCGAGCCAGACGACCGCGGTCAGCAGGACGAGGAAGACGTTGAGGCCGTCGATGCCGAGGCTGTAGCGGACGCCCAGCCCGGGGATCCAGCTGGCGTCGTAAGTGTCCTGGAGGCCTGGGGCGCCGGAATCGAAGCCGGCGAGCATGGCGATCGCGATGCCCAGGGTCACCGCCGTGCCCAGCGCCGCCCACCAGCCGACCATCCGCTTCGGCACGGCGAGGCCGGCGAGGCCGAAGATCACGGGGGTCCAGAGCAGCGAGTTGATCATGAGCTGCTCAGCAGGAAGTAGAGGGCGAGCCCGGCGAAGCCGGCGATCAGGAGCAGCGCGTAGCTGCGCACGAAGCCGCTCTGGACGAGGCGGACGAGGCCGCTGGCGCCGCCGACGGTCTCTTTCGTGCCGGTGACGAGGCCGTCGACGACGAAGCGCTCGAAGGTCGAGTTGGCGAAGCGGCCGATCGCCAGCGCCGGGCGGACGACGAGGAAGTCGATCGCCTCGTCGAAGTACCACTTGTTGACGGCGAGCTCGTAGAGCGGGCGGAAGCGCTGGCGGAAGGCCGCTGGCAGCCCGGGACTGCGCGCCCAGAGCAGCCAGGCGGTGGCGATGCCGAGCAGCGAGATCGCGCCGCCGATCGCGAGGCCGCGCCACTCGGCCCCGACCGAGGGGTGGATCTCGGCCAGCGGCGAGTCGTGGAAGGCCGGCTCGAGGAAGCCGAAGAGGACGTTGTCGACGCCGGGGACCTGGACCAGGCCGGCAAAGAGGGCGCCGACGCCGAGCAGCGCCATCGCAACCGCCATCGGCCAGGACTGCTCGGCGATGTGGTGGTGCTCGCCGGGGAAGCCTACGTCGGCGTCCTCGAGCTCTTCGGTCGCGGGGTTGATCGCCGGCCCGTGGTACAGCTCGCCGGTGTCGATCAGGTGCTGCGCCTCCTCGCAGGGCTTGCCCGGCAGCACGCGGAAGATCAGGCGGAAGGTGTAGAGCGCGGTGAGGAAGGCGCCGACGTAGCCCCCCATCGCCATCCAGAAGTACATGCCGCCGCGTAGCTCGGCGTAAGCGAGGATCGAGTCCTTGGAGAAGAAGCCCGAGGTGAGCGGGAAGGCGGCCAGCGCCAGGCCGCCGATCAGGAGCATCAGCGAGGTGAACCGCATCGCCTTCCAGAAGCCGCTCATCCGGTCGATGTCCTGGCGGTTCGCCATCGCCGAGATGATCGAGCCAGCCGCCATGAAGAGCAGCGCCTTGAAGAAGGCGTGGGTCATCAGGTGGAAGAGGCCGGCCGAGTAGGCGCCGATCGAGACGCCCATGATCATGTAGCCGATCTGGCTCATCGTGGAGTAAGCGATCGCCCGCTTCAGGTCGGTCATCGCGATCGCGATCGTGCCGGCGACGAGCAGCGTCGCGAGGCCGACGAAGGCGGCGATGTCGGCGGCGGTGGGGGCGAGGTAGAAGAGGATGTTGGTACGGGCGATCAGGTAGACGCCGGCCGTGACCATCGTCGCCGCGTGGATCAGCGAGGAAACCGGGGTCGGGCCCTCCATCGCGTCCGGCAGCCAGGTGTGGAACGGGATCTGCGCCGACTTGGCGAAGGCGCCGACCAGCAGCAGCAGGCAGATCGCGGTGATCGTCCACTCGCCTCGGGTGAAGACCTCGGGCGCCTGCTCGAATACGGTCGCGTAGTCGAAGCTGCCCAATTCTCGGAAAATGAGAAAAGCGGCGAGGACGAGGCCGATGTCGCCGACGACGTTGATCACGAAGGCCTTCATCCCCGCCTTGGTCGCCGTCGTGCGCCGGTACCAGAAGCTGATCAGCGCGTAGGAGGCGAAGCCGACGAAGGCCCAGCCGGCGATCAGGAGGACGAAGTTGCCGGCGAGGACCAGCAGCAGCATCGAGAAGACGAAGAAGTTGAGGTAGGCGAAGAAACGGTGGTAGCCCTCGTCCGACTTCATGTAGCCGAACGAGTAGAGGTGGATCAGGGTTGAGACCCCGGTGACGACGAGGATCATGAAGGTGGATAGCTGGTCGACGTAGATGCCGAGGTCGATGTCGAGGCCGCCGGCGCTGGCGTAGGTCCACAACGTCGAGGCGTGGTGGCGCGACTCGGGCTCGTCGCCGAGCAGCTCGAGCAGGGCGGCGACGGCGCAGAGGAAGGCGAGGCCGATCGCAGCGGTGCCGATGACGCCGGCGACACGCGCCGGGATCACCCGGAAGCCGAGCGAGATCGCGATCGAGCCGAGCAGTGGCAGCAAGAGGACCAGCCAGGCCCAGGTGGTAGCGCTCATCCGCGCAGCTCCCTCAGCTCATCGACGTCGAGCGGCAGCTTGCGGCGGAAGATCGCGACGATCAGGCCGAGGCCGACGACGACCTCGCAGGCGGCGATCACCATCACCACGAGGGCGAAGACCTGCCCCTCCTGATTGCCGACCATGCGGCTGAAGGCGACCAGGGCGAGGTTGCCGGCGTTCAGCATCAGCTCGAGGCAAAGCAGGATCACCACCGGGCTGCGCCTGAGCAGGATCCCCATCGCTCCTACTGCGAAGAGGAGCGATGACAGGACGATGTACCACTCGATGCTCATTGGATTGGCACCTCGGCGTGGTGGGCATCGGGCGCGGGGTCCCCAGGCTCGCTATCGCGAGGAGTTCCTGGGGACCCCGCACCCGACGCCCCCTCAGGGACGCGACGACCAGCGAGGACAATTGCCCCGACGGCCGCGAGCAGCAGCAAGATCGAGGAAGCCTCGAAGGGGACCAGGAACTTCTCGAGGAGCAAAGTCCCGATCGCGGCGGGATCACCGAAGCCAGCTTTTACCTCGGGGCCGTCGGTGCCGAGAGCGAGAAGCGAGGAAGCCAGGACGGCTATTGCCAGCTCGATGAAGATCGCTATTCCTAGTAGGGGGGCTAGGAAGCGTTGGCCGGGGATCGGGTTCCAGGCTGACTCATCGGTGCCGCCGACGTAGGCGACTACGAAGACGTAGAGGACCATCACTGCGCCGGCGTAGACCACTACTTGGGCGGCGGCGATGAAGGCCGAGCTGAGCAGCAGGAAGAGCACGGCCAGCGAGAAGAGGTGGACGATCAGCGCCAGCACGCTGTAGAAGGGGTTGCGCAGGGCGACGACCCCGATCGCGCCGCCGAGGGCGCCGATCGCGGCGCCGAAGAAGAGGATCTCTTCCACTACTCGCCCTCTGCTTTCAGCGGCGTCCGCTCGAGCGGCTCGGCGAGCAGCATCTCCTTGGTGAAGATCAGGCTCTCGCGGTCGTAGTCGGCCATCTCGTAGTCGTGCCCCATCGTGATCGCGTCAAAGGGGCAGGCGATCTCGCAGTAGCCGCAGAAGATGCAGCGCGAGAGGTTGATCTCGTACACGGCGGCATAGCGCTCGCCGGCCGAGACGCGCTCACCGGGGATGTTCTCGGCGGCGACGACGCGGATGCAGTCGGCCGGGCAGGCGGCGGCGCAGAGCGAGCAGCCGACGCATTTCTCCAACCCGGTGTCCTCGAATTTGTGCAGTTTGTGGCGGCCGCGGAAGCGGGGGTAGACGGGAGTCTTCTCCTCGGGGTACTCGATCGTCAGCGGGCCCTCGATCAGTCGCGCCATCGTCGTCTTCAACCCGCGCAGCGTCTCGCCGAAGGCGCGGTAAGCGCCGCCGACGCCGCCCGGCTCGGGGCCGCGCTGGACCTCGACCACGTCCTGGTCCTTCAGGTAGGGGAACTCAGCCATCGTCGACCCCCCTCTGGCGCGAAACCCGTGTATATGACGGGAAAGTCGCCAAGGCCATCAGGTCACCACCACCACGACGGCGGTGACGAGGACGTTCAGGGTGGCCAGCGGCAGCAGCACCTTCCAGCCGAGGCTCATCAGCTGGTCGTAGCGCAGCCGCGGCAGCGTCGCCCGCACCCAGATGAAGACCAGGATCAGGCCCATGATCTTGGCCAGCATCCAGATCGGGTCGAGGAAGCCTGGGCCGGGTCCCATCCAGCCGCCGAGGAAGACGGCCGCGGCGATCCCCGAGACGACCAGGATCTCCATGTATTCGACCAGGAGGAAGCTGCCGAAGCGCATGCCGCCGTACTCGGTCATGAAGCCCTGGACGAGTTCGGCGTCGGCCTCGGGCATGTCGAATGGGGTGCGGTTGGTCTCGGCGAAGCCGGCCAGCATGAAGATCAGGAAGCCGACGAACTGGGGGACGACGAACCACATCGCGCCCTGGGCGTGGACGAGGTCGACCAACGAGAGCGAGCCGCCCATGATGATCGCCCCGAGCAGCGCCAGGCCCATCGCCACCTCGTAGGAGATCAGCTGGGCGGCGCCGCGCATCGCGCCGAGCAGGCTGTATTTGGAGCCCGAGGACCAGCCGCCGAGCAGCACGCCGTAGAACGCGATCGAGCCG
The DNA here is from genome assembly GCA_040508545.1 of Solirubrobacterales bacterium. Classification (GTDB taxonomy): domain Bacteria; phylum Actinomycetota; class Thermoleophilia; order Solirubrobacterales; family 70-9; genus VRUE01. The sequence continues at coordinate 7,307 of JBEVMR010000117.1, forward strand.
ACGGCGAAGAAGTAGAGCAGGCCGATCGGGACGTCGATCCCGTAGAGGCCGACGCCGTCCTGGACGTCGCCCCAGGGGATGATCGCCAGGGCGAGGACGCCGGAGAGGACGGGGAGGAGGGGCCCGAGGATGAACAGCGATTTGATCGCGTTCTGCGGCATGAAGGCCTCCTTGCTGAGCAGCTTGCCGACGTCGGCGAGCGGCTGCAGGATGCCGAAGGGGCCGACCCGGTTTGGCCCGTAGCGGTGCTGGAAGCGGCCGATCAGCTTGCGCTCGAGCACCGTCATCAGCGGCAAGATGCCGAAGATCACGGCGAAGATCACCAGCGACTTGACAATCATCACCCAGGTCGCTTCGACGTACTGGGTGTCGGCAATCGGCAGCATCAGCCGGCGACCTTCTCGACTGTGACGCTGACGGGGGAGCCGTTGAGCAGGCCGTTGGCGTTGCCCTCGCTCGTGCCCTCGATCAGGAAGCAGACCCCCTGCTCGATCCGCTCCCTGACAGCTACCTGTGCACGCACGCTCGTCCCGTTCTGGGAAACCTCAACCTCGTCACCACTGCTCAGATCCAACCGCTCCGCATCGGACAGCGAAAGCTCCACCCGCTGCTGCGGCT
>JBEVMR010000034.1:0-8007 GCA_040508545.1 Solirubrobacterales bacterium
CGCCGACATGGCCAAGGACGCGCATGCCTCGCGGCTGATGATCCACGCGGCGGCGGCGAAGCTGGAAGCCCATGTACGCGCAGGGGGCGAGAAGGCGTCTCTGGAATGCTCGATGGCCAAGTGCTTCGCCGCCGACGCGGCGATGACGCACACGGTCAACGCGGTGCAGGTGCATGGCGGCTCGGGCTACATCAAGGGCGTCGAGGTCGAGCGCCTGATGCGCGACGCCAAGATCACCCAGATCTACGAGGGCACCAACGAGATCCAGCGTGTGGTGATTTCCCGCGCGATGGATCCGCGCCGACGTTGAGCGCCTAGCGCGCGAACCTTCGGCTGCCGGGCCGCCTCCGGCACAGAGGCGTGCTTTGCGCCGCCGCGGGTAAGTGAGCGGGGCGGGCCGCCGGCCCGGGTCCCAGCGGCTTTCACCGACGATCCAAGCGCCGGTTCCCGCTCGGGTAAGACGACCAACCGCTCCTTGGCGGTGAGGCGTCCGGGCCGGTGGCATCCGCCCAAGGGCGCCACCTTCACCCCGGACAGAACGGTGGGCGACGGGGCGCTTAGCCCGCCTCCATGTGGGTAGTGGGCTAGCCGAACGGAAGGAGCTAGCCCATGCCACCTCGCGGAGTGAAAAAAGGGACCAAGCGAGCGCGTCAGTACGAGCACATCAAGAAGAGCGAGAAGGAGGCCGGCCGCTCGGAGGGCCGCGCCGAGGAGATCGCGGCGCGCGCCGTCAACAAGGAAAAAGCAAGGTCAGGCGAATCGAGAACCGCCTCGCGCAGCTCGAAGCGCGGCAGCTCGGCCAGCAGCCGTGGCGGCAAGCGCTCGGGTAGCGGCCCGGGCGGCCGGACCCGCGAGCAGCTCTACAACGACGCCAAGAAGATGGGGGTCGAGGGGCGCTCGAAGATGAGCAAGGCCCAGCTCCAGCGCGCGGTGGCCGGCGCGGAAGGCTGAAGCCTCCTTCGCCTCGGTCTCCGACCACAGCTTCGGTTGAGCTCGAGCTGTCGCCTGCTTTAGCCCCCGAGGCGCTTCGCCAGCATCTCCTTGCCCTGCTCGGCGCCCTTGCGGCTGGTCTCCTGGGCGCGCCGGAAGAACTCAGCCAGCTCGGAGTCGCCCTCGCGATCGGCGTCCTCGACGTAGGTCTCCAGTCGCAGCACGTTGCTCAGGCACTGCTCGGTGAACCAGATCACGTTGTAGTCCTTGTCCTTGGTGCCGGTGACTTGGCCGGTCTCTTGTGAACCCATTTCCTCGCCCTCCTGAATCGCTTGCAGTACTCAGCGAGCTACCCCGGCGGCTGTAGGCAAAACGATTTCAGCTCACGAGCAGCACGAGGTTGGCCAAGACGGCCAGCGGCGTGCCGATCAGCGAGAGGTAGCGGAAGAACTTGGCAAAGCCGCCGCGATAGCGGACGCTCTCCATCAGCGTCAGGCCGACGACGTGGGCCATGTTGACCAGGGCGATGCCGATCGCGATCAGGACCGCTGCAGCGGCGCGGCCGCTCACATTGCCGTTCTCGACCGCGACCGCGGCGGCGAGGAGGATGGCGACGATGGTGCCGAAGGTGCCCGCGACCATGCCGACGAAGTCGCCTCGCGAGAGGCCCGGGAGGTAGGCGGAGCCGACCTCATGACCCTCGGCTGGGTCGCGCGTCCCGGGACCGGCGGTCTCTACCCCGACTACGTGCTCGGCGCCGTCTTGGTCGCTGTGCAGAACCACCACCCGGAGCGGAGGGTCGAGTCCCGCTTCGGCCTTCTCCAGCAAGCCTTCTTCGAACCAGCGGGCCTGCGCCTGCTCGTGCCCGAAGATCACGATCTCGTCCGCCGGGGCTTTCAGCAGGGCGTCCTGGGCCGCTTGGATCGGGTCGGGATCGCCCACCTCACCGGCGGCTTCGACCCCGCTCGCACGGAGCTCTTCGAGCACCCGGCCGAGTCGGGCCTCGGCTTCCCTCTTTGGCTCGTCGACGTCGCCCAGGGTGTGCCGGAAGGCGCTTGCCTCGACCGCCGGGACTACGACTCGCAGGTCGATCTCGCCGCCTTGGCCAGGAGTGCCGTCGGGGCCGATCTCGCGCAGCGGCTCGGGGCCGATCGGGTCGTCGGTGACTATCGCGAGCAGTCGGCGTGCCATCGGTCCTCGACTCGATCCTGGTTCATGGCCGTCGCTTACCCCTCGGCGAACGGGTGAAAACGAGAGGGCGGTTCGACACGCCTGGACCTGGGTAGAAGACGAGCGCTTGTTTCTCAAAACTCAAACTGGAAGGAGGCAGAAATGGCCGAGCTGACGACGCTGGAGGAGAAGCTCGCAGAGGTTCTGGGCCTGGCCCAAGCGGCGCAGGGCGCCACTGAAAAGGTCGAGGGCATGGTCGAGGACGAGGAAATCGTCGCCACCCTGAAGCAGATGCGTGACGAGGCCGAGGAGACCGAGCGCCGCTGCACCGAGGCGGCCGACAGCCGCGACGGCAAGAAGACCGCGATCCTCGACAAGGCTCAGGAGACGAAAACCGAGGCGACCGAGATGATGTCGACCTACCTCGGCGGCGAGTCCGACGGGCTCGACGGCTTCGAGTTCCTGACGATGGCCGAGGCGGGCGAGGTCGGGCACTGGGCCGTGCTCGGCAAGCTCAACGAGTCCGCGCGGGAGAGCGAGATCTCCGAGTTGGTCGAGTGGGCGCTGCCGATCCAGGAGCGTCACTTCGCCGACGTCAAGAAGGGCTCGCTGGTGCTGGCGGGCGAGAAAGACCCCTACGAAGAGTCCTAGTTAGGGAACCTGATGTTCACCTGGAGGCGCCGCCCAGGGGTCACCGCAGCACTGGTGGCACTCGGCGCCTCTGGCATCTCCATATCGGGGCCCTAGGCAGCTAGCGAGGGCCACTTCGGCTCGCGCGCCGCGTTTCCGCCGCAACAGCATGGGTACACATGGTCACGAGGCCTAGGGGAGCGGTCGCATCGCTCACTCCTCGCCAATCCGAACCCCCAGACCTACGGGAAAGGCGAGACAAAGATGAAGGTAGTCGTCACTGGCGCGACGGGCAACGTCGGCACCAGCACGGTCCAGGCCCTAAGCGCGAGCCCGGAGATCGACGAGATCGTCGGGCTGGCCCGGCGCGAGCCGACTTGGGCGCCGCCGAAGACGAGCTGGGTCGAGGCAAACGTCCTCACCGCCGACCTCCCGGCGATCTTCGCGGGCGCCGACGCGGTCATCCATCTGGCCTGGGCGATCCAGCCCTCCAGGGACGCGATTACGCTGGAGCGGATCAACGTCGAGGGCAGCCGGCGCGTCTTCGGGGCCGTGGCCACAGCCGGCGTGCCGAGGCTCGTTCACGCCTCTTCGGTCGGCGCCTACTCGCGCGGTCCCAAGGACCGCGAGGTCGACGAGAGCTGGCCCACCGAGGGCACCCCGACCTCGTTCTACTCGCGCCACAAGGTCGCGGTGGAGCGCGAGCTGGACCGTTTCGAAGCGGACAATCCCGAAACGCGAGTTGTGCGGCTTCGCCCCGGGCTGATCTTCAAGGACGAGGCCGCGACCGAGATCCGCCGCCTCTTCGTCGGGCCATTTCTCCCAAGCTTCCTCCTGCGCCGCGGCCTTCTCCCGGCTCTTCCTCGAATCGACCGCCTGCGCTTCCAGGCGGTGCATTCCGAGGACGTCGGACAGGCCTACCTGCGAGCTGTGCTGGCCGAGGTCGAGGGCGCCTTCAACATCGCCGCCGAGCCGCCGCTCAGCCCCGAGGAGATGGCCGAGCGGATCGGCGTGCGCAGCTTCCCGGTGCCGGCACGGGTTGTGCGGCGCCTCGCCGACCTGAGCTGGAGGATGCGCTTGCAGCCGACGCCGCCGGGTTGGCTCGACATGGCGCGGAGCGTGCCGCTGATGTCCTCCGAGCGGGCTCGCGCCGAGCTCGGCTGGGAGCCGCGCCACAGCAGCGTCGAAGCGCTGGAGGAGCTATTGGAGGGCATGCGCAAGGGTCACGGAGACGGGACCCCGCCGCTCGAGGCCGACAGCGCCGGGGGCCGGCTCGCCGACCTGAAGACCGGCGTCGGCGCCCGCCAGTGGGATCGCGACCGTGGCGAGCAGATCGTCAAGTACCTGGCCGACGTGCACTCGATCGAGCTGCAGGCGCTGGCACAGCTTCGCGCGGCGCCGAAGATCGCCGGGGACGAGCGGCTCTGCGAGGCGTTCGAACAGCACCTGGTCGAGACCGAAGACCAGGAGCGGCGCGTGCGCGAGCGCCTGGAAGCGCTGGGCGGCGCGCCCTCGAAGCTGAAGGACGCGGCCGGAGAAGCCGGCGGTTGGGGGATGGTCGCCTTCGCGGCCGCTCAGCCTGACACCCCCGGGAAGCTGACGATGCACGCCTACTCCTACGAGCACATGGAGCTCGCCGGCTACGAATTGCTGAAGCGGCTGGCCGAGCGCGCCGGCGACGAGGAGACGGCGCGGATGGCGGCCGAGATCGCCGCGGAGGAGGGACGGATGGCCGAGCGCCTGGAGCAATCCTTCGAGATCGCAGCCGAGGCCTCCCTGGCAAGCGTCGATCCTGACCAGCTCGACTCGACGTTGCTCACCTACCTACGTGACGTCCATGCGCTCGAGGGGCAGGCGGAAGAGCTGCTCGAGGCCGCCGCCAAGCGGGTCGACGACGAGCACCTCGAGGCGGCCTTCCGCGACCATCTCGAGGAGACCAAGCGCCACCGGGAGCGGATCACGGGCCTGCTGGAGGAGCGTGGCGCCGCGCCCTCGCTGATCAAGAACGCGATGCTGAGGGCCGGCGGGCTCAACCTCTCCGCCTTCTTCGGCGCTCAGCCGGACTCGACCACCAAGCTAGCCGGTTTCGCCTTTGCCTTCGAGCATCTCGAGATCGCCGCTTACGAGCTTCTGCAACGGGTTGCGGTCCGGGCCGGCGACGAGGGCGTGGTGGCGACGGCGGAGGAGATCCTCGCCGAGGAGCGCCGCGCGGCCAAGCGGGTCGCCGAAAGCTGGGACCGCCCCGACGTGCCGCTTGGGGTGGCGTCGTGAACGAGCAAGAGACGAGAGGAGGAATGACATGAAGGCACTGACTTTCCACGGTAAACGCGACGTTCGCGTCGACGAGGTGCCGGATCCGAAGATCGAGCAGCCGACCGACGCGGTCGTGCGCATCACCTCGACCGCGATCTGCGGCTCCGACCTCCACCTCTACGAGGTTCTCGGCATGTTCATCGACGAGGGGGACATCCTCGGCCACGAGCCGATGGGGATCGTCGAGGAGGTGGGATCGGAGGTCAGCCAGATCAAAGCGGGCGACCGCGTGGTGATCCCCTTCAACATCTCCTGTGGCGAGTGTTGGATGTGCAGGGAAAAGCTCTTCGCCCAGTGCGAGACGACCCAGAACCGCGAGCAGGAAAAGGGCGCCTCGCTCTTCGGCTACACCAAGCTCTACGGCGAGGTGCCGGGAGGGCAGGCCGAGTACCTGCGGGTGCCCCAGGCCCACTTCGGGCCGATCAAGGTGCCCGGGAACGGCGCGCCCGACGAGCGCTACCTCTTCCTCTCCGACGTGCTGCCGACCGCCTGGCAGGCGGTCGAGTACGCGGCGATCCCGAAAGGAGGCAGCGTCGCCGTCTACGGGCTCGGCCCGATCGGGCAGATGTGCGCGCGGATCGCCCGCCACAAGGGCGCCGAGACTGTGATCGGCGTCGATTCGGTTGCCGAGCGCCTGGAGATGGCCCGCCGCAACGGGATCGAGGCGATCGACTCCTCCGAGCACGAGAACGTGCCGGAGATCATCAGGGAGATGACCGACGGGCGCGGTCCGGATGGGGTGATCGACGCGGTCGGGATGGAGGCCCACGGCGCTCGCGTCGCCGAGCTGGCTCAGAAGGCGACCGGCCTCTTGCCCGACGCGCTCGCCGCCAAGGCAACCGAAAAGGCCGCGGTCGACCGGCTCTCGGCGCTGCTCGAGGCGATCGACACCGTGCGCCGCGGCGGCACGATCTCGATCTCCGGCGTCTACGGCGGTCAACTCGACCCGCTGCCGATGATGCAGCTCTTCGACAAGGGCGTGCAGATCCGCATGGGCCAGGCCCATGTGCGCCGCTGGACCGACGAGATCCTGCCGCTGCTCGAAGGAGACGAGGACCCGCTCGGCGTCGACGACCTGACCACCCACCAGCTGCCGCTGGCGGAGGCGCCAAGCGCCTACGAGATGTTCCAGAAGAAGGAAGACGGGGCGATCAAGGTCGTGCTGAAGCCGTGAAGGCGCTGATCGTCAATTGCACGCTGAAGCCGAGCCCCGAGAAGTCGAACACCGAGGCGCTCGCGGAGGTCGTCGCCGACGCGCTGGGGGAAGAGGGTGTCGAGGTGGCCTCGGTGCGCGCCGTGGACCACTCGATTCCGCCCGGCGTCGAATCGGAGATGGGCGAGGGCGACGAGTGGCCCGGCATCCGCGCCCAGATCCTCGGCGCGGAGATCCTCGTCTTCGCTACGCCGACCTGGCTCGGGCGCCCTTCCAGCATCGCCCAGCGGGTCCTGGAGCGGATGGACGCGATGATCACCGAGACCGATGACGAGGAACGCCCCGTCGCCTACAACCACGTCGCCGGGGTCGTCGTCATCGGCAACGAGGACGGCGCTCACCACGTCATATCCGAGGTCTCCGGCGCCCTCACCGACATCGGCTTCACGATCCCAGGCCAGGCTTGGACCTACTGGAACAAGGGGCCGGGCCCCGGCGAGGACTACTCGGAGACCGAGGAGGGCCACGAGTGGTCGCACTCAACCGGCAGGGCCGCGGCGGCGAACCTGCTCGCGGTCGCCCGGGCGCTCGAGAGCAAGCCGATCCCGGCGCCACCGTCCGAATGAGCGGACCTGAGTCTCGCCCGCGCGGGCGACTCAGGTGCTCGGATTGCTCGGGGCCGGGAATCAGCCGCCGCCGTCGCGGCAGCGGCTTCAGCTACCTCGACCCCGAAGGTGGGCGCGTCGGCGACGAGGACACCCTGGAGCGGATTCGGGCGCTGGCGATCCCGCCGGCCTGGCGGGACGTCTGGATCTGCGGCGATCCCTACGGCCATATCCAGGCGACCGGTCTCGACGAAGCCGGGCGCAAGCAGTACCTCTACCACGAGCGCTGGCAGCTCCGCGCAGCGCAGCGCAAGTTCGAGTCGATGCGCGAGTTCGCGGCGATCCTGCCGAAGCTGCGGCGCGCCGTGAAGAAGGACCTCGCGCAGGAGGGAGTGCCGCGCGAACGGGCGCTGGCCTGCGCCGTGCGCCTGCTCGACCTCGGCTTCTTCCGGATCGGCGGGGAGGAGTACGCCGAGACCAACGAGAGCTACGGGGTAGCCACGGTGCTGCGCGAGCACGTCTCGATCGAGGACGGGGAGGTGGTCTTCGACTTCCCGGCGAAGAGCGGCCAGCGCCGCGTCCAGTCGATCCACGATCCGGAGGTCAAGGCGGCGATCGAGGCGATGCGCCGCCGCCGCAGCGGCCCCGACGACCTGCTCGTCTTCCGCGAGGACGGCGCCTGGCGCGACGTCCGCTCCGAGGACGTCAACGAATACCTGCAGGCGAAGGCCGGGGAGGACGTCTCGGCCAAGGACTTCCGTACTTGGCACGGGTCCGTGCTCGCCGCGGTCGAGTTGGCGCGGGAGGGAGCGCCGCGCTCCAAGGGCGCTGCGGAGCGCGCGATCCGCGCCGCGGTCAAGCGCGTCGCCGAGCGGCTCGGCAACACCCCCGCGGTCTGCCGCAGCTCCTACATCGATCCGCGCGTCCTCGACCGCTTCCGCGACGGCAAGACGATCGAGCTGCCGAATCTCCCCCCTGAAGGCGCGATCACCCCGCGCCAGCAGTCCCGCGTCGAGCGCCGGGTCTTGGAGTTGATCGGGTAGCGATCAGACCCGCCGACGCGCTTCGGCGTGCCTAGGTGTAGTTCCTAACCACGTTGTTCATCCGGACCTCCTTGGAGGCTGGCGGTGTCGAAGCCCCAGCAACAAGGAGGAACCGGATGAAGCTCCACGCTAACGCGCCTCTCGGCCCGAAGGGGAGAGCGAT
>JBEVMR010000045.1:0-18702 GCA_040508545.1 Solirubrobacterales bacterium
GGTTCCTCCTTGTTGCTGGGGCTTCGACACCGCCAGCCTCCAAGGAGGTCCGGATGAACAACGTGGTTAGGAACTACACCTAGGCGGGCGCGGGAGCGGGGACGGCCTCTTCGGCCAGATCCCCGGCCAGGGCCTCGACGATGCGCGGGTCGAACTGAGCGCCAGAGCTGCGGCGCATCTCGATCAACGCTTCGTCGGGGCTCACCGGTTCCCGGTAGGGCCGCGGCTGGGTCATGGCGGCGAAGGCAACCGAGACAGCGATCACCCGCGACCCCAGCGGGATCGCGTCGCCCGCCAGGCCATCCGGATAGCCGCTGCCGTCGAAGTGCTCGGCGCTGGAGCGCACCAGGCGAGCGACCGAGGCCAGTCCGGGCGCCGCGGCGACGATCCTCGCCCCCTCCGCCGTGTGGCTGCGAACCATCGCGCGCTCTGGTTCGCTCAGCGCTTCTTTCTCCAGCACCGACTCCGGCACCGCGAGGAGGCCGACGTCCTGCAACTCGGCGGCCAGCGCAACGTCGTCGATTTCCTCGCGGCTCATTCCCAGCCGCCGGCCGAGTGCAATCGCCCGGTAGGCGACGATGCGAAGGTGGTCGCGCAGGTCCGGCCGCCGTGCGCTCAGGGCTGCGATCAGGACCGCGTGAGCCTGTCGCCGGGCCGAGCGGTGCTGTCGCTGCTTGTGCGCCGTTAGTCGCTGTCCCGCGATTCGCAGGGCAGCCGCCGCGTCTTGTGCCTCGCCTGGAATCGCCACCTCGCCGTAGGTGGTTCCGAGCGACATGCCGCTGTCGTCATCCCGCAGCGACGCCGTCGCCGCCAGCACCATCTCGCCGAGGCGGCTGCCGCCGGCAGGCGCCAGACCGGCGAAACGGCCGCCGTCGCTCCGGTACGCCGTTCCGCCCAGCGGCGCCACAGAGGCGACCAGGTTGGCGGCGAAGCTGCGCAGCAGCGCATCGCCGGCCTCGAATCCGAAGCGGTCGTTGTATGCCTGCAGGCCTTCGAGCTCGAACAGGACCAGCACGTGGCCGCCCGAGGCGCCATCGCCGACGAGGCCGATGTCCTCCTCCAGCTTCTGCCTGTTCTCGAGACCAGTGACCTGGTCGTTGCGGGCGCTCTCCTCGTGTTGCTCGAGCACCGTCGACTGCAAGCGCACGGTGTCGACCATCCGCGCGAAGACGGCGATGATCAGCCCCAGGGTCAACCAGAAGACGAGCGCCGGCACGCGCTGGTTTAGATGGTCGTAGACGAGCAGCGCGATCGCCACCACCGCGAAAAGCGTCGGGCCGAGGGCAGATCTCCAGCCAAGCGCGAGCATGAACGTCCGCATCGGCACTTTCCCCGCCCAACCAAAGCCTCGCGGACGATTGACCGAAGGTGCCGAGATCGGCTGGGCAGCTAGCGGACCAGGCAGTCGCGGGTCAGCGTGGTGACGATCTGCTTGCCACCGGCGAACGTGAAGGTTCCTCTGGTGAAGGAGAAGATGGCGCCTGGGAAGCCCTCCGGAGCGGCGCAGCGGGCGCTGAGGAAGCTGTGCTGCTTGCCGCGATAGCGGTACCTGCGGTTGAAGGTGAGTGAGACGTCGGTGACGTAGCCGAGGTCGGCGGCGAGCCGCGGGATCTTCGTCGAGAGCACCGTTCCGAAGTTTCCGCGAGCAGGATGCCGGATCGTGAAGGTGAGGATGACGGTGATTTTGACCGGGTTCGAGCCGTAGACGTGCAGCAGGATCGCCGGTCGCCCGTGCACGCGGCCGTTGAAGGCGAGCATTCGTCCTTCGACTGGGAACGGCGCCCGGTTGGGGAACTCGAGGTTGGCGCCGAAGTGCCCGGAGCCGACCAGCGCCGAGCGGCAGCGCGCCAGGGCGATCTGGGGGTCGGTCGACTCGAGCAGCGCGGGCCGGCACGTCGGCAGGCCCTTGGTGGAGATCTGGCCGTAGCGGTTGACCGCGAACGAGATCCGGCGAAGCTGGGGGGGACGAGTGCCATCGGTGGTCTTGATCGCGGTCTCGAGGTTCACCGTGACCGGCACGTCGCGGTCGCGCGGCAGCGTCCGTGGCGTGAATCCGCCGCCGAAGCTGACGAACAAGCCGTTGCCTCCGAAGACCTCGCCATGGGCGATCGTGGCGCTGAAAAGCACCGTGGCGAGCAGCAAGCTGATGAACCCCAGGCGCCCCATTAGATCCCTGGAAGGAGTTTAAGCGGGCGCCCTGACCGGCCCGCAGAGGTTGGGTTAAGGGCTGGGGCCGGTCGGAACGGGTCAGCGGCGGTCGCTGCTGGCCTGGCTAGAGTCCGGGCATGCAGAGCGGAGGCCGCGGCGTGGATCTGTCCGCCGGTGACGAGTTTGCCGGCTACAGGATCGAGCGCAGCCTCGGCCGCGGCGGCATGGGCGTCCTCTACCTTGCGGTCGAGCCGGGCCTGGAGCGCCACGTCGCACTGAAGCTGATCGCGCCCGAGGCGGCAGCCGACGAGGTCTTTGCCCGCCGCTTTGCCGAGGAGTCCAGGATCGCTGCCTCGATCGAGCATCCCAACGTGGTGCCGATCTACGCGGCGGGGGAAGAGAACGGGATCCCGTTCATCGCGATGCGCTACGTCTCCGGCTCGGATCTCGGCCGCCGGCTGTCGCGCGAGGGGCGGCTCGAGCCGGCGACGGCCGCGGCACTGATCGCCCAGGTCGGAAACGGGCTCGACGCGATCCACGCCGCCGGCCTCGTCCATCGCGACGTGAAGCCGGCCAACGTGCTGCTCAGCGAGACCGGCGGCGGCGACCACGCCTACATCACGGACTTCGGCGTCGCCCGCAACGTCGCCACCGAGTCGGGCCTGACCCAGACCGGGCGCTTCGTCGGGACCCTCGACTACGTCGCGCCCGAGCAAATCTCCGGCGTAGACGTCGATGCTCGCGCCGACGTCTACGCCCTCGGTTGCCTGCTCTTCAAGCTGCTCACCGGCGACGTGCCCTATCCCCGAGAGGGAGAGGCGGCGCGCCTTTACGCCCACCTCAACGATCCGCCGCCCGCCCCTTCGCTGCACGCCACCGCGGTGCCGATGGCGCTCGACGACGTCGCGATCCGGGCGATGTCGAAGGAGCCGGGCGACCGCTATCCGTCGGCCGGCGACCTTGGGCGGGCCGCGGTCGCGGCGCTGAGCGGATCGAGTCCGGACCTGCCGGAGCGCACCGTCGCCACCGGCGCCGCAGCCACGCGCACGGCCGAGACGACGACGGCGCAGCCCGGGCCCGCTGGCAAGGCGACCGCTGCTACCCGGCGACTCGGGCCCGAGAGCGGCGGTGGGTCGCGGAAAGGGCGCCGCGCCGCCCTCGCCGGCGCGGCGGGGCTGGCAGCCGTCGTTGGAGTCGTCGTCGCGGCTCTCGCCCTCGGTGGCGGCGACGGCGATCCGGGGACCGACACGATCGCCACGACCGCGGCGAATGCGGACGGGGTGGGCGCGAAGAAAGCCGCCAACGAGGTCAGCGGGCCCAGGCCGCTGAGCAGGTCGCAGCTGATCGCCAAAGCGGATGCGATCTGCGGCGAGAGCCAGCGCCGCTACACCGAAATCCGCGATCTCGAAAGCGAGTACTCGACCGACGTCCCCTATGCGGAAGCCCTTGCCCGGACCGCTCGAACGCGCGTGCGGGAGCTGCGCGGATTGACGCCGCCGCAGGGGCTCGCTGGTCCATACGAGGAATACGTCGAGGCGCAGAAGAGGGTCTACGCCACCGACAAGCAGGCGCTCGCAGCCGCGAGGAAGGGCGACGCGGCGGGCGTCGAAGCAGCGCGTAACCAGCGCGATGCCGAGGATGCGCTGCGCGAACGCCTGGCGCGCGAGATCGGCTTCACCGTCTGCAGCACGCCCCAAAGCTGAAGGAGGGCCAAATGAAATCCCACACCGCTTACATGACCTTCGAGACCGCCGAGAGGCGCGAGCTGATCCGGATCACCGAGGAGGTGCAGGCAGCGGTCGACGAGGCCGGGATCGAGGACGGCATGGTGCTCGTCTCGGCGATGCACATCACCGCCGGGGTCTGGGTCAACGACGACGAGCCGGGCCTTCACGAGGATGTCCTCGAGTGGCTGGACAAGGTCGCGCCGCCGAGCTGGAAGCCGCCGGCCGGTCAGGTCCCCGAGGAGCTGCTGCCCGAAGGGGGCGATTACCGCCACCATCGCGGCGGCGAGGACAACGGCGATGCCCATCTCAAGAACCTCCTCGTCCACCACCAGGCGATCGTCCCGGTCACCGGCGGCCGTCTCGACCTCGGCCCCTGGCAGCAGGTCTTCTACTGCGAGTTCGACGGCGGCCGGCCGAAGCGACTCGTGATCAAGGCAATGGGGGAGTAGGCGGCGCGATCGCCTGGCCCGGCCAGTAAGGCCACTCCTCGAACTCGCGGCAGCGGCCGTCAGCGGCGAAGCGGATGATCCAGAGGTCCCGGTACTCGGCGCCGGTGGCATAGGCGACTTCGATTCGCGCCACGGCCGTATCGCCGTCGATCGCGACGAGCTCGGAGCTCAGCTCGAACTCCTCGTCTGGACCGGCGCGCTCTCGCTCCCAGAGCGCCCCGATTGCCGCCAGGCCGCGCGCCGCATCCCCGTATGGCGACATTCGGTAGCTGGCGTCATCGCAGAAGAGCTCGGCGAGAGAGTCGGTGCCCGCGGTTCGCCAGATTCGCTCGTATGACCGGATCCACTGCTCGACGCTGACCCGCTCGATCATGGCCCGGTCAGCTGTCGCTGTCGTCTTTGCCGCCGGGCCGCGTCACCCGTTCGGCCCGCTGGCGGACTTCTTCGACGGCCTCGCGGGTCGTGGCGAGCGCCTCCTCGGTAACGGCGCTGACACCCTCGCTGGGCTTGCCGCCGACGATGTCGCGGAAGGCGTTCTTGAAGCGCTCGGTATGTCGCTCGGGGGCGAAGCGCTCTTCGGCCTTCGCCTGCTTCGCCGGATTGCGATCGCCGTAGCGCCGCCGTCCCCAGGGGGAGCCCGGCTTGCCGATCCGAATGGCGCCGTAAAGGGCGATGGGAAAGACGAAGAAGCCGATCGTGCCGTGCAAGAGCCGCTGCTTGGCGAAGCAGAGCGCGACGAGGCCGAAGACGACGAGCGCGCTGACGATGCTGCCGATCGCTTCGTCGACCGAGCCGGTCTCGAAGCTGAACGGGGTGAAGCCGAGCAGGATCAGGCCCATGGCCGCGGCGGCGATCACGGTCGCGTCGATCGAGACGCGGCCCTGCTCGGACCAGTAGACGTCGTCGAGATAGATCCAGAGCGCGAACTCGTCGATCGTCAGGCCGGCGCCGATGCCAAAGGCGAAGGCGCAGATTTCCGTCCAGGGGCCGTCGCCGAGGACGGTGAACCCAACCGCCCCGGAGATCATCATCGTGACGATCCCGAAGACGAGGTGGTGGAGGTGGACGCCGCTCTCGCTGACCACGCTGCCCGGCCACCAGGGGACCTTGGGGCTGCGCATCAGCCGCGTGCTCATGCGGATGAAGGCGAAGGAGAGGATGAACCCGGCCAGGACGAGGAACAGGCCCTGCTTTTCTTCGGCCAGGATCTGGTCGTTCCAGAAGTCGCTGAAGATCGTGGCCTCGATCATGGGCTGGGTGGGGTCGAGTGTAGACGCGGGCTCGTTCCGTCCCTGGCGGCGATCAGGCCGACCGCGAGCAGCACCGCTGCGACCGCGTAGAAGGGCGTCAGCAGGATGTTGGTCGCGGTATCGGTGGCCCACGCCGCCACCAGTGAATCGCCGAGCAGGGAGTGAGTTAGGTGCGTCGCCACGCCGGTAATCGCATCACTGAAGACCTCGATCGGCACCAGGACCGCCAGGACCAACCAGAAGTGACCGCGGACAAGGCGGACACTGCGGGCGAGCGCCGCACGCACTCCTTGATGCTCGATCTCGACGACCGGCGCGGCGAGCCCGAGGTAGACGAAGGCGAGAACACCTGGGATGACGAAGGCCAGGGTGCCGATCGCCACGAGCACGCCGAAGATCAGGTCGACGATGATCAGCGCTCGGTAGTCGATCATCCGGGCGACCTGCCGCAGGGAGGGAGGCTTGCCGTTGCCGTCGCGAGGATGGGTAAGGGCGATTGCCACGGCGCCCGTGTAGAAGATCTCGCCGAGCAGCCCGGTCGTGGCCAGCAGCATCAGGGCGAGGGCGGCGCCGAAGATCTCCGTCCCGCTGCCGAAGCTGAGCGCGGTGGCCTCGACGTGAACCGGGATCGCGTGGACGAGGCCGAGCGGGACGAATACCCAGAAGGCGAGCGGCAGCAGCGTGCGCGCCCAGGCGAAGTAGGTGCGGATGATCCGCCCGTAGACCGAGAGGAGCCCAAGCTGCCCGTTCATCTGGTTACCGGCGCCGCCGTCCAGATGGATGCTTGCCTCGCTCTTCGAGCTTCGAGCGCGAGGACTGCGAAGCCGGCAGCTTCTTGACCTCGCGCAGATCGGGCACGAGCAGTTCTTCGGCGCAGCGCCGGTGCCAGTGGTGGTGTTCGGTGCCACCCAAGCGCAGCACGTACTGGACGACGGTGTGCTCGCTGCCGATCGGGATGTCTCCGTGGCAGCCGGGGCAGCGGTAGAGCTTCTGCCCGAAGCTGCGGATCAGCCAGACCTCGTTGCCTTCGTCGTCGTAACCGCGCAGGCTCCAGCGCTTGCTGGGTAGCCCGGCGCCCGTGCTCATCGCTTCGAGAGCCAGGCGAAGCCGGCGGCCATTGCCACGTTGGCGACCCCGGCGAGGCGCAGGGCTGCCCTGGCCCCGGGCCGGTTGAGGGCTGGCGACTCGGCCCAGATCGCGTCGGTGGCGATCTCGGTGCCGCGCAGCCAGGCCAGCGCCCACCAGTCGCGCTGCTCGCCGCGCCGCTCCGCAACCAGGTGGGCGGCGGCGAAGGTGAGCCAAATCGGGCCGCAGCGGCGTAGCAGGTGCACCGCATCGGGCGAAGGCTCGTCATGACCGAAGAAGGTCGTCAGCATCTGCCGCGGCGCCGCGATCGAGGCGCCGCCGAGCAGCAGATCGAAGGCGATCATGTTGCGGTTGGTGAGGCGAAGGGCCTGCTCAACGGTCATTTCGCCTCACATCCAACCAGATCAGAAGGGAAAGCATGCGGACCGGCGAAATGGACCGCCGTGACCAAGACCGCAACTAAATCCCCCCAGCTCAAAAGCCTTTCCGAGTACATCCAGGAGCGCTTCGACGAGTTCTCGCGCTCCCAGAAAGATGTCGCCCGCTACATCGTCGACCATCTCGACGAGGCAGCCTTCCTCACCGCCGAGGAGCTGGCCCGGAGAGCGAGCACCTCGTCATCGACGGTGGTGCGCTTCTCCCAGGCCCTCGGTTTCGAGGGCTACCCAGAGCTTCAGCAAGCCGCGATCGAGGAGTACCGCAGCGCAACCGTCGCCGGTAGTGGCACCGGCAGCGGGGGAGCAGCGCTCTTCTCCTTCGACCACTCCGAGCTGGAGGGGTCGCTCAGCGCCGACTACGCGAACCTCGAGGAAACCGCGCGCAACTTGACCCGCGAGCAGGTCGACGGAGCCGTCGCCGCCCTGGCGGAAGCCCAGCGCGTGGTGATCGTCGGCGTCGACCAGATGGCCTTCTTCGCCAGCTACCTGCGCCACATCCTCAGCCTGCTCGACATCCGGGCCGAAATAGTCGCCAGCACCGGCGGCGAGTCGCTGCAGCGACTGGGCCGGATCGACGAGGAGACGCTCGTGATCATCCTTTCCTGCGGTCGTGCCCACCCGCTGCTGCTGCGGGCGATGAAGCTGGCTCTGCACCGGCGCGCACGCACCCTGGCGATCTCCGACGCCTCGATGTCCGAGGTCGGCGAGCACGCCGAACAGACTCTCTACTTCTCCTCCAACAGCCCCTCCTTCGCCCGTTCCAACACCGCACTGATGGCGCTCGTCCAAGGCCTCGCACACGGCCTCTACGCCCGCGACGAAGCAGCGCACAAAGACCGCATCCGCGCGTACAAACTCAAGTAACGCGCGTAGGACAGAAGCTTACGGCGCGGCGGGTCCTGTCACGGCAGGGGACCCACCACCCCCTGCGGTAGCTAAAGCTTCCTCGGGGGTGGTACCCCCTACCGCGCCACCCGCCGCGAGCGGCGCTGTATCTGCGGCGCTTCTCCCGCGGGTGGCACGGCGGCGGGGGTCCCCCATAGCGGAAGGCTCGCGAAGCGAGTCTGAGCACATGGGGGAGGGCCGCCGTGACAGGACCCGCGGGCTGACGGCGTCGGAGACGTAGTATTCGGCCCATGGCTGAGAGAGCTACGTGGAGGGTCAAGACCGGTTTAGCTGAGATGTTGAAGGGCGGCGTGATCATGGACGTGGTCACGCCTGAGCAGGCGCGGATCGCCGAGGACGCGGGCGCCTGCGCGGTAATGGCCCTGGAGCGGGTTCCGGCCGACATCCGCCGTGACGGCGGCGTCGCCCGCATGTCGGACCCGGCGATGATCAAAGGCATCCAGGAGGCGGTGACGATCCCGGTGATGGCCAAGGCGCGGATCGGCCACTTCGCCGAGGCCCAGGTCCTGCAGTCGCTCGAGGTCGACTACGTCGACGAGTCCGAGGTCCTGACCCCGGCGGACGAGCGCAATCACATCGACAAGCTCGCCTTCGAGGTTCCCTTCGTCTGCGGCGCCACCAACCTCGGCGAGGCGCTGCGGCGGATCGGCGAGGGGGCGGCGATGATCCGCTCCAAGGGCGAGGCCGGCACCGGCAACGTGGTCGAGGCGGTGCGCCACATGCGGGAGATCGTCGGCGGCATCAAGCGGCTGGCGCAGCTCGGCCCGGAGGAGCTCGCAAGCGCCGCCAAAGAGCACCAGGCGCCGCTCGAAGTCATCCACGAGGTCGCCGCGCAGGGCCGCCTACCGGTGCCGCTCTTCTGCGCTGGCGGGATCGCGACGCCGGCCGACGCGGCGCTGATGATGCAGCTCGGCGCCGAGGGCAACTTCGTCGGCTCGGGGATCTTCAAGAGCGCCGACCCCGAGCGACGCGCTCGGGCGATCGTCGAGGCGACGACGCACTTCGCCGACCCCGAGCGAGTCGCGGCGGCGTCGATCGGCCTCGGTGAGGCGATGCCCGGGCTGGAGATCTCCGAGCTGGCCGCGGCCGACGCCCTCCTCCAGGACCGCGGTGCCTGAGGCCCGCGGGCTGCGGGTCGGCGTTCTCGCGATCCAGGGCGGTTTCGAAGCGCATCTGGCGATGCTGCGCGGGCTCGGCGCCGTGGTGAGCGAGGTCCGGGTCCCACCCGATCTGGCTGATCTCGACGGCCTGGTCATTCCCGGCGGCGAGAGCACGACGATGGTCAAGGGGATCGAGCTGGCCGGCTTGGGGCCCGCGATTCGCACCCACCACGAGGAAGGCAGGCCCGTATTCGGCACCTGCGCGGGGATGATCGTCTGCGACGAGGATCACCTCGGCCTGCTCGACGTGACGACGAGGCGCAACGCCTTCGGCCGCCAGCTGCAGAGCTTCGAGGCGGACCTCGGCATCGAGGGGATCGGCGAGGAGCCGCTGCGGGCGGTTTTCATCCGCGCGCCCTGGGTCGAGCGACACGGCCCCGGGGTCGAGGTGCTCGCAACCTACGGCGAGCACCCGGTGGCGGTGCGCGAGGAGAACGTCCTGGCCTGCGCTTTCCATCCCGAGCTGACCGACGATTCGCGCTTGCACGCGGTGTTCATGGCAATGACGACCGGGGCGCAGAGCCGCGCCCACGAGGAGGCGGAGACGTGAGAGACCCGAGGGCGGAACGGCTGGCGAAGATCCTGGTCGGCTACTCGACCGAGGTGAAGGAGGGGGAGGTCGTCTCGATCGAGGGCGAGAGCGCCGCGGAGCCGCTGCTGCTCGCGGTCTACGAGGAGGTGCTGAAGGCCGGCGGCCATCCGATCATGAACGTCTCCCTCGGCGGTCAGGGCGCGCTCTATTACAAGCACGCCTCCGACGCCCAGTTGGACTGGATCTCGCCGACCACCGAATGGACGCTCGACAACGCCGACGTCAGCATCACGATCGGCGCCAGCACCAACACCCGCGAGCTCTCCGGCGTGCCGCCCCAGCGGCAGACGAGGCGCCGGACGGCCACGGGTGACCTGCTGAGCCGGGCGATGGAGCGCAGCGCCAAGGGCGAGTTCCGCTGGTGCTACACGCTCTTCCCGACCAACGCGTACGCGGCGGAGGCAGAGATGAGCCTGGCCGACTACGAGGACTTCTACTACGGCGCCTGCCTCGCCGACGACGACGATCCGCTGACCGCCTGGAAGCGCGCCTCGGCCGAGACCGCGCGCCTCGCGGAGTGGATCGAGGGGCGCGAGGAGGTGCGGGTCACCGCGCCGGGAACCGACATCAAGCTGGGCATCGCGGGGCGCAAGTTCATCCCCTGCGACGGCCGCCACAACATGCCCGACGGGGAGTTCTTCACCGGCCCGATCGAGGACTCGGTCGAGGGCGAGGTCAGCTTCCACCTGCCGGCGACGATCGGCGGCCGAGAGGTAGCCGGCGTGCACCTGCGCTTCGAGGCCGGCAAGGTCGTCGACGCGAGCGCCGAGCGCGGCGAGGAGTTCTTGATCGAGCTGCTCGACACCGACGCCGGCGCGCGGCGCCTCGGTGAGCTCGGGATCGGCACCAACTACGCGATCGACCGCGGCACCCGCGAGGTCCTGCTCGACGAGAAGCTCGGCGGCACCGTCCACATGGCGGTCGGCAAGAGCTACCCCGAGTCTGGCGGCGTCAACGAGTCGGCGGTTCACACCGACCTGGTTTGCGACCTGCGCCTCGGCGGCAAGCTCGAAGTCGACGGCACGGTGATGCAGGAAGACGGGAAGTTCGTCGTCTAGCCGCTACTGGTTCGGCAGCGGCGAGCCCGCGAGCAGGAAGAACCAGGCGACGAAGACGAAGCCAGCCAGCAGCACCGAGCCCATCATCACCGCCTCGACCACGGTCGTGGAGTTGACGTTGCCCGTGTCGCGCATGCTCTTCAACCAGTTAGGCCGCATCGGCGTCAGCCGGTTGGTGCCGGTGATCCTCACGTAGAGGGCGTTGAGGCGCCCGATCAGCCAGGCGTCGACGAGGATCGTGACGATGATCCCGACCGCGACCACGGCGTAGGGGCCCTCCGCCGGGAACTGGGAGGTGGCGACCTTCGAGCCGATCCAGATCCAGCCGAGGGGGATCGCGGTCCACAGCCCAAGAGCCGCCAGCAGCATCACGACGAAGACGATGCTGGCAGCCAAGCCCCGAAGCGGGCTCGTTCCGCGCGGATGAGTGGCCATCTCCGAGGGCATCCCTTGTCCATAGAATGGCAAACGATGTCTGGGCATTCGAAGTGGTCGTCGATAAAACACAAGAAGGGCGCCGCCGACGCCAAACGCGGCAAGCTCTTCACCAAGCTTGCGCGGGCGATCACGGTCGCGGCGCGGGACGGCGGCGGCGACCCCGACGGCAACGCCGCATTGGCGACCGCGGTTCAGAAGGCCCGCGACGCTTCGATGCCCAAGGACAACATCCAGCGCGCGATCGATCGCGGCAGCGGCGTCGGCGCCGATGCGGACGCGATCGAGCGGGTCGTCTTCGAGGGCTACGGGCCGGGTGGCGCTGCCGTCCTGGTCGAGGCCCTGACCGACAACCGCAATCGCACCAGCGCCGAAGTGAGGCATGCCTTCAGCAAGCACAACGGCAGCCTCGGCGAGCCCGGCTCCGTCGCTTGGATCTTCGAGAAGCGCGGTGTCCTGACGGTCGATGGGGCTCGCTACGGCGAGGACGACCTGATCGCGGCAATCGACGCCGGGGCCGAGGACGTGCGCGAGGAGGGCGAGCTGGTGCGGGTCCTATGCGAGCCGGCGAGCCTGAGCGCCGTGCGCGCTGCGCTGGAGGAGGGCGGCGTCGAGATCCAATCGTCTGACGTCGCGATGGAGCCGAAGAGCACGGTGGAGATCAAGGGCAACGACGCGAAGTCCCTGCTTGGCCTGATCGAAGCGCTCGAAGACGACGACGACGTCAACGAGGTCCACGCCAACTTCGACATCTCCGACGAGGTCCTGCAGCAACTAGCGGCGTAAGCGAGCCCGGACGAAGGCATCCGGGGCTTGTCCCAGAATCACTCTCCATGCAAGTCGTGATGGGGATCGACCCCGGCACCGCCAACCTCGGATTCGGCATCGTGCGGGTCGAGGGCAACCGTATGGTCGCGCTCGACGGCGGTGTCGTCGAGACCACGGCGGAGCTCCCGATCGAGCGCCGGCTCGAGCGGATTCACGGTTCGCTGGTCGAGCTGATCGCCTGGCACGAGCCGGCGGCGCTGGCGCTCGAGGACGTCTTCTTCGGCAAGAACGTGCAGACGGCGATGACCGTCGGCCGCGCTAGCGGCGTGGCGATGCTGGCCGCCGCGCAAGCCGGGGTCAGCTGCTTCACCTATACGCCGCAGGCGATCAAGATGGCAGTCTGCGGTAGCGGCGCGGCCGGCAAGAAACAGGTTCAGCGGATGGTCGGGACGCTGCTCGGGCTGCCCGAGCTGCCCACTCCCGACCACGCCGCCGACGCGCTCGCGGTGGCGATCTGCCACGGCGGCGGCGCGGGCCGGCGCCAGGCCGTCGAGCTCGCCGAGGGGGCGGTCCGATGATCGCCGCAGTGCGTGGAGAGGTGATGGTGCGGCGCCCGGATCACGTCGTGATCGACGCCGGCGGGGTCGGTTACCGGCTGACGGTTTCCGCCGAGACCTTGAAGGTGGTGCCGGCGACCGGACGGGACGCCTTCCTGCACGCCGAGCTGGTCGCCCGCGAGGACTCGCTGGCGCTATACGGCTTCGCCTCCGAGGAGGAGCGCGACCTCTTCGGCCAGCTGGTCTCGGTCAGCGGTGTGGGGCCGAAAGTGGCGATCTCGGTGCTCTCCGGCGGGCCGGCGCGGGAACTGCTGCGGGCGATCGCGGCCGGCGATGCGAAACGATTCCAGGCCGCGCCGGGAATCGGCAAGCGAACGGCCGAGCGGATAATCGTCGAGCTGCGCGAGAAGGTCACCGGGGCGCTGGAGGAAGAGGTGGTGCTCGCGGCTGAGGACGGAGATCCACGAGCCCTTGCGCGCGACGGCCTGGTCAACCTCGGCTACGCGCCGCTGGAGGCAGAGCAGCTGCTCGACGGGATCGCCGGCGACGACGCCGGGGAGCTGCTGGCGACGGCGCTGCGCAAGGCTGGCGGTAGGAAGGCGGCATGAGCGAGAAGCGGATCAGGACCCCAGGAATCGACGACGAGCCGGTGCCGGTGGACGCTGCGGTGCGGGTCCACGATGCGCGCGCCGAGGCGCCCGACGAGGACCTGGACCGCTCGCTGCGGCCGCAGAGCCTCTCCGACTTCGTCAACCAGGCGCAGGTCACCGACCAGCTCTCGATCTTCATTGAGGCCGCGCGGCGGCGGGGCGAGCCGCTGGATCACGTCCTGCTCGCCGGCCCCCCGGGGCTGGGCAAGACCTCGCTTGCCCACATCGTCGCCGCCGAGATGGAGGTGCCGCTCGTCCAGACCGCCGGCCCCGCGCTCGAGCGAAAGGCCGACGTAGCCTCGTTCCTCACCTCGCTTGAGCCGGGCAGCGTCTTCTTCGTCGACGAGATCCACCGCCTCGGCCGGGCCGTCGAGGAGACGCTCTACCCGGCGATGGAGGACGGCGAGCTGCCGGTCGTGCTCGGCCAGGGCGCCGGCGCCCGCACCGTGACCCTGCCGCTGCCCCCCTTCACCCTGATCGGAGCGACGACCCGGGCCGGCCTGTTGACGACGCCGCTCCGGGACCGCTTTGGGGTCAGCCACCGGCTCGAGCACTACAGCGCTGAGCACCTGGCGGAGATCGTCGAGCGCTCGGCCGGGATCCTCGAAGTGGAGATCGACGCCGAGGGGGCGCGGACGATCGCGGGCCGGTCGCGCGGCACGCCGCGGGTCGCGAACCGGCTGCTGAAGCGGGTGCGCGACTTCGCCCAGGTCAAGGGCAGCGGCGGTGTCGACGCGGAGACCGCCGCCGCCGGCCTGGCGATGCTCGAGGTCGATGCCGGCGGGCTCGACCGCAGTGACCGCAACTTGCTCGACACCGTCGCCAGCAAGTTCGGCGGCGGCCCGGTCGGGCTCTCGACTCTCGCCGTCGCGATCGGCGAGGAGCAGGACACGATCGAGGACGTGCTCGAGCCCTACCTGCTTCAGCAGGGCCTGCTGAAGCGCACTCCCCGCGGCCGGGTGCTGACCGAGCGTGCCTACGAGCACCTCGGGGTGCCCGCGCCCGAAGGAACGAAAAGCCTGTTCTGAGTAACCTGAGCAGGGATGCCTTTCTTCATCTGCCCGAACTGCGGGAACAGGGAGCTGAGCGGGGACCGGACAGCCGGCTTCAGCGCGCGCCCGAAGGGCTGCTCGAAATGCGGATTCGGCTTCGTTTTCGAGCTGCTCGACGACTACTACCCGGCGCCGAACGCGGCCTTCTTCGTCTGCGACCAGCAGGCACGGGTGATCGACGCCGGGCGTGGCAGCTTCGAGCTCACCGGGTTGACCGACGAGGACGTGATCGGCCGGCCAGTGAAAGAGGTCCTCGGCCTGCAGTGGCTGCAGGGGGGCGATGGTGGTGAGAGCACCGGCCAGGACGACAACGGCGCCACCGATCCGATCGAGACCTCACTCGAGTGGGGCGTGCGCTCGCTTGGCAAGAAAGTCTCGGTCAATGCCGAGGGCGATCTCCCCGCCGAAGCTGTCGCCGACGTGTTCCCAGCCTACGACGACGACGGCGGCCTGCTGATCGTCCTCACCCCGGACGGCTGAGCGATGGGCCGCCGCCTCAACGTCTTCGTGCTGATCTTCGTGCTTGGCCTGATCATCGTCTCGGGCGTGGTCGTCGCCAGCAAGCCGACCCGGCTCGGCCTCGACCTCAAGGGCGGGGTCGAATTGATCTACCAGGGCACGCCCACCGGCCAGGTCGAAGAGGTGAGCGGCGACGACATCGAACGCGCGATCGAGATCATCCGCGAGCGGATCGACAAACTCGGCGTCGCCGAGCCCGAGGTCTCCAGACTCGGCACCGCCGAGATCTCGGTCAGCCTTCCCGACGTCACCAACGCGCAACGCGCAATCGACCAGGTCGGAAGCACCGCGCAGCTCTACTTCTACGACTGGGAACCGAATCTGATCGGGCGCGAGAAGATCATCGGCGGGAATCCCGGGCAGGAACCGCCGGCCGCTGCCGTCGAAGAAGCGAACAAAGAATGGACCGCCGCCGGGCGCAGCACGAGCAAAGAAGAAAACCAGCAGCTGATCTTCGCGGGCGCCTTCCCGGCCGCTCACGCCGCGGTCCAGCTGGCAGCCGAACAGACGCCGGAACCCGAATGCACCGATTGCTCGACTTCGCGCCCGCGCTACTACCTCTTCGAAGGCGCGGAGCCGCGCAAGCTGATCGCCGGCCCCGAGTTCGCCGAAAAGGACCTCTTCATCTCCGCCACCGGCGTGAAACGGCCGCGTAAGAAGGATTGCGAGAAGGGGGAAGTCGGAGCCTGCCAGGAGGTGCTCACCGTGCCGCCGGGGACGATCGTCGTCTCCGAACTGCCCTCGGACGCCAACGGCAAGGTGATCGAGGACGCCGAGCCCGGTTGGTTCGCGCTGAGGGACCGGCCGGCGCTCTCCGGCAGCGACATCACCGACCCGAAGCAGGAATTCGACGAACTCAAACAGCCAAACGTCAGCTTCGGCTTTACCGACGAGGGCCAGCAGGCCTTCCAGGAGGTGACCCGTCAGATCGCCCAGCGCGGTCAGGCGCGGGCGATCGGGCCGGCCTCAGGCGAACAGGCGGCGCAGCTCTCCGGGCGCTTCGCCGTCGTCCTCGACAACGAAGTCAAGACCCGGCCGATCATCGACTTCTCCGAGAACCCCGACGGGATCGACGGCCGCAACGGGGCGCAGATCTCCGGCGGCTTCACGAGCATCACCGAAGCGCAGGACCTGGCGACCTTCCTCCAGATCGGCGCCCTGCCAATCAACCTGAAGCTGATCAGCCAGACCCAGGTCTCGGCGACGCTAGGCGAAGAAGCGCTCGACCAAGGCCTCAAAGCAGGCCTGATCGGGCTGGCACTGGTGGTCCTCTTCCTGATCATCTACTACCGCGGTCTCGGCATCGTCGCGACGCTCGGCCTCGCCGTCTACGCCGTCGTCTTCTTCGCCCTGATCAAGCTGATCCCGATCACGATGACCCTGCCGGGGATCGCCGGCCTGATCCTCACGATCGGCGTCGCTGCGGACTCGAACATCGTCATCTTCGAGCGAATAAAGGAGGAGGTGCGCGCCGGGCGCAGCATGTCTGCGTCGATCGCGGTCGGCTATCGCAAAGGGATCGCGACGATCATCGACGCCAACGTCATCACCCTGCTGACGGCGTTCATCCTCTTCGTCCTCGCAACCGCCGGGGTCAAAGGCTTCGCCTTCGTCCTCGGCGTCGGCACGATCGTCTCGCTGTTCACCGCCGTCGCCTTCACCCAGGCGCTGCTCGGCGTCTTCGGCCGTGGTCGTCTGCTCTCCTCGGCGAGCTTCATGGGGGCGGGGGAGGAGCGGGTCAGGTGGCGCTTCGACTTCATCGGGGCGAGCCGCTGGTTCTTCTCGATCTCCGGCGCGATCCTGGTCGTCGGCGCCTTGGCGCTGGCGGTCAACCAGCTCAACCTCGGCATCGACTTCGAGTCGGGCACGCGGCTCAACTTCGCCCCGGAGCAGAGCATCAGCACCGACCAGGTGCGTGACACGCTCGACGGCGAGGGCCTGGGCGACGCGGAGATCCAGGAAACCGACAACCCGCAGTTCGGCACGGGCTTCCAGATCCAGGCAGAGGAACTGCAGCCGGGCGGCGTCTCGGCGGTGCGCGGGGCGCTTGCGTCGGAGTTCGGGATCCAGCCCGGCAGCTTCGAAAGCACGAGCGTCGGGCCGACCTTCGGCAAGCAGGTGGCGCGCAGCGCGATCCTCGCGATCATCTTCTCGCTGCTGCTGATCTCCGCCTACGTCGCCTTCCGCTTCGAAGCGAAGTACGCGGTGCCGGTCCTGATCGCGGTCGCCCACGACATCCTGATCACCGGCGGCGTCTATGCCTTACTGGGCAAAGAAGTGAGCAGTGGCACGGTCGCCGCCTTCCTCACGATCCTCGGTTACTCGCTCTACGACACCGTGATCGTCTTCGACCGCATCCGCGAGAACGTGCCGCGGATGCCGCGAGCGGCGTTCTCGCAGATCGTCAACCGCTCGATGAGCGAGGTCCTCACCCGTTCGCTGATCACCGGCCTCTCCTCGGTCTTCCTCGTCACCGTGCTGCTGATCTTCGGCGGCGCCACCCTGCAGGACTTCGCCTTCGCGATGATGGTCGGCATCTTCTCGGGTACCTACTCGTCGATCTTCATCGCCTCGCCGGTTCTGACCGCGTGGAAGGAACGCGAGCCGGGCTTTGCCCGCCGCCGCGAAAAGATCGCCGAGCTCGACGGCAGCATCCCCGCATTCGCCGACGAAATCACCCTGGCGAAGCTCGGCGACGACGTGGAGACCGACGCGGAGATCGAGGAAGCGCTCGCCGCCGAGCAGGAGCCGCGGCCGGCGGCGCAGGCGGTGGCGACGGTCGAGCCCCCCGGCGGCGACGGAGCCGACCCTTCCTCCAACGGCGAGCCGGCTACCAGCGACCCCGCCACGGCGGAGCGCCGCGAGCGCAACGCCCGCCGCCGCGAACGCCGTCAGCAGCGCCGCAAGCACGGGAGGAATCGCTAGCCCATGGCGCTCGTAGTCTGGTTCACGATGGGGATCGCCCTCTGGCACTTCACGGTCTTCCTGCCGGATCGCTTCTGGCAGGGGATCGTCGGCGCACTGCTCGGCGCGACGATCGGCGCGGTGCTGGTCGGCGCGGTGATCCAGGTGGCGCTCGGCAAAGGGATCGGCGAGACCGACCTGGGAACCGCGCTGATCGCGGTACCCGGCACCGCGATCGGCCTTGCGGTGGTCTGGGCGATCGGCATTCGCTCGGAACAAGCGGCCTGAATCCGGCCAAAATCCGTCCCAGGCGCTTCCTAGCCTGGCTGCGTGGCGGAGACCATCCACGCATACGAGGCCGAGCCCTTCTCCTACGAAGAGGCGCGCGCTCTCTCCGAGGAGCTGGGGCTGAGCGAGCCGGTCGCGATCACCCTCGTTCGCAGGGGCTACCGGACGCCGGACGAGGCGCGGGCCTTCCTCGATGCAGACGAGTCCCATTCACCGGATGAGTTCAGGTCGATGGGGACCGTC
The DNA here is from genome assembly GCA_040508545.1 of Solirubrobacterales bacterium. GTDB lineage: Bacteria > Actinomycetota > Thermoleophilia > Solirubrobacterales > 70-9 > VRUE01. The sequence goes on from JBEVMR010000045.1 coordinate 18,230, forward strand.
ACGGAGCAGATCCTTGGTGCGATCGGAGAGGGCAAGCGGATCACCGTCCACGGCGACTTCGACGTCGACGGGGTCTGCGCGACGACGATCCTCGTCAGCACGCTGCGTGGGCTAGGCGCCGAGTGCGACTGGCTGATTCCCGACCGGATTGCAGACGGCTATGGGCTCAGCGCGCCGAACATCGAACAGCTGGCGGCTCGCGGGACGCAGTTGCTGATCACGGTTGACTGTGGGATTACTGCGGTCGACGAGGTTGCGTCGGCTCGGTCGCTCGGCATGGACGTGATCGTCACCGACCATCACCAGCAGGGCCCGGAGCTGCCTGACTGCCCGATTCTTCATCCAGCTATCGATGGCTACCCGTTCGAGCAATTGTGTGGGACGGCGGTGGCTTGGAAGCTCGCATGCGCGTTGAGGGGAGCGTCGGGGGCGGGGTCTCCAGGCTCGCCTTCGCGAGGAGTTCCTGGAGACCC
>JBEVMR010000053.1:0-18063 GCA_040508545.1 Solirubrobacterales bacterium
GGCGATTCAGCTGCGCGACGGCCTGATGGAGAGGGGCACCCGGCCCTCCCTCGCTTAGGCGGTTTCTTCGTCGAGCCCCTCGTCAGCCGCGCCGATGTCCTGATGCGCCGCCTCGGTCACGAGCGTCGGCCGCCGCCCCTGAACGATCGTCTCCTTGGTCACAACACACTTGGTCACGTCCCGCCGCGACGGCAGCTCGAACTGGACGTCGAGCAGCGTCTCCTCGAGGATCGAGCGCAGGCCACGGGCGCCGGTCTCGCGCTCGAGCGCCTTGTTGGCGATCGCCTCGAGGCTGTCCTCGGCGAAGACGAGCTCGATGTCGTCGAACTCGAAGAAGCGCTGGAACTGGCGGGTCAGCGCGTGCTTCGGCTCGGTCAGGATCGTGATCAGGTCGTCGCGGCTGAGCTGGTGGATCGCGGCGACGACGGGCAAGCGTCCGATGAACTCGGGGATCAGGCCGTACTCGATCAGGTCCTCGGGCAGCACCTGCTCGAACCACTCGCCCTTGTCCTTCTTCTCGCGCGAGGAGATTTCGGCGCCGAAACCGACACCGCGGTCGCCGACCCGGTTCTCGATCACCTTGTCGAGCTCGGCGAAGGAGCCGCCGCAGACGAAGAGGATGTTCGCCGTGTCGATCGTGAGGAACTCCTGGTGGGGGTGCTTGCGCCCGCCCTGCGGGGGCACCGACGCTGTCGTCCCCTCGAGGATCTTGAGCAGCGCCTGCTGCACGCCTTCGCCGGAGACGTCACGGGTGATCGACGGGTTGTCGGCTTTGCGCGCGATCTTGTCGATCTCGTCGATGTAGATGATCCCCGTCTCGGCCTTCTTGACGTCGTAGTCGGCGGCCTGGATCAGCTTCAAGAGGATGTTCTCGACGTCCTCGCCGACGTAGCCGGCCTCGGTCAGCGCGGTCGCGTCGGCGATCGCGAAGGGCACGTTGAGGATGCGGGCGAGGGTCTGGGCGAGCAGGGTCTTGCCGCATCCGGTCGGGCCGAGCAGGAGGATGTTCGACTTCTGCAGCTCGACCTCGGGGTCGTCGCCCTGGGCCGCCATCTGGACCCGCTTGTAGTGATTGTAGACAGCGACGGAGAGGGCGCGCTTGGCGGCCTCTTGGCCGACCACGTACTCCTCGAGGGTCTCGTGAATCTCGCGCGGTTTGGGCAAGTTCTCCAGCTCGACGCCACTGCTGCCGCCGGGTGGGGTCAGCTCCTCGTCGATGATCTCGTTGCAGAGGTCGATGCACTCGTCGCAGATGTAGACGCCGGGGCCGGCGATCAACTTCTTGACCTGGCGCTGCGACTTGCCGCAGAAGCTGCAGAGGAGCTGCTCGTTCGAGTCTGTGGGACGTGCCAAAGCGGAAAATCCCTCCTTGCGGGACGGTAGTTGCCTACCGGCGTCGCGTCCCTAGCTTAGAGGGGGATGCAACCCGGCCCTGTCGCTGCCGTCGTTTACGGCGAAGCGGGAGCAGTCCCTTCCCGCGGGCAAAGCCTTGCGCCCGGCGCGGTACGGTGGCGACGATGGCAAACAGGGCCCGGATCGAGCCGATCTCCCCACCGCAGATCGACTGCCTGCTGCCGCTGATCGCCGCCTACCAGCGCTTCTACGAGGTCGAGGACATCGATGACGAGCGCAATCGCGCCTTCTTCTCACGCTTCGTCGCGCCAAGCGAGGACGGCATGCTGCTCGGGGCCTGGCGCGACGAGGAGCTGGCCGGCTACGCCTGCCTCTACTGGCACTTCACGTCGCTGGTCCCGGCGGAGACGGTGCTGCTGAACGATCTCTTCGTCACCGCGGGCCGGCGCGGCGAGGGAATCGGCCGCGCCCTGATCGAGGCCAGCGCCGAGGTCGCCCGCCAGCGCGGCGCCCATCACCTGGAGTGGGCCACCGCCCCCGACAACGCGACGGCGCAGCGCCTCTATGACGCGACCGGCGCCGAGCGCAGCGAGTGGGTCGAGTACGAGCTGGGCCTCTAGAGCCAACCGTTGCGTTCCCAGCGGTCGAGCACTGGCTCGGGGTCAATCGGACGGCCCACGACATGGATCTCGAAGTGAAGGTGACAGCCGACGGTGCGAGCGTTGCCGGTCTTGCCGGCGGCGCCGACCCGCTGGCCGGCCCAGACGCGGTCGCCGCGCTCGACGGATGCCGGGCGGATCAGGTGAGAGTAGAAGTAGCTGCGCCGCTCGCCCTGGCCGTGGATCAGCAGGTAGTTGCCGTAGAGGACCGGGTCGTAGCCAGTGCGCAGCACGCGGCCCGTCGCCACGGCCAGGAGCGGCGTGCGGCAACCGGCGACGATGTCGAAGCCCTCGTGGATGCGGCCACCGCTGCGCGGAGCGCCGAATTCGCCGACGTAGCCACGGGCCCAGTGCGCCCCCGCCACCGGAAAGACATGGGCGCTGAACTCAGTCGCGCCGTCGCTGGAGGCACCGGCGGGCGGCGGGACGAGAACGGCAAATGCAAGGAGAACGAGGAGAAGCCGGAGCTTCAGTGGTGCTCGATGACGCGGTCGACGATGTTGTACTCCTTCGCCTCCGCCGCGCTCATGAAGTAGTCGCGATCGGTGTCTTTGGTCACCTTCTCGAAGGGCTGACCGGTGTGGTGGGCGATGATCTCGTCGAGGCGGCGGCGGACGTCGATGATCTCTTTGGCGTGGATCTCGATGTCGGTCGCTTGACCCTGGAAGCCGGCCGAGACCTGGTGGATGAGGATCTTCGAGTTGGGCAGCGACATCCGTTTGCCCGCGGCCCCGCCAGCCAGCAGCAGCGCCCCCATGCTCATCGCGATGCCGACGCAGATCGTCTGCACGTCGGGCTTGATGAACTGCATCGTGTCGTAGATCGCCATGCCGGCGTAGACATCGCCACCGGGCGAGTTGATGTAGATGCTGATGTCCTTGTCCGGGTCCTCGGACTCGAGGTGCAAAAGCTGGGCGACGATCAGGTTGGCGATTTCCTGGTTCACCTGCGTGCCGAGGAAGATGATGCGCTCGTTCAGCAGGCGTGAGTAGATGTCGAAAGAACGCTCGCCGCGCGAGGTCTGCTCGACCACCATCGGAATCAGAGGGCTCATGGCCGGCACTCTATAGAAGGGGCCTGGCGGACTTCCGCGAGCGACGCTCAGCCGCGCGAGGCTGCAAGCTTTGCTCCATCGCCGCCGCTTGCCTTGGCCAGGTACATCGCCCGGTCCGCTGCCGCCAACAGCTCCTGCTCGGGGGGAATCCCGTCCCCGTCGAAGGTCGCCACGCCGATGCTGACCCGCAGCTCTACCGCGCGGCCATCGATCATCAGTGGCGTCTCCCCCACCGCGGTCGCCAGTCGTTCCGCGGCAGCCTCGGCCCCGGCGGCGTCTGCTTCGGGCAGCAGCGCCACGAACTCGTCACCGCCGAGCCTGGCGACCATCGGGTCGACGTCGCGGGCGACCGTGTCGCTCGCCCGCAGGTTGTCGCTGAGCAAGCCTGCGACGTGGCGGAGCGCCTCGTCGCCCGCCGCGTGCCCGAGCTCGTCGTTGATCTGCTTGAAGCGGTCGAGGTCGAGCATCAGCAGCGCGCCGCCCTTTCCGTAGCGGCGCGTGTAGGCGAGCTGGCGCCTCAGCTCCTCCTCGAAGCGGCGCCGGTTGAAGAGGCCGGTGAGCGGATCGTGCTGGGAGAGCCGCTCCAGCTCCTGCTCCAGCGCCTTGCGCTCGGTCACGTCGCGGGCGACCCCGTAGATCAGCCCCTCGCCCGGCAGCGGGATCGAGGTCCACTCCATCCAGTGCACCTCGCCGTCCTTGGCGAAGTAGCGGTTCTGGAACTGCACGGTGGTGGCTCCATCCGAGAGCGAGGCCGCCTCCGCTTCGGTCTTCTCGCGATCGTCCGGGTGGACGAAGTCGAGAAAAGCGCGCCCGACCAGTTCCTCGGGCTGGTAGCCGAGGGCTCGCTCGAAGGCCGGGTTGACGCTCTTGAAGCGGCCGTCGAAGCCGGCGATCGAGATCATGTCGAGCGAGAGGTTGAAGTGGCGGGCGCTCTCGGCCTCGAGCGCGCGCAGCGTCGTCGCGAAGCGGCCGGTGAGGCCGCCGACGAAGAGGTAGACGACCGCCCGGTTGACGTAGCCGAGCACGCTCGTCGGGGCGTCGGCCATCAGGGCCCCGACAGTGGAGAGCGCGAAGGCGACGACACCCGCCAGCAGGCCCGCTCGCGTGCCGCGTGCAGTGGCAACCAGGACGATCGGGATGACGTAGAGGAAGCTGATCGCGTCGGCCAGCGTGCCGACCGTCACCCGCAGGGCGAAAATCGCGGCGAACAGCACCGCCGCGATGGCGACGCCGGCCCATCGACGCTCTGTCAGCACCTTCATGGTGCTACTCACTATCGACTAGCTGCGCCCCCAGGCAAGGCTTGCAAGCGATTGTTCGAGCTAGTCGTCGTCCCCCGGGGTCCAGAGCTCGCCTTTCTCTTTGCGCTCCTTCTCCGGGGTCCAGATCTGCTCGCGCGCCTCGGCCTGCTCGAGCGGGATCGGCTTGGCCGACTCGGCGACCAGGTCGATCGCCTTGCGGAAGCGGATGTCGTCGCGGATCATCGCGTCGCGACCGCCCTCGCGCAGGCGGGCGAGCAGCTTCTCTGGGGTGGTCCGCTCGTGCTCGGCGCTGTGGGCGAGCGCCTCGACCATCTCCTCCTCGGAGGCCTCGAGCTGCTCGGCATCGGCGATCGCCGCCAGCACCGCCTCACGCTTCAGCTCGGCTTCGGCCTCGGGCCGTGACTCCTCGATCACCTGCTCGCGCGTTTTGCCCTGCATCTGCAGGAAGGCGTCCGGGGTCATGCCGCGCCCGGCGAGCTGACGTTCGACCCGCTCCCAGCGCTCCGTGGCGCGCGCCGTGGCGAGATCGTCGGGAAGCTCCAGCTTCGCCTCGGCCGCCGCCGCGTCAACCGCGGCGACGCGGAAATCCTGCTCGGCCCGCTCGCCAACCGCTTCGGCGAGGCGTTTGCCGATGTCCGCGCGCAGCTCGTCGATCGTGTCGAACTCGGAGGCCTCGGAAGCGAAGTCGTCGTCGAGATCGGGCAGGATCTTCTCCCGGACCTCCTTGACCTCGACCGTGAAGACCGCGTCTTCGCCGGCGAGCTGCTCGGCCTGGTAATCGTCGGGGAAGGTGACCTCGACCTTGCGCGTCTCGCCACCGCTGACGCCGGCGAGCTGCTCCTCGAAGCCCTCGATCAACTGGCCGCCGCCGAGCTCGAGCAGGTAGTCGTTCGCCTTGCCGCCCTCGAACGCCTTGCCGTCGAGCAGCCCCTCGAAGTCGACCAGCAGCACGTCGCCATCGGCGGCGGCGCGATCGACCGGCTCCAGCTTGGTGAATCCCTCGCGGATCCGTTCGATCTCGCGGTCGACCATCTCGGCCGGCGGCTCGGGCTCGGCCTTGCCGACCTCCAGCCCCTTGTACTCGCCGAGCTCGGCCTTGGGGCGGACGCCGATCTCGAACTTGAAGCTGAGCGGCTCGCCCTCGGCCTCGGGGGTCGAGACGACCTCGACTTTCGGGTCTCCGACCGGGGCTATGCCGGAGCCGAGCAGGGCGCGTTCGTACCACTCCGGCAGCGCCTCGCGGATCGCCTCGTCGAGCACGGCGGCGAAGCCGACCCGCTGGATCACCAGCGAGGGCGGCGCCTTGCCCTTTCGAAAGCCGGGCATGCGCATCTCCCGCGCCAGGCCACGGGCGGCGGCGTTGATCGCGCGATCGACATCGGCGGCGGGAACCTCGACCTCGACGCTGACGCGCGAGCCGGGTAGCTCTGAGACCTTTGGCTGCATCGGGAGCGCGGGACCCTAGAGGATGAGCGCCTGCCGCTGCGGACTTTGTACGTGCCAGAGCACGTTCAAACTCCACCGCGGCGGAATATGCCCCGCCGCACCGCGACCGCGAAGTCGATCGCGAAAGCCAAGCCGCGCCCGAGCGGCCCGGTGACCAACCATGCCTTCGCCCTACTCGTCATTGGCGTATTCCAGCAGGGATGAGTCGACCAGCCACTCGACCGGGGCGTGATCGTCGGTGTAGACCTCACCGCCGGGGAGGTGGGACGCGAGACGGGAGGCCGCCTCACGGGCCAGCGCCCGCAGATCCGGCGGCAGGTCGGTTGAGGCAGCCCGCAGGCGTGCGGCCGACAGCGGCCCCTCCGCCGCCAGCAGCAGCGTGTTGGTCGGCTCGATCGGGTCGCGCAGGACACGCGGGAAGACGGCAGCCATCGTCCGGCCGAGAACCCGCTCGAGCTCGTCGCTGCCCTCGGGGTGGCCGACGTTGACGATGACGGCGCCTCCAGGGGCGAGGCGGTCGCGGGCCAGCTCGAAGAACTCGCGGGTGGCGAGGTAGAAGGGGATGTAGGGCTGGCGGTAGGCATCGACCATGATCGCGTCGTAGCCGCCCTCGGAGCGCTCGAGCCAGGGCCGGGCGTCCTCGGCAAAGGTCCGCATGCGTGGGTTGCGCAGGTCGAGGTAGCGGCGGCCGAGCTCGGTCAGCTCGGCGTCGATCTCGACTGCGTCGACTTCCGTGCCCGGAAAGAAGTCGCCGTAGGCGCGGGCCACCGTGCCGCCGGCGTTGCCGAGGATCGCGATTCGGCGGGGCGGCTGGGGCCGCGCGGCGAAGGGCAGGTAGAGGTGCCCGTCCCAGTAGTCACCGGTGAGGTAGGTGCCGGGACGGTAGAGCGAGTGGACGGCCTGGCCCTCGTTCAGCTCCAATACCCGCGAGCCGTCGTCGCGTTCGACCACGCGCGCGTACTGGTGGGTCGTCTCCGCCTCGTACAGGACGGTGCCGGTGTCGACCGCTTTGATCGTCCCCACCGGCGCCAAAATTGCCAGCGCCAGAGCCGCCGGCAGCGCCGCGAAGCGCCAGCCGAGCCCCGCCACGGCGACCAGAGCCAGCGCCAGAGCGAAGACGAGGAAAGTGCGCTGGGTCCCCAGCATGGGGATCAGCAAGAGAGCGGCGATCATCGTCCCGCAGAGCGAGCCTGCGGTGGAGATCGCGTAGAGCCTCCCCACCACCTCGCCCGCGTGCTCGCGATCGCTGACCGCCAGCCGTACGGCCCAGGGCGAGGCGGCGCCGAGCAGGGTGACCGGGACCGCGACCAGGACCAGCACGCCGAACAGCGAGCCGGCGAAACCGCCGACCGAGACCGTGTCGAATGCGTCGACCGAGAAGCCGAGGAAGGGCCGAGCGGCGAAGGGGACGGCGGCGATCAGCGCAGCGGCGACGAGGACGACGAGGCAGAGGCCGCGCATGTGCGGGTGGCGGTCGGCGTAGCGGCCGCCGAGCCAGTAGCCGACCGAGAGCGCGACCAGGACGACACCGATCGTGTTCGCCCAGACGATCGTCGAGGCGCCGAAGTAGGGCGCCAAGAGGCGCGCCGCGGCGATCTCGGCGCCGAGGCTGGCGGCGCCGACGACGAAGACCAGCGCCGGCAATAGCCACCGCTCGGACGTACCGCCACTTTGGCGTCCATATGGGTGCTTAAGTGACGGCACGTGGTTCGCGCTCGTCGTCGGCGCCGGCGTTGAGGCGTTCCTCGAGCAGCGCCCCGTGGCCGGCCGCTACGGCGCGCTGGGCTCGCTGCTCGTCCAGCTCCACCCCGCGCTCGCGGGCGAGGTCGAGCAGGTTCTGCTTTTCGGTCCCTTCGCGGGCGACTTCGAAGAAGACCCAGGCGAGCACGCCGAGGGCGAGGAAGGTCCCCTCGATCATCATCAGCACGCCCGCCGTGCTCTGGTCGGCGATCGGCGAGATCCCCCAGTAGCGCTCGCCGGGGGCGTAGATCGGGTAGAGCACCGTCCCCGACCACATCAGCACGTTGCCGAGGATCGCCCCGGTGAAGCGCACCGCGATCACGTAGCCGACCTTCCAGCCAGCCGTGAACCACTGCGGCTTCGGCAGCGGCCCGAAGACCGCCATCCACATCGTGCAGCCGAAGAAGAGGAAGGTCGCGTGCTCGAGCGCGTGCACCGGCGCCGCCCCGTAGGCGTCCTGGTAGAGCGCCGGGATGTGCCAGAAGAAGAGGTTGATCGCCCAGAGCGGGAAGGCGACGAGCGGGTGGGCGAGGATCTGCAGGCGGTTGAAGAAGCGGATCGCCAGGATCGGCTGCAAGAGCGATTTGGTCAAGCCGAGGACAAGGAGCAGCGAGGCGAGGTCGCCAATCAGGAGGTGCTCGCCCATGTGCGCGAGCACGAGCTCCTCGGAGATGTGGCCGATCGGGCTGAAGAGGGCGACCGCGATCAGCAGCAGGCCGCCGCCGAAGCAGAGCTGGCGCCAGAGCGGAACCGAGCGGCCGTCCCAGGAGAGCACCATCGCCCGGTGCCAGTAGAGGATGCCGGCGATCGTGATCGGGAAGACCTCGAGCGGCACGAAGGTGCCGGCCACGTGAGCGATCGGAATGGTCACGGAGAGCCAGCGTAGCCCGGTGGTAGCTTGAGCGGCCCGTGAGCGCTGCCGACCACCGTTTCCCACCGATCGGCAGCTACGGCTTCCTCTCCGACTGCCACACCAGCGCCCTCGTCTCCTACGACGGATCGATCGAGTGGCTTTGCCTGCCGCGCTTCGACTCGCCCAGCGCCTTCGGCGCCCTGCTCGACCGGGGCGCCGGCCATTTCAGGCTGGCCCCGCGCGGGGTGATCGTGCCGATCAGCCGCCGCTACGAGCCGGGCACGCTGGTGATCGAGACGACCTGGGTAACCGACACGGGCTGGGTCGTGATCCACGACGCGCTGACGATCGGCGACTGGGTCGAGCAGGCGGGACCGGGCTCGCGGCCGCGCACCGAGCACGAGTCCGACCACTCGCTGCTGCGGACGATGACCTGCATCGACGGCGAGGTCGAGATCGAGATGGAGTGCATGCCGCGCTTCGCCTACGGCGCCGATGCGGCGACCTGGAGCGGTGGCGAGCTAGGTGAGGCCACCGCCCGCGGCGGCGACGGGGTCGAGCTGCAACTGACCAGCGACATGGAGCTATCGCTGCAGGGCGGCACTGCGCACGGCACGGTCCGCCTGCGCGAAGACGAGACCGCCTTCTGCGCCGTGACCTGGGGCGACAACGACCTGGGTGGTCCGCGCAGCGCCCCGGAGGCGCTCGAGCGGCTCGACTCGACCGAAGACTTCTGGCGCAAATGGCTGCGCGACGGCACCTTCCCCGATCACCCCTGGCGCATCCACCTACAGCGCTCGGCGCTGGTGCTCAAGGGGCTGACCTACGCGCCGACCGGCGCGATCCTCGCCGCGCCGACCACCTCCTTGCCGGAGACCCCCGGCGGCGAACGCAACTGGGATTACCGCTTCAGCTGGATCCGCGACTCGACCTTCAGCCTCTGGGCGCTGCACACGCTCGGCTTCGACCAGGAGGCGCGCGACTTCATGCGCTTCATCGTCAGCATCTGCCGCAAGGACCCGAACCTGCAGATCATGTACGGGATCGGCGGCGAGAAGGAGTTGACCGAGAGCACGCTCGACCACCTCGACGGCTACGGCGGCGCCCGTCCCGTGCGGATCGGCAACGGCGCCTTCGACCAGCGCCAGAACGACGTCTGGGGAGCCTTGCTCGACTCGATCTACCTGCACGAAAAAGCGCTGAAAGGCAGCGGTACGCCCTCGGACCGCCAGCTGATCCGCCAGCAGGTCGAAGCGGCGATCGAGGCCTGGCCCCACCCCGACCAAGGGATCTGGGAGGCGCGCGGCGAGCCACAGCACTACGTCTCCTCGAAGCTGATGATCTGGGTCGCGGTCGACCGCGGCGTCCGCCTCGCCCGCAGCGTCGGCTTCGACGGGGTCGCCGAGGAGTGGCAGGCGATCGCCGGCGAGATCCGTGCGGAGATCCTCGAGCGCGGCGTCCGCGACGGTGTCTTCCGCCAGCACTACGACACCGACGCGCTCGACGCCTCGACCCTGCTGATCCCGCTGCTGCGCTTCCTCCCCGCCGACGACCCACGGGTCCGCGCCACGGTCAATGCGATCGCCGACGAGCTGACCGAGCACGGCCTCGTCCTCCGCTACAAGGTCGAGGAGACCGACGACGGCCTGAAGGGCGAGGAGGGAACCTTCCTGATCTGCTCCTTCTGGCTCGTCTCGGCACTCTCCGAGATCGGCGAGCCCGAGCGGGCGCGCAAGCTCTGTGAGCGGCTGCTCGAGGCGGCGGGCTGGCTCGACCTCTACGCCGAGGAGCTCGAGGCGCAGAGCGGGCGCCATCTCGGCAACTTCCCCCAGGCGTTCACCCACCTGGCCCTGATCAACGCCGTCTCCCACGTGATCGCCGACGAGCAGCGCGAGGACGGTGGCCCCACGGCGGTCTTCAGCGAGATGGGCGGCGTGCGCGAGGAGGTCTGAGCCGCACCTCTCCCTGCGCAGACGAAAGGCCTTCAGACAGAAGATTTCGTCTTCTCTATATTACCCACTTGGATGGCGGGGTCAGGGGACGAAGAGAAGCGCCAGGATCGGGAGAGCCACTATCGCTGCGCCGCAATGCTGCATCCGCTGCGGCAGCGCATCGCGCGCCTGCTGGCGGGGGGAGCAGAGCTTGGCGCGGCCGAGCTCGCCGCCGAGCTAGATGAGGCGCCCGCCAGGATTGCCCGCCATCTGCGCGTGCTGGTCCGGCGCGGCGTGCTGCAGGTGGTGCCCAAGCGCCGGCCGAACCCACCCCTCTACCGCTGGTCGAGCGAGGCCGAGTGGGCCCAGGAGATGCTCGCCGAGGAGGGCGAATGATGCCGCGGGCGGCCGCACGGGGGAAGAGATCAGCTGCGTGCGCCCTTAGTAGGTGCGAGCAATGGACGGGATGAAGGAGATCCGGGACCCCGCCGCCGAGGACAAGGCGATCGAGGCAGCCATGCTGCGGCAGCTACTGGCCCTGTACCCGGTCCAGCTCACCCTCGGGGAGCTCAAGCGGGAGATCGCCGGCGAAGAGGGCAACTTCGCTTTGGTGGACGCGGTCGAGCGAGCGGTGCGCGAGCTCGCCGCGGCCGGGCTGGTCCACCGCAACGGGGAGGTCGTCCTACCGAGTCGCGCCGCCCTGCGCCTCGACGAGCTGCTCGGCTGAGCCGCCGGCCGCTCAAACGCCGATCTGGTCCCGCAGGAACCGTTCGACCAGGCGCCCAACCCTGTCCGGGGCTTCCACCAGGGGCCAGTGGCCACACTCGTCGAGCACGGTGACCTCGGCGCTTGGAAACGCGGCTTGCTGCCGACCGGCCATCGACGCCGGGAGGTAGCGGTCGTCGGCGCCCCAAATGACGAGTGACGGTCGGTTCAACGGGCGCAGAGCCTCCGCCTGCGCAAGCCCGACCTCGCTCAAATCGGTGTTCCGATAGAGATGGAGGAGCGTGCGCTTCGAGCCCTGGTCGAGATCGTCGTAGATCCGATCGACGAACGCGCGCGGCAGATCGCGGCGGCTCCCGCGCCGCAGAACCGCTCGCAGTCCACTGCGAGTCGCCATCGCGAGAAAGGCCTCGCCCAGGAGCGGCGTCTCCCAGATCCGCGCGAGGGAGTGCCTGCGATAGCCGAACAGCACACCGGTATTGACGAGGGTGGCGCTCGCCAATCGCTCCGGGTTCTGCCGGGCCCACTCGAGCCCCCAAGGACCGCCGAAATCGTGCAGGACGAGATGGACACGTTCGACTTCGAGCTGGTCGAGAGCGGACTCGAGAAAGCCGCCGTACCCCCTCACGCTGCAGTCGAAGCCCTCGGGCTTCTCCGCCCGGCCAAAGCCCGGCATGTCAAACGCGAGCGTGCGGGCAATCGGAGCACACCGCGCGAGCAGATCGTCCCAATCGCGCCGGGAGCCCGGGCAGCCGTGCACGAAGACGACCGCCTCGCTCGAGTCCGAAGGTCCCGCACATGAGACGGGAACCCTCACGCCATCGACGGTCCGCCAACCCGTCGTCACATCGGCCGGCAGCGGAGTTCCGTGCGCATGCGGCCCCTCGGGCTCCTGCGCCGACCCGGCCCCGCGGCGCGCCACGGCAAGGCGAAGCGACCGACCCATCAGCCGGGCGAACTCACTATCGGTCGGGGCGATCGACCGGGCAATGAAGGTGTGGAAACGCGCCGCGGTGACCTCATCGCCGCTCGCAGCTCGCAACATCAGCCTTTCGGCGGTGTTCTGGCGCCGGCCGCTCCCGTAGTCGGACATCATCAGGAAGTGGCCCAGCAGCTTCCGGCGGTGGCGCTTCCGGTAGCCGTCGATCCTCTTGTCGATGTCGGCATCCGGCGCGCCCCCGGCAAGCGCCTCGCCGATCGCATCGGCGAGCCACTCCCCAGACTGGAACGCGAACCCGCAGCCAACCCCCCACACCGGATCGGCCGCCATCGCGGCGTCGCCCACGAACGCGAGCCCCGGTCTACCGGCCGGACGGATGGAGAGCGGCATGTCGAGCTTGCCGAGGATCTTCGAGACCCTCTCCCCCCCGGCAAGATCCGGAACGTTTGGCAGTCCCCTGAAGTAGTTCTCGAAGTTCGCCTCGAGGTCTCGCTTGAACCATGGCAATCGGTCCTTGGTCTGGAAGCAAGCCATGAGCGTGACCTCCTCATCCTGCGGGAAGGCGTACGCGACGTCGGGATCGAGGAACCAGAGCAGGCTGCGGTTTCCCGAGACCAGGGGGAGCCCGCGGTAGTAGGCAAAGTAGACAAAGCGATCGTTCGATTTGACGCGCGACGGCACGCGCGCCATTCGGCCAACGCCCGAATCGCGTCCGTCCGCGGCCACCACGACACGAGCTTTGAGCTCACGAGGCCGACGGTCACGATCGGTGGTTCGCACGCCCGCGGGCCTGCTCTCCGACTCCAGCAGGCCGGTCACGGTATGGCCGAGCATGAGGTCGACCCCCGCCGTTTCCGAGGCGAGCTCGCGCAACATCGGATCGAGCTTCTCGCGGCGGATGTCATACCCATATCGGGGATGCTCATAGTCCGCCCCAAGCCGCGGCCGGATCCAGCCCTCGCGCGTCCATGCCTCGATGCCGTTGCGCAACCCGCCGGCTGCCTCGATCCGCTCGGCCAGGCCAAGCCGCTGGATCGTCTCCGTCGCACTCGCCTGGATGAAGTGCGTACAGAGAGTCTTGTAGGAGGTGGCATCGGGGCGCCGGTCGAGGAGCGCTACGCGTGCCCCCGCCCGCGCCAGCAAGGTCGCGACCGAACACCCAGCGATGCTCGCACCCACAATCACGGCATCGTAATCGCCTTGCTTATCCCCTGACATCCCCTACCTTACCGTTTGGTGATCTATGAATTACCGAAAGGAAACCTCACGTGGATTGTTCCCGGCCTGATCAGCAGGATTTCATTTGGTGTGTCATCAGGCAAACGGCGTCCATGCCTTGGTGAAAAGTTGCGCACCTTTCTCACCGACAGATAGAGTCATCACATGCATACCAGCCCGCTTGGCGTCCTCATCATGTTCATCGTCGTGTTCGTCCCGCAGTGGTTCGACTACCTGATCGTCGCACGGGTGAGTCAGCTGAAAGTGCGTGAGTTATCTGGGGACCGGGAGATGCGCCAGATCGGCATGGCCATGATCGGCTCGGTCTGGCTGGCGGCGGCGGTGGGTTGGTTCCTAACGCCCCTGGCCCTGCCCGGAAGCGGTTGGACATGGCTTATCGTCGGCCTTCTCGTCATGTGCAGCGGAGTCGCCCTGCGTTATTGGTCGATCCTCACCCTCGGCCGTTTTTTTCGCTTTGTCGTCGACGTGCAAGACGACCACCGTGTGATTACCAGCGGGCCGTACCGGCTCGTACGTCACCCTGCATACACCGGGCTTGTCTTGATTCAGCTCGGCTTTGGGATCGCGACCGGCAACATCTTGTCTGCCGCAATCTGCCTCGCCGTCCCCATCATCGGCCTCATTCCTCGCATCCAGCATGAGGAGGAGGCCCTCGAAGGCAGCCTCGGGGCTGAGTACCGAGGGTACGCGGCCCATACAAAGCGCTTGATCCCCCTGGTTTGGTGATCTGAATCTGACGTCAGGCAAACGTCACTACATAGTGATGTTTGCCTCGTCAACCGCCGGCCATGTCGCCATCCACGGTGACAAACTGCCCAATTGCCTCAGTTGTCTCGTCGGGCGACTCCCAAAGCACGTTGTGGCCATGCGGCACGGAGACGACGGTCAGCTCACCGTCCAGCGCCTCCCTGTACCGGCGCTCCTGCACGTCTCCCTCGAGGATCGAGGTGGAGGCACGGATGAAGAGGGTCGGGACATCGGCTATCGGCGGGGGTGGCAACACAACCTCACTCCAAGCCACCACGGCGGCGCTAGGGCAGAACCGGAAGCGGTAGCGACCGTCCGGCCCCTTGCGCACGTCATCGCGGACATAGGCTTCGACCACGTCCCGGGGCGGCGCCACCATCGATTCGCTGGATAACAGTGCGTTGACGGCACCGTCCACGGTCGCAAAGCTCCAGTCGAGGCGTTCTATTTCAGCGCTCTTGAGCGCCCGCTCCGGTGGGACGCCGAGCCCAGGATCGAGAAGAGCCAACCGCGTGACACGATCTGGCGCACTTGCGGCAAGTGCTGCCGCCACCCTCCCACCGAAGCTGTGCCCGACCACTGCCGCACGCTGGATTCCCAAGCTGTCGAAAGTGTCGAGGACGTCCTGGGCGTTGACATCCGTGGTCCAAGGCGGCTCGCGATCGGAAGCGCCGTGTCCCCGAAGATCGACCGCAACCACAGAGTGGCCGAGTCCCACCAGATGCCGTCCCAGTGGCTCGAATACGCCGCCGTGCTGTCCAACCCCATGGATGCACACGATGTCGGGTGATTCGGCCGAACCCCATTGGTGAGTCTTTAGCACCATCGTTGTCAGATTCCTTTAGTTGGCCGCCGATGAGATGGCATCGGCGGGTTCGTCGGACAGTTCCTCTAGCCAGCTCTCTATCGCCTGCGCGGTCGTGCCTGCGTGTTGCTGCATCATCGTGAAGTGGTCACCCGGTACCTCGATCTGACGAGAGAGGCCACTGACTCCCTGCCAATCGACGGCGGACGAGGAGCCGGCAAACTGGTCACCGGCGCTGAGCAAGAGCAGGGGGGCGGAGAGCTCCTGCCAGTCCCACTGTGAGAGAAGGCGAATATGCGCCCCCATTGCGGTAAGGCGAGTGGTACTTATCGGACCGTTTTCCGTTATGTCCGCAAAGAGAGCCTCGAGAACCGGATCGAAGCCGTCCATTCCTCCCTGCAGATGCTTCCGATGGGTATCGATCACGACCACCGCGCGCGGAAAGACGTGCTCGAGCTCCAGCCGCCTGGCGACGGCATGGGCATATGCGCCTCCGGTGGAATGCCCGACCAGCACGATGGGGCGGGAGCCGGCCAGTCGAATGATGGTGCGAGCGTGTGCATCGACCACCGTGGTCAGGTTTGCCGGTAACAGCTCATCAGGACCAAAGCCGACCTGTGGAACCGCGATCACCTCTCGATTGCCCTCGAACTCCTTCGCAAGCGCCGTGTACTCGTATGCGCCCGACATGTGAGTGGCAGTCGCCATGCAGATCAGAATCGGCTCCCTCGACCCACTCGAGAGCTGAACTGGGGCCGGCGCTTCGGCTGAGGAGAGATCGTCGTCGAAGCTCGGACGAAATGCAGATGCCGCAACCAGCAGCTGGAAGAACTCACCGGCAAGCCCCTGTTCACTCGCCTGGGAGAGAAGAACCTGGATTGCCGTTTCCGACTCATCCCCCCTTCCCGCCATCTCCGCCAAGAGGTACTCGGCAATCGCAGCCGGGGTCGGGTAGTCGAAGACGGTAGTGGCCGGCAGGTCCACGCCGGCAGTCGAACCCAGCCGGTTTCGCAGTTCGATTGCAGCAAGCGAGTCGAAGCCCAGCTCTTGGAAGGCCCTGGCCGGATCGATGTCCTGTGCGGAGCCGTGGCCCAGCACGGCGGCGACCTCGGAGCGAACTGCGTCGAGAACCGCCTGCTCACGCTCGTCCCCAGCGAGCCCGGCGAGCTTGGTGGCCAACGACTCGGCGGCGGCGGCCCGTCGTGCCGGAATGCGGACCATCTCTTGCAGGATTGGCGGCAGGAGTCCGGCCTGCGCCATCGAGCGCAGGCCGTGATTGTCGATGCCCATGGCGACGACAAGGGGGCGCCCAATCCTCATCGCCTCGTCGAAGAGGGCAAGGCCGTGATCAGCCGAGAGCGGGTCGACACCCAAGCGGCGGATTCGCTTCAGATCAGCCTCGCCGAGACCAGAGGTCATGCCGGAGGTCTCTGACCATGGGCCCCAGGCGATCGAGGTGGCCGGCAGCCCTTCGCTGCTGCGCTGCTGGGCGAGGGCGTCGAGGAAGGAGTTGGCGGCGGCGTAGTTGCCCTGGCCCGGGCCGCCGAAGGTGGCGGCGGCCGAGGAGAAGAGGACGAAGCTCGAGAGCTTCATCTCCCTGGTCAGCTCGTGCAGGCTCCAGGCGGCATCGACCTTGGGCGCAAAGACGCGATCCACCTGCCCTGCCTCCAAGGACTCGATCGTTGCGTCCTCCAGCGTGCCGGCGGCATGTATGACAGCTCCAAGGGGGTGCTCGTCGGGGATCGAGCCCAGCAGCGCTTTCAGCTGGCCTGGATCGGAGACGTCACAGGCCTCGATTCTCACCTGGGCGCCGAGACTCGAGAGGTCTGCCTGGAGCTCGGCTGCCCCCTGGGCCTGGGGACCGCTGCGGCTCACCAGCAGCAGCTGACGGGCGCCGTGCTCGGTTGCGAGATGACGAGCAACCAAGGAACCAAGGCCGCCAGTGGCGCCGGTGATCAGAACCGTGTGATCAGGGTCCAGGGCCCGCGCCTGCTCCTCGCCAGGCCCTTGCCCTCGCACCCGGCCCAGCCTGGGCGCAAAGGCAATGCCCTCGCGCAGGGCCAGCTGGGGCTCCCCGCTCGACATAGCCGCCGGCAGGGCCGCCTCGGAGGCCTCAGAGCCATCGCTGTCGACGAGCAAGAAACGGTCGGGGTGCTCGGATTGAGCTGAGCGCACCAGGCCCCAGAGCGACGCGGCAAGAGGGTCGGCAGACTCCTCTCGCTTCACCGGAGTCGCGCCTTGGGTCAGCAGCACGAGGCGAGAGCTCCCGACGCTGCCCTCCGCGAGCCATCCTTGCAACAGCTCCAGGGTGCTCCGAGTGGCTGCCAGAGACGCCTCTGCCAGTGGCTCTGCTGTCCTTCGAGGGGTGGTGAAGAGGACTGCCTCCGGTGGCGCCTCCCCCGCCCCGATCGCCTCGCTCAGCTCTTTCAGGCTCTTGTACCGCGCCGCGCCTGGGAGCTCCAGCTCTCCCAGGGTGGCGAGCCGATGCGGAGCCTGCCCGGGGGATGGAGCCGCCGGCGCTGCCTGACGCCAATCGAGGCCGAAGAGGGTCTCGGAGCGGCGCTGGGCGCTTTGCAGCTGCTCCGGGGAGATCGGGCGAGTTCTCAGCGAACCGACCCTGGCGACGGGGGCGCCACCGGGATCGGCGAGATCGAGGCAGAATTCCTCGCCCTCGCGCCGCAACGCTACGCGCAGCGCCTCGGCGCCGCCGGCTTGCAGGGCGACCTTTCCCCAGGAAAAGGGAAGGCCGATCCCCTGCGCCTGGTCATCCCCGGCCGCGGGAGAGAAGACGCCCGCGTGCAGCGTGGAGTCCAACAGCGCTGGGTGGATGCCGAAGCTCGCGGCGCTCTCGCGTTGGTCCTTGGCCAGCCCCACCTCGGCGTAGATCTCCTCACCTGCCTTCCAAGCCGCGGTCAGGCCCTGGAAGGCCGGGCCGTATTCGAAGCCAGCCCCGGCGAGGGCTTCGTAAAGCTCCTCGGTTGCGATCGGCTCGGCGCCCGGAGGCGGCCACTCCGCCATAGCCGGGGGTGCGGCGAATGGCTCAGTGCTGAGCGATCCCGATGCATGCAGCGTCCATTGGCTGCCTTCCCCTTCGCCGCCGGCGGGGCGTGAGTGGATCGCAATCGAGCGCTTTCCTCCCTCGTCGGGCGAGGACACCGTGACCTGCAGGAAGACCGAGCCCGACTCGGGGATCACCAGTGGGGCCTGCAGGGTCAGCTCTGCGACCTGCTCGGCGCCGACCTGCTCGCCTGCGGCAAGGGCCAGCTCGACGAAGGCGGTGCCCGGCAAGATCACGGTGCCTAGGACTGCGT
>JBEVMR010000097.1:0-11043 GCA_040508545.1 Solirubrobacterales bacterium
CCCGAGCCTCCCCCGCATCCGGTAAGGAGCACGGCCCCACACAGGGCGATCGTGCACGAGACACCGAGGCGTCCAGGCCCCAACCCTCTCAGCAACCTCACCTCCACTTGCTCCACTTACGTGCTGCTGTGTGGCCGTTATCCCCCGGAGGTGAGGGACGTCAAACCAAATTAGGCCAAGTTGGCCCTGCGCGGATAGACGACCTCGGGGTCGGTGAGCACGTTGACCAGTGCGGGCTTGCCGGAGGCGAAGGCGCGGTCGAGAGCCGGGCGGAGCTCGTCGGGGGTACGGACCAGCTCGCCGTGGCCGCCGAGTGCGGAGACGACCTCGTCGTAGCGGGTCTCCGGGCGCAGCTCGGCGGCGATCGAGTAGCCGTAGAGGAACTTCATCGGGTGATGCTCGAGCGCCCAGATGCCGTTGTTGCCCATCACCCCCACCACGGGAAGACCGTGACGCGCCAAAGTGTCGAACTCCATGCCCGCGAAGCCGAACGCTCCATCGCCAAGCAAGAGGCAGACCTGCCGGTCGGGGTAAGCGAGCTTGGCGCCGATCGCCTGGCCGGGGCCGGCGCCGAGGCAGCCGAACGGGCCGGGATCCATCCAGCAGCCCGGTTCGTAGGTGTCGACGAAGCGGCCG
Organism: Solirubrobacterales bacterium; assembly: GCA_040508545.1. GTDB lineage: Bacteria > Actinomycetota > Thermoleophilia > Solirubrobacterales > 70-9 > VRUE01. The sequence continues at coordinate 637 of JBEVMR010000097.1, forward strand.
GCGTAGGAGACGAAGTCGCCGCCGTCGCCGATCACGATCGCGTCGCGATCGAGCACCTCCCCCAGCTCCTTGTAGACGCGGACGGGATGCAGCGGCGAGCGCGCGTCGTTCAGCTCCGCCTCCTCGGCAGCCCGCTTCTCCGTCTCGACCTCGCGCAGTTGGCCGAGCCAGGCATCGGTGCGCCCCCTCTCGCCGCCGGCCGACTCGCGGATCGCCGTCAGGCTCGCCGCGACGTCGCCGACCAGGTCGACATCGGGCGCCCGGTTCGCGGTCAGGGCATTTGGCGCGGCGTCCAGCCGGATCAGCTTCGTCTCCTCGCCGAAGCTGCCGCCGAAGCCGAGGCGGAAATCCATCGGCACGCCGACGAAGAGCGCCACGTCGGCGCCCTTCAGCCCAGCGCCGCGCGCCCGGCTGAAGGCAAGCTCGTGGTCGGCGGCGAGGCAGCCGCGGCCCAGCCCGTTGAGAAAGACCGGAATGCCGAGAGCCTCGGCCAGCGCCTGCAGCTGCTCCTCGCCGCGGCCCCAGTAGAGGCCGCTGCCGGCCATGATCGCGGGGCGCTCGGCATTCGCCAGCAGCGCCGCCGCCTCCTCGACCCCCGCTGCCGGCCCAGCATCAGGGCTCGACGGCGGCGGCACAGCAGCCTCCGCCTCGCTGAAGACGACGTCGAGCGGGTAGTCGACGAAGGTCGGGCCGAAAGGCGCTGAAAGGGACAGGTCCAACGCAGCCGCAGTCCGGGCCGAGATCTCCGCAGTCTCCTTCACCGTCTCCGCCGACTTGACCAGGGGCGAGACGAAGGGAAGGTGGTCGATCTCCTGCAGCGAGCCCGAGCCCCAGCGCATCTCCGGCGCCCGCCCGCCGAGCACGCAAACGGGCGAGCAGTTGGCCTGGGCGCCGGCAATCGCGCTGATCCCGTTGGTCACCCCCGGGCCGGCGGTCAGCGCCGCCACGCCGATCCGCCTGGTCGCCTTGGCGAAGCCCTCGGCGGCGAAGACGGCCGACTGCTCGTGCCGCACGTCGATGATCTCGATCCCCTCCGCTTTGCAGCCGTCGTAGATCGAGAACAGATGCCCGCCGGAGAGCGTGAAGAGGTGGCTCACCCCCCTCGATTTCAAGGCTTTTGCCACAAGCCGCCCCCCGTGCTCAGACATACCGCGAGCCTATCGGCGCAGATACCATCGCTGATGCCCGGGTGGCGAAACTGGCAAAAGCGGCGCACTTAAAATGCGCTGCCCCTCAGGGGGCTTGCGGGTTCGAGTCCCGCCCCGGGCACTTCCTCCACGGCGTTGGCACGCTCCTGGCTCGTTTCGAGCACTTTCGTGCCTAAAAGCGGCATCGGTTCGCGCGTCTAAACCTCGGGTAAATGTTTGTACAGACCGCAACTAAGCCGTTGGTACGGTGTCCCTATTGACGAAGACGACGCGATTCGCTCGTCAAACGCCTTCCCTGGAGAGTGAAGCTTGGAGGCATCAGCTCTAACCCACGCCAGTCAGCGCGGACTTCTAGCCCGCCGCTCGCCCCTGCTGAAGCTGCAGGGGGACGCGAGGCTGATCGCGATGGCGCGCAGCGGCAACGCCGGCGCCTTCGAGGCGATCGTCGACCGCTACCAGGCCCGCCTGCTCGGCTTCTGCCGCCAGATGCTCGGCTCCACCGAGGACGCCGAGGACGTGCTGCAGGAGGTCTTCGTCAACGCCTACCGGGCGATGCTCGCCGACGAGCGCGAGATCAACCTGCGCCCGTGGCTCTACCGAATCGCCCGCAACCGCTGCCTCAACCACCTGCGCAAACCGACCGCCGACGCCCAGGAATCGATGGACATGGTCCCCGTCGTCGAGGCTGCAACGACCGCGGAGAAGGTCAACAACCGCGAGGAGTTCCGCCAGCTGCTCTCAGACGTCAGCAAACTGCCCGAGACCCAACGCTCGGCGCTGCTGCTGCGCGAGATGGACGCGATGTCCTATGAGGAAATCGCCGCCGCGATGGAGACCAGCGTGCCCTCGGTCAAGTCTTTGCTGGTGCGGGCCCGGATCTCTCTCGCCGAGGCGAGCCAGGCTCGCCAGCTGACCTGCGGCGAGGTGCGGCTCGAGCTGGCCGAGGCCGCCGAGGGGCTGCGCAAGGTCTCCGGCCCAGTCCGCCGCCACGTGCGCGACTGCGAGGAATGCGCCGACTTCCGCTCCCAGGTTCGCTCCAACGAGAAGGTGATGGCGGCCCTGGCCCCCGCCGGAGCGCTGGTCGCGCTCAAGGGCCTCATCCTCTCCAAGCTTGGCTTCGGCGGCGCAAGTGGCAGTGCCTCGGCAGGCGCGACCGGCGGTGCGGCCGGCGCCGGCGCGACCGCAAGTGCCGGCGCCGGTGCGACCGCAGCGGCAACCGCGACCGGCGCTGGTGCGGTGGGCGGTGTCGGCGCCGCGATCAGCGGCGGCGGCGCAGCCGGTGGAATCGTCGGCGGCGCGATCGGCACCAAGGCCGTCGCCGTCGTCACCGCTGCCGTGATCACCGCTGGCGCGGTCGAGGTCAACAAGAAGGTCGACTGGAACCCGGCGCCGAAGAGCAACCCCGCCACCCAGTCTGCTGCCGCCAACCCCGGCCCACTCTCCCTCGGGGACCGCCACGCCGTAGTCGCGCAGCCGCCCTCGCAGGCGGTCGAGCCAACTCTGGCCCCCGCCCCCGAGCCGCCCGCCCCGGCGCCCGTCGCCACCGAGCCGGCTCCTGAAACCGCGATTGCCCCCGCCCCCGCCGAAACGACTGCTCCGGTCGAGATCGAGACCGAATCGGCGCCGGCGAAAGCCACCGTGCCGAAACTGACCGGGGCGAAATCGCCGACCGGGACCGCGGGCGCCCCCACCACCGGCAGCGAAACCGTCGTGGTCACGGTGGGCGGATCAGCGCCTCCCGCCGAAAGCGCTCCCCCGGCCGAAAGCGCGCCGCCGAGCGAACCAGCACCACCAAGCGAAGCACCGCCAAGCGAACCCCCCGCCGAATCACCCCCTCCGCCGGCCGCGGTTGAAGTCGGACTCGGCGTCGAAGCCGGCTAGCTCCTAGCCCAGCCCGATCACTTTCAGCCGGCGCATCAGGCATTTCGCCGCGAAGGCGCGCGTGTCGGCGATCGAGAAGCCGAAGAGCTCGTAGTCCTCGTCCTCGGGCGCCCATGGCGGCGAGAGGACGCCCTCGGCAGCCGGCACCGACTCCTCCAGCGTGCGCTGGATCGCCTGCTTGTAGCGGTCGTCCTCATGCGCCTTCTCGCGCAGGAAGACCGAGCCGAAGGCGACGTGGCGGTGCTCGTCGCGGGCGACGTTTCCGAAGCCCTCGACGAAGCCCGGCAGCGTCCCTTCGCGTTCGTTGAAGTCCATGATGAAGTGCTGGCCGGTGAGCGCCAGCATTCCCTCGATCACCATGTGGTAGAGCGTCACCGCCTCGACTAGGATCTCGGTGTCCTCGGGTTCAGCGGAGAGACGGTCGGTGCGCTGCTTCAGCATCTCGTCGAAGAGGCGGCCGAAGTTCTCGTTGAGGTGCTCGGAGGTCTCCACGAGCATCTGTGAAAGCTCTTCGGACTCGAGCACGCCGACCTCGCGGTAGAAGCGCTCGAAGAAGCGCACGTGGCGAGCCTCGTCGGCGATCTGCGTGCAGAGGAAGATTTTCTGGTCCTCGGTCGGCGCCGCCCGCATGATCGGGCCGAGCTCCTCGGCGACTTTCTGCTCTCCGATGAAGAAGGAGGAGAGCCCGTACATCCGCTGGAAGCGCTCTTCGGGGTCGATTCGCTCCTGCCAGTCCTCGCGGTCGCGGCTGAAGTCGAGCTCCTGGGTCTGCCATTGCTGGCGCTCCCAGAGCCCGTAGAGCTCCTCGTAGGTGAGCAGCTTGATGTCGGCCGTGCGATCGGCGGCCTCGTTCAGGGCCGGATCGGCGGTCGCCTGGAAGTCGGCTCGCTCGGTCCGCGATTGCGTCCCGGTTGCCTCTTTGGTGCCCATCTGCACTCTCCTCGGCTCGGTGCGGCTGGAGCGTTCGAGACTAGCACCGGACTGGCTGCCTGGCCAGTTTCTGAGCGCGTTCGTCCTTTGTCCCGTATATGCCCAAAAAGGACGAACGCACTCAGACCGAGTGCGTCTCCCCCGGGCTGAGCAAGACGACCGTCGAGGAGGTCTTCTCCTCTACCTCCGCCTTGAAGGCGCCGCTGTCGGTCTCGATCGGCGGGAAGGTGTCGTAGTGCATCGGGATCACCGTGCCGGCGCCGGCGAGCTCGGCGGCAATGGCGGCGTCGTGGCGATCCATCGTGTAGTGGCCGCCGATCGGCAGCAGCGCCACGTCGGGCTCATGGCGTCGCGCGATCAGCTGCATGTCGCCGAAGAGGCAGGTATCGCCGGCGTGGTAGACGGTCGTCTCGCCGATCTTGATCACGAGGCCGGCGGCGGGGCCGATCGCGACGCCGTCCTCAGCGCTGTAGGGGGACTCTTCGGAGCCCGGAAGGGTGTTCGTGTGCCAGGCGGGAACGAGTGCGATGTAGCCCCACTCGAACTCGACCGTGCCGCCGAAGTTCGGGTCGCTGACGCCCTCGATGCCCTGCCCTTCGAGCCACTTGGCGAGCTCGACGATCGCCACGCAGTGGGCGCCGGTCCGCTTCGCCACCGGCACCGCGTCGGCCATGTGGTCGACGTGACCGTGGCTGATCGCGATGTGGGTCGGCTCGACTTCCTCCGCGGTCGCCACCGCGGAAGGGTTGTTCGGCGCCAGGAAAGGGTCGACCAGCACCGTCGTATCCCCCTCGCTCAACTCGAAGCACGACTGGCCGTGGAACTTGATCTCCATTCAGCTCTCTCCTTCCGGGGCTTCGCCCTCGCTCATCTCTTCTTTCAGTGCCCAGCCGACGGCAACTCCAACCATCATCCCCATCCGCGCCTCCTCCGCCAGAAGGGTCCGAACCGCCGCGATCCGCTCCTCCGGGTCGGGAACGGTCGCAGCCTTCAGCGACTCGCTCTCGTGCGACTCGCCGAACCAGCCGCCCTCGGCAAGGGCGGCGGCGAGGACACGCTGCAACTGCGGCGCCGCGTGGGCAACGATCGCCTCCGCCTCGGCAAAGCGACCCGCCTCGGCGAGGCGCTCGATCGCGGCTTCGAGCCGCTTCTCCTCTTCGGGCACCATCGGAGCCCAGCCTAGACGTGCCGCCACTTCGAAGTCGATATGGGTGCTCAGGTCACGGCACGTCGCGGCGCAGGGCCGCGGCGGCAACGCCCGCGAGGCCGCCGACGACGGCCCCCGCCAGACCCGCGAAGACGTCGGCAGTCGACTCGAAGATCGGCAGCGCCAGCAGAACCGTGGCGGCCACGACCACTCCGATCGGGTCGTAGTCACGGTCGATCGCGGCCCGCGCCTCGGCCCGGTGGATCGCGAACCAGGCGGCGAGGGCGCCCAGCGCCATCCCGTTGCCGCCGGCGATCACGACGAAGTCGTCTTGGGCACTGGCGATCCCGCCCGCGGCCAACATGCCCAGCGCCCCGCAGGCGAGCAGCAGCAGCGCCGTCGGGCCACTGCCGAGCCGCCGCTCGACGCCGACCCCGAAGATCGCCAGGGCAACCCCGACGACGAAGAGGTAGCCGACGTCGACGTAGGCGAATGGGGCGGTCAGATAGCGCCACCACTCGCCGTCCAGCGGCACCGTGAGCCCGCCGACCTCGATCAGCGAAGCGCCGGCCGCCTGCTCGACCAGGAGCAGCGCGGCGGAGCCGAGGATCGCCGCCAGCGTCGCGTAGGGCCGGTTGGAGCCGGCAGCGCGCGAGGGCAGCTTGATCCGCAGCAGCCGTTTGGCCGGCCCGCGGCGCGGCTTCGCCTCGAGCCCGTCGCCCCGGCGCTCCAGCTTCGGCGCCCGCTTGCGCAGCCTGGCACCGCAGTAGGGGCACTCGGTCACGTAGGGACTGACCTCGGAGCCGCAGTTCTTGCAGATCACGCTGAGCTCAGTCTCACTCATGGTCAATCGAGGATAACTGCACGTCGCGGGCGCTCGGCGCATGCCGCCGGCGGCAGAGGTCAGTGACATACTTCCGGAGAACCCATCTTCGAGGAGGAATACAGCGTGGAGTTGAAGAGCCTGACCGAGCAGAAATCGCTTTTGGCCGAGCTGGCGCCCGGCAAACGGACCCGCCTGCGCCGCCTGCTTTTCGAGTTCGGACCGGGCAACGGCACGCTGATGCTGCTGCCGATCGACCAGGGCATCGAGCACGGCCCGCGTGACTTCTTCCCCAACCCGGCCTCCAAGGATCCCGACTACCAGTTCCGCCTCGCCGCCGAGGCCGGCTACTCGGCCCTCGCCTGCCAGATCGGCATGGCGAGCAAGTACTACCCCGACTACGCCGGTCAGGTGCCGCTGATCCTCAAGGTCAACGGCAAGACCGACATCCCCTCCTCCGCCAAGGCGTTCTCGAGCTGCAACGCGAGCGTCGAGGACGCGGTGCGGCTCGGCGCCGACGCGGTCGGCTACACGCTCTACGTCGGCTCGCCCCGTCAGGACGAGGATCTCGCCCAGCTCCGCACCGTGCGCGAAGACTGCGACCGCTACGGGATGCCGCTGATCGTCTGGTCCTACCCGCGCGGTGAAGCTGTCGAAGCCAAGGGCGGGCCGAACTCCTTCTACGCGATCGATTACGCGGCCCGGCTGGCGATGGAGATGGGCGCCGACGTGGTCAAGCTCAACATGCCGAAGATCGACCCCGAGAAGGACAAGGACGCGCAGGCGCCCTACAACGAGATGGAGATCGACCAGGCCGGAGCGATCCAGCACTGCGTCGAGTCGGCCGGGCGCGCCCTGGTCGTACTCTCCGGCGGCTCCAAGGTCGACGACGAGACGGTCCTGGGCCACACCCGCGAGATCATGCAGGCCGGCGGCAGCGGCGTCATCTTCGGCCGCAACGTCTGGCAGCGCGAGTGGAACGAGGCGCTGGAGATAGTCGCCCAGATCAAAGAGACGTTGATCAGCAACGTGCGCCGCATCCCGTAGCGGCGGGGGGAGATTTCGGCGCGCCTCGTGCTTGAGATGGCATGAGGCGCGAGTGGATTGGCAGCGCGATCCTGTTTGTCGTGGTCGCGCTGCTGGTGCTGCGGCCGTGGGAGGAGGATCCGGACGCGGGGCCGGCATCGACGATGGCCCTGGTGACGCGAGTCGTCGACGGGGACACGATCGAGGCACGGATCGACGGGGAGGTCGAGGACGTACGGCTGATCGGCGTGGATACGCCGGAGACGGTGAAGCCGGGGGAGCCGGTGCAGTGCTTTGGGCCACAGGCCTCCGACTTCACCCACGGCCAGCTCGAAGGTCGGCGCGTGCGACTGGTCTTCGGAGTCGAGCGGCGCGACGTCTACGGCCGCATGCTCGCCTACATCTCTATCGAGGATTCGACTTTGAACGTGTCCAAGCCCGTACAAAGTCCAACGCGCGCTCGATTCTTCAACTCAGTCCTGATCAGCCGCGGTTTGGCCCGCACGCTGACGATCGCGCCTAACGATCGCTTTGCGGGCCTTTTCGAACGTCTCGAGCTGGCGGCCGCTCGTGCCGGCCGTGGCCTCTGGGGCGCCTGCGGGCCGTGATCGTCGTCACATCCACTGCCCGGGATTGGCTTGAGGCCTGCAAGCGCTCGTGCGGCTTTGCTACGGTCCGCCCCGCGGCCCTCCGGGGCCCTTTCTATGAGAATGCGGCAAAGCATCAACCAGTTCGAGGTTGCCTTCGAGCAGGAGACGACCTTGGAGCGTCGTCGGCGCGAGCAGCTGCGCCGGCGCGCCGCCAACCGCTCGCGGGAGCGCCGCATGACCCGCAACGAGCAGCACGGCAAAGTGCGCTTCAGCGTGCTGGCTGTGTGCTTGACCGCGACCGTCGTCGTGGTGGTCGTCTCGATGTTCGAGGCCCTCTCCTTTCTGATGGCCTGACAGCACCTGCGCACCGTGACTCCGCTAACTGCCATCCAGGTTGAATAGACTCGCGCGCCGATGGCAAGACGCTCGCTGAAGCCACAGCTGAATCAGATCCGCGCCTGGGTGCGGCAAGGACGCACCGATGCCTGGATCGCCCACCAGCTCGAGGTCTCCGCCTCGGAGCTGCGTGAGTTCCGCAAGCAGCACGACCTGACGCCCGACGGTGAGGAGACCGGCAGCGGCGAAGTCGACCTCCGCGACGAGATCGAGGCCGAGGTCGCGACCGCAACCGCGGAAGAGGCCGAGGAGGCAGAGGAAGAGGACGAGGACGAAGCTGAGGGAGATGAGACTGAGGACGGCGAGGAGAAGCCGGCCCGCAAAGAGCGAAGCTCTGCGGACGACGACGAGGAGGCCGCTGGCACGCGCCCCCGGCGCCGCCGGCGTCGCGGCAGGCGCGGCGGCCGTGGACGTCGCAAAGAGCTCGAGGCGACCTTCGACCACGGCGAGCGGGACGGCTACGGCCTCTGGCTCGATGCCGCAGTCAAGGACAATCCCGTCTACGCCGAGCACTGGGCCGGCAAGCGGGAGGTCACCGTCCGCATCGACGCTGACCAGATCGTGATCCGGCGTGCCGGCGAGAGCGCCCCCGGCGCCGCTGGCGACGACGACTCAGACGAGTAGCTGGCGACCGCCGGCGAAATCGGTCGCGCCGCGTAGGTAGAGCCAAAACGCGGCATCGGCTAGCGAACGCGAATCGGCGCCAAGGCCCGGCACCGCGTCCATCGCCACCTGCAGGCACCAGTCGGTCCCCCGGCCGTACAGCTCCGCCAGCTCGGCGGCCAGGAAGGTGGGTCCGATCCGGCGCCGCAGCTCGTCCTGGATCGCACCGACGACGCGGTCCGCCTGACGCCGCTCACGCGTCTCCTCGATCGCGCGCAGAACCCGCCATCCTTCCTCCCACTGGAAGAGCGCGTTCTCGAGCGGATAGGCCATCGCGACCAGGGTAGCGTCGTCGCGCGGTGGCCCGGGGCTATGAGCTGGGCTGCTGGGGGATGCTGCTGAGTGGCGCGTTGCGCATTCCGCAGGCGCCGGGATCGAGGGGGCCGCGTACACGCCAGACGGTCACTGGCCCGCTGCGGCCGACCGGGGCGACCGCGGGCTCGGAGCGCAGCCAGCGAGCCTCGGGCGAGCGAATCGGATCATCGGGCTCGACGAAGTTGAGCAGCGGCGCCGTGACCAGGTAGTCGAGATCGGCAGCGTTGACGGCGGCGCGGAACTCGGGGCAGCTCGGGATCGCGCCGAAGGACCCGTGGGGCCCCTCGACGCCCAGGTAGCGGACACGATTGGAGAGGTCGGTGCCGTAGAAGCCGTACTGGAGGAACCCCGCGGTCGTGCCGGCGAGGCCGATCCGTGTGTCGCCGACGTCTCGGGCCCAGCGATAGGCGGAGTCGAGGTGCATGCCGGGGATGCTCGTGTCGGGGTCCGCGTTGGCGAAGCGATCGCCCAGGTAGTCACGCTGCAACGGGTAGCCGATTGCGGCGACGAGCAGGGCGAGGGCTGCAAAGCCCCCGATAACCGCCCCCCGCGACACTCCGCGGCTGCGGGCGAAGAGCAGCGCGGCGGGGATCAGGACGAAGAGCAGCGCGATCGCCCAGGCGAAGATGCGGTCCGGGTCGCGGGCGACGGCGTCGGCGCGGTTGGTTATGAGCAGGGCGAAGAGGAGCACCCCGAGTAGCAACCACCCGGCGGGGGGGCGGCGCCGGGGGTGCCCCGGTCGCCCGCTGGGTTTTTCGCCAGGAGCGAGTTTGGCCGTCCGAGATTGCACTTGGGGCGAAAAAGAGGACGCCGCGCCCGACCGGGGCACCCCCACCACCGCCCTTGCCACGGGTAACAGCGTGATACCAGCCAAAAGAGCTGGGATGGCGTAGCGGAGGTTTATGCCGAAGCCCTCGGGGGCGCCCTCGGGGCCAGCGGCGCTGAGGGGGGTGAAGAGGTAAGCGAGCATGCCGAATAGGGCCACGCCGCCCATCCAGCGGAGGACACGGGTGCGGCCCCAGATGAGGGCCGTAAGGCCACCGGCTATCGCGGCGAGGATCACCAACGGCCAGAGCAGGCCGAACGCTTCGTGCAGCTCTGGGCGGAAGTACTCGCGCCAGACGCCGGTGTCGGTCGCGTAGTGGGCGATGGAGAAGTCCGGCCGGCCCTCCTGCAGTCGCTCGGGATGCGGCAGAGTGATCGGCCCCAGGTGCTCGAGCTGGGGCAGGGGATTGCCCGAGATCACGAGATTGCGCAGGTACCAGTAGCCCCCACCGGCAAGCCCCGCCGCAAACCACCAGCCGGCAGCCGCCCAGCGGCGGCCGGCGGGCGCCAGGAAGACGATTGCCACGGTCAAGGCTGCCGCCATCGCGAGCGCCGTCGACTTGGTCCCCACGGCCAAGCCGACGGGGCGGGTGGCCGTCGTGGTGCTCCGGGGGGAGTGCCACGACGGCACCTGCCGTCGGTCAGAAGACCGGGACGCCGGCC